>CAZNZA010000043.1:9889-22085 GCA_964577325.1 uncultured Polyangiaceae bacterium
AAGCCTCCATCGTCGGCGACCTACTCGACGATTCGGAGTTCGTGGCTGAGGGAACGGAAGAAGAGGTTCCCGAGTCCGACGAGGTGACGCGGGAGTTTCAGGTCGAGAGTTTGCTCAATGCGCCACCTTCGATGCAGCCTGACGAGCCGCGCACCGGCGCGAAGTATCCGTTGGGCAGCGCGGAGTACAACGCTTTGGAGTCGCACCGGCAATCCGAAGCGGCGAGTTACCAGAAGCTCGTGGCCACGTTCTTACGCACCGAATTCGATTCCACCCGGCGCCGCGTGGCTCGACGCTTAGATGCGGCGCGACGGGCCGACGACGCGCTGACGCGAGATCTGGCCGAAACAGCGCTCGACCGCCTGCGGGAAGAGGGGCAACTGGCTGCCTTCGAAGATATCTTGCAGGACGGCGCATCTGCCTCTCTTTGAACCACGGCCGCATCTTCCGGTATCCCAGCTTGCCCGTGCGGGACAGCTGTTCTAAGCAGCCCCGATGGCATCTTTTTCCGCAATTGACGGTCCTGCCACGAACTGTATCGAAGTCTACGACACGACTCTGCGCGACGGAGGGCAAGCACTGGGCGTCAACCTGAGCCTCGCAGACAAGCTGGCGTTGACGAGGCAGCTCGATTATCTGGGCGTTGCGTTCGTCGAAGGCGGCTGGCCTGGCTCGAACCCCAAGGATGCCGCATACTTCGAGGCCGCTCGTCAGCTGCGTCTCGAAAGTTCACGCTTGGTGGCGTTTGGCTCCACGCGACACAGCAAGAACACTGCTGCCTCAGACCCGAATCTGCGCGAGCTCGTCGTGAGTGGTGCGGACGTGTGTTGCATCTTCGGCAAGGCCTGGGATTTACACGTGCATGAGGCACTGCGCGTCTCCCTAGACGACAACCTGTCGATGATAGAAAGCTCCGTTGCGTTTCTGGTGCACAGCACGGGGCGACCGGTATTTTTCGACGCAGAGCACTTTTTTGACGGATTCGCCGCCAACGAGGAGTACGCGCTGGCATCTCTCCACGCCGCCGCTTCTGGGGGCGCCTGCCGCTTGGTGCTCTGCGACACCAATGGTGGATGCTTGCCTGCCGATATCGTTCGGGCTGTACGCCGCGTGCGCGAGGTTCTGCCGTCCGCGCATCTGGGTATTCACGTGCACAACGATTCCGGTCTGGCCGTGGCCAACACCCTTGCCGCTGTCGATGCTGGATGTGTTCAGGTTCAAGGAACCATCAACGGTATCGGCGAGCGTTGCGGCAATGTGGATCTGACGAGCGTGATTGCGAACTTGGAGCTTAAACTCGGTAAGCAATGTCTGCCTTCCGGTAACCTGACACGGCTGACGGAAGTCAGCCGCGCTGTGTGGGACCGACTCAACCTGCGAGCCCCTCTCAACCAACCGTTCGTGGGGAAAAGCGCTTTTGCCCACAAGGGGGGCGTGCACGTCAGTGCGATGCAACGCAACGAGCGAACGTACGAGCACATTCCGCCGTCTGCAGTGGGCAACGCTCGCCGCATCTTGATCAGTGAACTGAGCGGGCGCAGCAACCTGGTAGCAAAGCTAGCCAACCGCTACCCCAAGCTCGAGGAGCAGGGCGTGGTTGCGACGGTTCTCGAGGAGATCCAAGAGCGAGAAAACCAAGGCTACTCTTACGAGTCGGCCGATGCGAGTTTTGACTTGCTCGTGCGACGGCAACTGGGTGAATGGGTATCGCCCTTCGACTTGAACTACTTTCGAGTCCACGGAATCGGCACGAAGGCCGCCGGCTCTCAGCTGGTAGAAGCAACCGTCAAGCTGACGGTAAAGGGTGAAACGCGCCTGCGCGTGGCAGAGGGCAATGGTCCAGTCGACGCGCTGAGCCACGCGCTGCAACTCGCACTGGCGGATGCTTTCCCTGAACTCGTCGACCTGCAGTTGAGTGACTACAAGGTGAGAGTCGTCAATTCTGCTGACGGGAGCGCAGCTAAAGTGCGCGTGCTCATCGAGCACGTGTTCCGCGGAGAGCCGGTCGTCACGCTCGGCGTGAGCGAAAACATCATCGAGGCCAGTTGGCAGGCGCTGGTGGACGGCGTCGATTACGCGGTTCATCGCGCGGCCGAGGCGTCGCTGACGGCGAGTCGAGAAGGTCTCGCTGTGACGGCTGTGGCGGCAGAGCGGGTTTGAACCACACTCCACCAACCGTCAGTCAACACGGGCGAACGGTGAGCTGAGAAAACAGCCCGGCTGAGAAAACAGCCAGGCTACGAATGCAGCGGGCTAAGAACGCCGGAGCTGGGATACGTCGCGAATGGCGCCGCGCGCTGCACTGGTCGTCATCATGGCGTACGCTTGAAGAGCTTGTGAGACGGTGCGTTGGCGCCCAACAGGGCTGAATGCGTCCGCGCCCTTGGCTTCCATCTGCTTGCGCCGCTCCGCGATGGTCGCTTCGGGCAAGTCCAGATTGATGGTCCGATTCGGGATATCAATGACGATGGAATCACCCTCTTCAACCAGGCCAATGGCGCCTCCTTCGGCCGCTTCTGGTGAGACGTGACCGATGCTGAGCCCGCTCGTGCCTCCGCTGAATCTGCCGTCCGTGATGAGCGCACACGCTTTCCCCAATCCCTTACCCTTGAGGAATGAGGTGGGGTAGAGCATCTCTTGCATGCCGGGACCTCCCTTGGGCCCCTCGTAAACGATGACCACGACATCACCCGCAACGATACGGTCCGCCATGATCGCTTCGCACGCCGCATCCTGGGAATGAAACACGCGAGCAGGCCCAGCAAACCGGAGGATCGAGGCGTCGACTCCAGCCGTCTTTACGATACAGCCTTCCGGGGCGATATTCCCGAATAGCACGGCAAGGCCGCCGTCTCTACTATAGCAGTGCTCGAGATCGCGGATGCAGCCGCCCTCGTTGTCGTCATCGGTGCGTTCGAAATACGTGTCCTGCGAAAAGGCAACGGTCGTACGTACTCCTCCTGGAGCCGCCAGAGAGCGCTTTTTTGCGGCCTCTGTTGCGGTCGGCCTTCGCAAGTCGCCCTCGTCGATGGCTGCACCAAGTGTCGCCGCATGCACCGTTCCGACCTCGCGATGGATGAGGCCTGCACGGTCTAGTTCACCCAGGATGGTAAAAATGCCTCCCGCTCGGTGCACGTCTTCAACGTGATAGTCGGAGGAAGGCGCGACCTTGCAAAGGTTCGGAACGCGCCGCGAGAGCCGGTCGATGTCCGCCATCGTGAAGTTCACCCCCCCTTCTTGGGCAATCGCGAGCAGGTGCAACACCGTGTTGGTGGACCCGCCCATCGCGATGTCGAGGGTCATGGCGTTTTCGAAGGCTTCGAAGTTAACTATCCCACGAGGTAGTAACTGGGCTTGGTCCCTTTCGTAATAAGCTTTCGCGAGCTCGACGATGCGCTTGCCCGCGGCTTCGAAAAGTTCCCAGCGCATGGCATGCGTCGCCAAAAGCGTGCCATTGCCTGGAAGAGCCAGACCGAGCGCTTCGTTCAGACAGTTCATGCTGTTGGCTGTAAACATGCCGCTACATGAGCCACAGGTGGGACAGGCTGAGCGCTCGAGACTCAACAGTTCATCATCGCTCACCTTGGAGTCGCCAGCAGCGATCATCGGATCGATGAGGTCGAGCTTTCGCATGACCCGTTTGCCCTCTCGATTGTGGGTGCCAGCGATCTTGCCCGCTTCCATGGGCCCCCCGGATACGAATATCGTCGGCACGTTCAGTCGCATCGTTGCCAACAGCATGCCAGGTGTTATCTTGTCGCAGTTCGAGATGCAGACGAGGGCGTCCGCACAGTGAGCATTGACCATGTACTCGACGCTATCTGCGATGAGTTCGCGGCTTGGTAGCGAATACAGCATCCCGCCGTGCCCCATGGCGATACCGTCGTCGACGGCGATCGTGTTGAACTCGACGCCGTATCCTCCGCTGGCGTCGATGACTTTCTTCACGCGCTGTCCTACATCATGCAGGTGAACGTGCCCGGGGACGAACTGCGTGAAGCTATTGGCAATGGCGATGATGGGCTTCTGGAAATCGTCGTCCTGCATCCCCGTGGCGCGCCAAAGCGCCCGAGCTCCCGCCATGTTGCGACCATGAGTTGAAGTCCGACTCCGATAGGTGGGCATGTCGGTAAAGCTAGTTCCGTGGCAATCGCACCGCAATGCCAAATGCCGAAAGCGGCTTCCGCGCGGCCAATCCCGCGTTCTGCGCCACGCGCGGCGACGGCAGGTTCGAGCGAATGGGCCGCTAACTGCGCTTTTGCACCAGCCGCTCGTACCAGCGCGGCAGAGGCGCGCCGCCGGCGTCTCGCGCAGTCTTGGCCGGTGGTCGGTGCGTGGGCACCTCATCGCCATTGGGTCGCGCGCTGGGACGCGTCGCGCTTCGCCCCTCGCTCGTGGAGGGAGTGGCCGAGCCGAGTGGCGCGGCGGTCGGAAAGTTGGGAGTGCCGTCTCCCGAAACTTTGGGCGCCAAGCTCAGACGGTTCAGACTTTCCGGACTCATTTTCAACGCCCGGATCCGCTCCGCCGCGTCGGGCGTCAAGCGTGCTTTTACCGCACGCGCGACATCGGTGGCCGTGATCATTTCACCGTGAGCAGCCAACCACTCTTCTAAAGCTAGTCGCATGTCATCAGCGGTTTGATACCGCTGCTCTGGATGATAAGCGAGCGCCTTGAGGATGATCGACTCGAGGTCCAAGGGGAAGCCAGACACGACTTCCTTGGGAGTCGGAAACTCCCCTTTGATGATCCGAGACAAGGCAGCTTGAGCCCCGCTGCCGAAGGGGCGCGCGCCAGTCGTAGCGACATACAGCACCGCGCCCATGGCATACACGTCTGCCCGACGATCGAGACCGGTACCTCGCACCTGCTCGGGCGGGATGTAGGCGAACTTGCCTTTGATGTTTCCGGTCCTGGTGCGCGCGTGGAGCTGGTCTCGAGCCTTGGCTATTCCGAAATCCGAGACCTTCACCTGACCGCTGACGGAAAGCAGAATGTTCTGGGGTGACACGTCGCGATGCACGATGTTGAGCGGTGAACCGTCAGGTCCAGTGGCTTCATGCGCCGCGTGTAGGCCACTGCAGGCGTTGGCGATGATACGCGCGGCGACTGGCAGCGGCAGCGCACGCCGGCCCTGCTCACCCTTCAGTAACCCCGAAAGCGCGTCGCCGGCGACCCACTCCATGGCAATGAAAAGCGTGTCGCAGTGGGAGCCAAGTTCGAACACTTCACAGATGTTGGGGTGACGAATGGCCGCTGACGCCGTTGCCTCGTCTACCAACATGCGACGGTACTCTTCGTCCGACGCGAACTCGGAACGAATCACTTTCAGAACGATGGTGCGTGTAAAGCGGTTCTGTTCATTTCGTGCCGCCCAGATGTGAGCCATACCGCCAGCGCCGAGTGGCCCCAATAGGCGATAGCGGCCCACCTTGTGGCCGGGTCGGAACACATCGTCATTGCGGTCGGAGGTGTCTTGTAGGTTTGGCAAAGTAACCGAATAGTCTACGGAGCTTTTGGAAGCAGCCGTATTTGTTTTCAGGCGAAGAGCGGCAATCGCTCACGACTCATACTATAGTAACTTGCATACCCCGTGACGCCAATCGAATCCAACACTCCTCCTACGACGGTCGTCAAGTTACCGTCAGTGGGTGATACGCTGGGGCACTACCAGCTTCTCACACAGGTGGGGAGTGGTGGGATGGGCCGCGTGTGGGCTGCCCGGCAACTTGGAGCTCTGCAGCGCCTGGTCGCCATAAAAACAGCTCTGACCGACGCGGCGCAGACAGCGGAATTCGAGCGTGTGTTCCTGGATGAGGCCCGGATCGCGTCGCTGATTCACCATCCCCATGTGTGTGGCGTGTATGAACTGGGTGAGCAAGATGGAGTCTTGTACTTGGTCATGGAGTGGTCCGATGGCGGGACGCTCCTCGAAGTGGTGCGACGTCAACCGGACGGACGCATCGGGGCGACATTGGCCGCGTCGATCATCGCCAAGGTATGCGCGGGGTTGCATGCCGCGCATGAGCTAGAAGACGAACTCGGCGAACCGTTGAACGTGGTACATCGCGATGTGACCCCGCAGAACATTCTCCTGTCGTCTCAGGGGCACGTGCGGCTGGCTGACTTTGGCGTTGCCAAGGCTCAAGGTCAAATTCATCGCCCCACGGAGACGGGCGAAGTCAAGGGCAAGCTCAACTACATGGCGCCTGAGCAGCTCACCTCCAAGCACGTCGATCGCCGTGTGGACATCTTCGCGTTGGGCTGCGTCTTGTACGAGTGCACCGTCGGGCGAAGGCCATTCCAGGGCGACGGCGCGCTGTCGACGCTCTACCTCATCCTCGAGCAGGAGGTAGCATCGCCATGCGAGTCTGTCGCCAATTACCCCGAGGGCCTGGCCAGGATCGTCCTGAAGGCGCTGAATAAACGGGCTGAAGATCGTTATCAGAGCGCCGAAGAGATGCAGAAAGACTTGGAGGCCTGGCTGATCGCTCAAGGCGCTCGAGTCGGCGAGAGCGATGTAGCAGCCTTGGTGCTTTCGTCACTTGGCGACACGATTCGCGCGCGCAATGAACTCATCGAGCTCGCCATTGAGCGCTTCGACAGCGAAGACGTATCCTTGGACGCCAGCGACGCGGCGGGTTCGGGCGAAGACCGAATATCGGAGAGCGGGGCTCCCGCCGTAAGCACCGGATCTCGTCCACGTGGTGGCAGCCGCGCGGGAGCGCTCGCTTGGTTAGTTGGAGCTGCCGTCGCCGTCGGGTCGGGATGGATCTTCTGGAATCAGCAGAACGAGCAGGTTGTCGTCCCTCTTGAGCCACCGCTCGCCGTTGCTCCACCCGTGGACAACGTTCGTGTGACGGTTCGAACCGTTCCCGAGCACGCTTCAATCAGTATCGACGGTGAGCCCGCCGGTGACGCCCCCTTTACCGCTGAGCTCCAGCCCGTCAACACCGAACGTGTCGTCAGGGTATCAGCGAAAGGTTACGTGGAACGAACGGAAAGGCTCGTTTTCGACCGCACACAGGAAGTGATGATTCGCCTGGTGCCAGAGGCGTCGAGTGACGCTACAGCGACCGAGGCGTCCGCATCGGCTGCCTCCGTCGAACCGCCGAACCGAAAGCCCCGAGCGACCCCGGCAACCGCTGCTCAGGGCCAGGCCCAAAGGCAACCGGTATCCCCACCGCCGACGCCCACCTTCGTGGACGTCCCGCGGGCGAACAAGACGCGCGTGCTCGACACGGAGAATCCCTTTTAGTTGAAGAGCGCACGGACAAAGAGTTTGGCCGCTGCGCGGACTGAGTATACCCATGCAAAGAACGTTGCGACGACTCACGCTTGCTACCGCTTCCCTCTGCTTCATCAGCCAGTTGGCTTCCGCGCAGTCTGAAGTCGCCGACCCGAACGAAGCGCACGTCAGCGCCGACGCGGCTAAAGCGTCGCAAGCGGACGCGGAGCCAGCCGTGGAGGATGCGGAAGTCATCGACGAAGCGCGACGGCGCTTCGACCGTGGCGTGCAGCTTTACAACGACGAAGACTATGCTTTGGCGTTGATCGAGTTCGAGCGTGCCTACGAACTCGTGGCGAACTATCGCGTGCTGTACAACATCGGTCAGGTGAGCATCCAACTGCGTAAGTACGCTAGGGCTAGAGCTGCCTTGGAGCGCTACCTCGCTCTGGGTGAAGGCGAGATCGATGAGGAGCGTCTCGCAGAGGTCGACGCCGACGTGGAGATGCTCAGGGGGCGCACAGCGCAATTGCGCGTGCAGATCAGTGAGCCGAAGGCGCAGATATTCTTGGACGGCGAGCTGCTCGGCTTATCTCCCTTAGAGGGGCCCGTCTTGGTTGATGCCGGGACTCACTCGCTGAATGTAAGAGCCGCAGGCTTCATTTCGAAGGAGAAGTCAATCAAGCTCGCCGGTGGCGATGAGTTGTCGATCGATGTTCGTCTGGAAGCCCAGAAAGTCGAGCGCACCGTGGAGAAGCAGACGATCGTCGTTCAGGGCAACGATGCCGATACCACGTGGAGGTGGGTGGGATGGGGAACTTCCGGGGTGCTTGCGGCTGGCGCTGTGGCAACCGGTATATTCGGCTTGACCGCCGTCTCAGAGCTGGAAGATCTGAGAAACACGAGTGGCGTAGGCCGGGAAGAGTTGGCTTCGGCCCAGAGTCGCGCGCGAAGAATGTTTTTAGCCTCCGACATCCTCGCCGGCACGGCTCTGGTAGCGGCTGGCATCAGCCTCTATCTCACCGTCGGTGGCGATGATGACGACCCGGCTGTAGACGTGTCAGTGGGGCCCACGTCGCTG
Organism: uncultured Polyangiaceae bacterium; assembly: GCA_964577325.1. Lineage (GTDB taxonomy): Bacteria > Myxococcota_A > Polyangia > Polyangiales > Polyangiaceae > SZUA-265. The sequence continues at coordinate 18,196 of CAZNZA010000043.1, forward strand.
CAGATTAGTGGCAGGTTCTAACGCTGGTGAGCCGCTCCGGCCTGCGTCAGCATCGGCGGCGACGCCACGCGCCAGCGAACGCGAGACCTAGCAGCAGCGCGAGGTGGCTGTTTCGCCCAACAATCGACGGCAGCGCGACGACGCTGCATCCACTGGTGAGACGGCGTCCGTTCGACGATCCCGGCGTGGGGCCGCGGGGAGTGTTCGTCTCTTCTGAGGTATCATCACTGTCGGAGTCCGAACTTTCAGTGTCGTCGCGACCCGCGTCTATCGGCGCCGTGCCAGGGGCTGGCTGACCTTCGAGCCAGACTTCATTGCCCGACGCAGCAAAGGCGTTGAGGATCAGGTTCTTGAACGGAGCTAGCCGCGTGTACACACCATTGGCGCCTTCTCCACCGCATTCATTCAAAACCAACGAGTTCACGCCGGCCAAAGGAAAGTCCGGCGCTTGAGCCAAGGCTGGGCCGCCGCTGTCGCCTTGGCAGGCAGAAGGTTCGACCGCGAAGGTTCGTGGCGGTGCTGACGCTCGCGGTCCTTCGTTGGTGTCGTTGCCGATGGCGAGGACTCTCACGTCGCTTCGGTGGCGGCGCAACACCATCTCTCTTTCCCCCGTATCGCCGTAACCCACGATGGTCAACGGTTCCCCACGCACGGTGACTTTGTCGAGCCTTAGGGGACGCAGCGGAACATCGAACGCGTGGTCGAGCTCGACCAGCGCCAAGTCGTTGCTGCAGATGTCGGCAGAGTTGGTGGTGTGAATTTTTGTCCCGCGAGCCGCGGGTTCGGAAGCAGGGGCCTGAAAGCCTATGCGCACCTCGACGAGTTCGGGCGCGACCGGGGTCCCCAATTGGCCGGCTCCCGCGCGGGAGGCCATGAGCTCGCCCTTGTAGGTGCATTGAATATCACCCGCACCGAGAGGAGCAACGCAGTGCAACGCCGTGATAACCAAGTTCGGAGCCACGAGCGTTCCCGAGCACAGCTGAACGCTTCCCGGCATGGGTGTTCTCAGGTAAACGACGCCTGGCCACTGCTCCTCTTCGTCGACCGTACCCCCAGCAATGGCCCATGTCTGCTGGCCCACCTCTTCGCCGGAATACGGTGAGCCTTCGCCGCAGGCACTGGCGAGCGCCGCAGCGCCAACCATGCTGAGGCCGAGCCGCCGCATCAAAAGTCGCCGTTGCATGGGAACGTCCCCTCGAGCTCCTGCGTCTCTTCATCGAGGCGAAGGACGTCGTAGCGGAAGACCGGCTCGGGAGTGACACACCAAACGCTGCCCTTTGCAACCCGGGCGCCCGTACCCAGATTGAAGTCCGCGGGCCCCATCGTGCCTTGCAGATTGATGCGAGAGTTGGGGATCGCCAGGGCCGCGAGTACGTCGCTGATATTTGAAGGACCGACAGGCATCGGCTTGCGGTCGGACGTGACTGGCGCAACTAAACGCGCCATGCCTGCGGCGATGTTCTCGCCGTTGAGCTCGAGCGGGTTGCCTGCCGCAGCTATGGCGTAAATCATGTAGTAGAAGGCGTCATAGAAGTTCTCCGCCTCGTAAAACGGGTCTCCTGGATGTGCCGCCTGATAATTTTCCTTGTACATGTTGAACAAGGTTCGATCTTCAGCCGTGGCGAAGTTGACTCCGGCAACGCGATCAAAAACGTCGGAGTAGGCGTTGAGGGTGAAGCCGTCGTCGAAGGCAAGAAGGGGACCTAGTACGTAGAAGGGCGGGGCTTGACCATCATCCACATCGTCCCATGTCGATTCGAGGACCGGCATTACCTTGCGTACGAATTCCGAGCCGGCAGTGACGACGATGACGTGGGGTCGAAACGCGCGTAGCTTGTTGATGGCCGCATTGGCTTCGGCTTTATCGTCCTCGAATTGGGAGGTGAGCTCGACCGTCAATTTGTTCGACGCATCGTTGTCGAGGTACGTTTTGCCGTTGAACACCAAGCTGTGGTTTGGATCGGAAAGAAGCACCTGCCCGACGTCCTGTGCGGGAGTGAGACTTCCCTGAACCAGGGCCACCCGCGTCGGCTCTTCTTCCGGCAGCGCTTTCCGCTGGTGAGCTTCCGCACGCTTGACGAGCGGTACGAACGTTGGCGCCAGGTCACTATAGGCGCCGAGCATGAACCAAAGCAACCCGTCGTTGCTGCTCGTGAGGCTCGAGTCGGCATTCAGCGGACTGATGAAGAAGATGTTGTCCTGCTTGGCTCGAGCGTCGAAGGCCTCTCGCAGATCTTCAGGGAATAGAGACGCCACGATGGCTGGCACGCCCACGTCGTCGATCAGGTGGCTGAGGCTGTTCTCCAAGGGCGCGTCCTTCAAAGAAGCCCCCTCGCACACGACCGCTACCAACTTACGGCGAGAATCATTGGGACCACCGGGCAGGCCGCCGACCCGTCGCGTGAACTCGTTGAGAACGAGGTCGTAAGAACGAGTGATGGGCGAGGACATCGTGTCCGTCGCATTGATCGCCGAGTAGGCGCCGATGACGATCGGCTCAGGAACTAGGAGGTTTTCCGGTTGCAAGACGACGGGGCACTCTGGCGTCTCCAGCGCCACGCAACTGCCCTCGCGGCACAGATGGGGGGTGTTGAAGTTTTCCTCGATGCACTGCCTGTGGCTCGTGCACTCGGGCTCCGGTCCTGTGGTGCCGCCCGTCCCTCCATCGGAGGAATCGTCGGGTGTGGGAGTGGGCTTACTCTTCTCGACGCACAACCCTTCTTCGCAGACCAAGCCCGCAAACCCCGCACCCAGCGCTTTGCAGTCTGACGTGACCCGGCACTGGTTCGTCCCCAGGTCATACAAGAAGGAGCATCCCGCCAGCAACGCGCCAGCGAACGGCAACAAGGTAGCGGATCGAACAACGTCAGTGAGTTGAACGAGGCAGCGCTCGACGACACGAAGGAAGACAGCCATGAGAGAGGTAAGCACGGTATTGCTGTACGCTATCACGGCCATAGGCGGCGGCAACTTGAGGGTTACCGGTTGCAGCTTCGCTGTTCGAGCGCGCGGACGATGCCCTACGAATGCCGCCGCGTGCCTACATGCCGTGCTCACCATCGTGCCGCCCCCGCTCAACGAGCGGAAGCATGCGAGCAACGGCTCCAGAGCGCCAACGCAGCATCGTCGTAGATGGCGAGCGCTGGGTGATGATGTCGACCACCTGCGTGAGACGCGCTGCTTCGCTTTGCGTGAGGTATGGCTGAGTCATGCCCGCTCGGTCCAACAAGTCATCGACGACGGCCACGACGGTGCTCACTGTTTCCGGCACGCAGTATCCGGGGCTTCCGGAATCCGTCAACACGTCCAACAAGTCCAGCACGCGGGCGGTGACTTCGGTGGTGCCCGACGCCGAGTGCGCCTCTTGGCCAACCAGAAGTAGGCTATGTCCTGGAGCGTACAGCGTTGGGGCGTGCTGAATTGCCTGTAACACATGCGAGCCCACCTCCAGGCGGTCGCCCACTCGTAGCTGACGAGTCGTCTCGAGCCGCTCACCGTTGAGCTGAGTGCCGTTCTTGCTGTTCAACTCCAGCACAGACAGGCCCGCCTCACTCAACTCCAACTGTAGGTGTTGACGTGATACTCTGGTGTCTTCTAATCTGATGTCCGAACGCCGCGAGCGGCCAACGATGTAGGTGCCTGGCGCTAGAAGGTGGATGCGCCGGCTTCCCTCGAGCAAAATCGCGTTCGCGTGTGAGACGGAAGACATGTTCGTATGCAGCCCGCCTCACTGATGCGTGGGATCCGTGGCGCGACGCTTTGGGGGCGGGACTAGATTCTTACTATGCCCGTGAAGTGAGGGAAGGCTAGGCTAGTTTTGGATGCCGCATTTGCCAACGAGTCGCTTTGGTGCAGTGCTCGGATTCAAGTTGCGCGCGACTAAGAAACGC
>CAZNZA010000043.1:22185-31057 GCA_964577325.1 uncultured Polyangiaceae bacterium
AACGAGTCGCTTTGGTGCAGTGCTCGGATTCAAGTTGCGCGCGACTAAGAAACGCAACACGACACACGCTCTCAGTGAAACACACTTGCCACGTCGGCGTTCAAGATCTGTCCATGTTGGACGTTCAGCGCCTTGGCCAGTCCATTGTCGCTATCCACGAACCTCTGTAAGCCTGAACCGGCTAGCTTGCGGATGTAGGGCAGGGTCGCGTTGCAGAGGGCACGGGTACTAGTTCTACCGACAGCTCCCGGCATGTTGGCCACGCAATAGTGCACGACCCCATCTACGACATAGGTCGGATTCGCGTGGGTCGTGGGCCGAGCCGTTTCCACACATCCACCTTGGTCGATGCAGACATCCACGATGACTGCGCCGGGTTGCATCTGGCGTAGCAGGGGATGCGAGATCAGGCGTGGAGGTTGACGTCCTCGCACCAGCACCGCACCGATGACCAAGTCCGCTTGAACTGCATACGCATCCAGGGTTTGCGGGTCGGCGTAGAGAGTGCTCACATTCTTCGGGAGAAAGAGCGCTAGCTCACGCAACCGTTGGAGGTTCACATCGAACACGGCCACGTCGGCGCCTAAGCCAGCCGCCATCAGTGCCGCCTGAGTGCCTACTACACCGCCTCCGATGACGACCACGCGCCCAGGAGGGACGCCAGCAATTCCGCCCAATAGTACACCGCGCCCACCCAAGGGGGCTTCGAGGTGCTTTGCCCCGGCCTGAACGGACAGTCGCCCCGCGATCTCACTCATCGGGGTGAGCAGAGGAAGCCCGCCCTGTTGATCCTCGAGGGTTTCATAAGCAACGGCCGCGGCTCCGCTCTGGAGCAGGCCTTGGGTTAACTCACTGGAACTCGCCAAATGCAAAAAGCCGAACAGGATATGCTGGGGTCGCAGCCAGGAAAGCTCCTTGGTGAGCGGCTCCTTGACCTTGACGATGAGTTCCGAAGCGGCGAAGACTTCTTCGGCGTCGGCAATGAGACGAGCCCCCGCAGCCTCGTAGTCACTGTCGAGATAGCCGCTGCCAACACCGGCTCCACATTGGATCAGCACTTGGTGGCCATCTGCTAACAGAGTTCGCGCACCGCTTGGGGTGAGGGCGACACGGTACTCTTCCGTCTTAACTTCGGTAGGGACGCCGACTATCATAAGAATGAGCTTGCTCGAGTAACGACTGCCGCTCGAGAGAACGGCCGCGTGGTGATATATCATCAGGGGCAGCGACAGGGACCAGCGCCAGGAGCCTTTGCCAGGCTTGTCAGCCAAAGGCCGGCATCCATGGGCGCGGATCTCTCGCGCTGGAGGTTCCTGCAGGGGGGATCGACGGCTGGGCGGCCGTGCCCACATGCTATGCCCACACGCTATGCCCACATGGTGTGACCCCCGCGTGAGATCCTCCTCGCGTCACGTGAGGGCGCTCCTTGCGCCCGCAAATAGACAAAATCGCTACGCTTTGCCGTTAATGTGCAAGATGAGTGCTTAAGGCTTTGCTCTGGCCAAACCATTGCTTATGCTCCGCGCCATGAGCTGGTCTAAATTTGCAGTAGTGGGGTTGGTCGCGACGGGAGCACTTCTGACGGGGTGTACCGAAGAGACCGTTGGGTCTGATGTCATTCGCACCGGCGGCATGTGGGCCGAGTTCACGGTGACCGCCACGCGAGCCAACGAGGCCAGCGCCAAAGCAGCGCTGCGCGTGGGTGGACGCGATGCTGACACGCTCGCCCTGCTCGTGGCGCCCGACGCATTGTTGGTTGCAGCCGCAGGTGAGGAAAAAAACATGACGCCTTCGGGCTGCGAGAACAATCGATACTGCGCCAAATTCAGCCAGAATATCGGCGGCGAAGAGGTCGTGTTCAACTTCTACCGCGGTGAGGGCAATGAAAACGCCCCGGAATCCACCGTAAGGATGCCCGAGCCGTTTACCTTGTCCGCCAAGCAGAGCTTCGAACGGGGGAAACCCATCACGTTTACTTGGGATGGTGAAGATGACCATCCTTTGAGTTGGGAGATCCGAGGTAACTGCATTTGGAATGAAGACGGCGTCGCGGACGACGATGGCAGTTACTCAATCAGTCCCGACCTGATTCGCACGCGAAGCAATCGTGAGGATGACGAGTGTAACGTGACCCTCACCGTCAAACGCACCGCGACGGGATCCGTCGACTCTCGCTTTGCCGGTGGTACGGTTCAAGCCGTTCAAGAGCGCACGGTGACGTTCATCTCGTATCCCGAAGGCGGAGATGAGCCAGACCCCACGACTGGGGGCGGTACCGACACGAGCGGTATGACGGACACCAGCGAAGAGGAGGGTGGCGTTAGCCCCGAAGCCGGAAGTCCTGAAGCCGGGACCCCTGAAGCGGGCGCCCCTGAAGCCGGAGCTCCTGAAGCCGGCAGCCCTGAAGCCGGCAGCCCCGAAGCGGGTAGCGCCGAAGGCGGGTCGCCTGTCGAGGCAGGTCCGGAGCCCGAGGTTGACGGCGGCGTTGCCGATGCCGGGGATGAGTCGGAGGATGGGGGCCCTGAAGCTGATGGCGGGCTCGACGGTGCGGTTGCTGATTCCGGCGACGCCGGCTGAAGCCGAACGTTGGGTGTAGCTCGCTGCGCGCAACCGCGCGTCGTGAGCTACGCCTAGGATTCGCTGGTGGACCCGATGAGACAGTGGAACACCGGCGCGGCTTAGGTAAGCTCCAGGGTGACGGCGTTCTCGGCCTATCGTTCCGTTCCGGACTCTTCCCGGTAGGAGTTCGTTCGTATACCAACAGGGCGCGCCTCACGTCGGTTCACCTGTCCGTCGAGATTCGTGTATCCTGACGTGCGATGTCGACGACAGGAGCTTACCTTTGGCCAAAGTTGGTCCGTTGGGCGCTGATTGCCCAGTTGGCGCTAGTGCCGCGCCTGGGCCTGGCGCAACAGCGTGCAGCCGCGGAGCTGCTGTTCGAGGAAGGCCGTCAGGCGATGACCGCCGGCGACTACGAGGAAGCGTGCGCGAAGTTCGAAGAGAGCAATCGCTTAGACCGCGCGCCGGGCACGACGCTGAACCTAGCCAATTGCGAGGAGCGTCGGGGACGCGTGGCGTCCGCCTGGGAGAGGTATCGTGGTGCCATCGAACTGTTGGCAGAAGGTGACCGTAGGCGCACTTTTGCTCAGGAGAAGGTGGACGCGTTGGAACCTCGAGTGCCGCGGTTGCGGATAGAGCTTGCCGATGATGCGCCAGCGGGCACCGTCGTCAAACGCAACGGCGAACCCTTGACGGGCAGTTTCGGGTTATCGCTGCCTCTCGATCCCGGAAAGTACACGATCACTGTGCAGGCTCCTGGTTATCAGGCTGCAGACTATCGGATCGCGCTGAAGGAAGGGGAGGAGAAGAGTTTTACGGTTGCTCCCGGTGACGCGGTGCCGGAGTCGGAGGGCGGAGAAGGAACGCCGAACATCATCATGCGCGAAGACGGCAGTACCGAGCGTACCTTGGCTTACGTCTTTGGCGGACTGGGTTTGGCGAGCGTCGTGGGGGGCGGTGTGTTCGGCTTGCTCGCCTACAGCAACAAGAAGACCATTGCCGAAGATTGCCCAACCCGCTTCTGCTTCACCGAAGAAGGTCCTCAAGCAGCGCGTGAGGGAACTCGCAACGCCTTGCTGGCGAACGTTTTGGTCAGCGCCGGGGTGGCATCGCTCGGCGTTGGCGCCTACTTCTTGTTCACGGCGCCTGACGAAGCGCCGACCGTTTTGGAGGCAGGTCAGTTCCACGACCTCACCGGTCTGAGACTGCGAGGGACGTTTTGAGCGCGCCCAAGGGTTTTGAGGCAACGATGCAGTCGAGTTGGGCGATGCGACGATGGACCTTCCCGGGCACCCCACGCCGGCTGTCGTTGGCCATCGCGCATTTGGTACTGCTCGTCTGTGCCTTGATGAGCGTCGGGTGCGAAACCCTGATCGGCGCGGACTTCGACCAGCGTTACGTCGTGGGTCAACAACTCGATGGCGGTCAACTCGTGGCGCCCCCGTCTTGCGTTCCGGTGTCTTGCGAGAGCCAGGGCTATGCGTGCGGCGACTTGGTCGACGAATGTACCGGCCAGACCTTTCACTGTGGGACATGCCCGGTCGGTCGGGAATGCGAAGACAATCAGTGCGTCTGTCCCTCCGCGGGAAGCTGCGAGACCGAAGGCGTCGAGTGCGGATACAGGACCGATAGCTGCAATCGCATCGAGTTCTGCAAGTTCTGTCAGGATCAGTATCCCAACGATCCTTCGCGAGCTCACTGCTCCAGTGGCCAATGCGGTGCCGACCCCTGCCAAACGGGATCTTGCCAAGAACTGACGGACAGGGGGATCGCTGCCGAGTGCGGAACGGTGGCCGTCTGCGAGACGTCGGTCGAGTGCGGCGGGTGTTCTGGACGCGAACTGTGTCTGGAGAATTTGTGCGAAGGATACAACCCCCTGCGCTGCTCCGAGTTTACGGGCGGCGGCTTGCTGTGCGGCACCTTTCCAGACGGAGCTGGCGGTGAAGTATCCTGCGGCTGTGGCAGCGGTGAAGTGTGTGCCAAGGGCGGGGTTTGTTGTGCGCCCCGGACGTGTCCCGACGGCGCCTGCGGCACCCTACCTGACGGCTGTGGAGGCACGATCGAATGTGGCGGGTGTGGCAACGGTGAAAGTTGTCTGGACAACGTCTGTTGTGACGAAACTCCGGCGTGTCCTACTAATTCGTGTGGACAAGTCATGGCTTGTGGCCAGGTCATCGACTGCGAGTGCCCGGAAGGGAGCTGCTGCTCGACGAAAGACGGTATTTCGATGTGTCGCCAGGCTGGTTGCCCCAATGACGGCACCTGTGGCGATAATTTGGACGACGGCTGCGGAGGAACCGTAGACGGCTGTGGGTGCCCGGACGGGTTCGCCTGTGAAGACGGCCGCTGCGAGTGCGTGCCCCAGGAGTGTCCGGGTGACAGTTGCGGTTACGTGTCCGATGGCTGTGGCGGGCAAATCAATTGCGGATGTGGCGGCAGCGATCGTTGCGTGGACGGAGAGTGCTGTACGCCTCAATGTCCCGAAGGCGTTTGCGGCATGGTGCCCGATGGCTGTGGTGGACTCATCGATTGCACGTGTGCTGACGGAGAAGGATGTGCGGAAGGACTGTGCGTTACGCCGGATTGTCCCGACGAGGCCACATGCGGTGTGGTCCTCACGGCTGGTGAGGCGTTAGCCTGTCGCGGGGATTGCGAGGACGGTGAGCCTTGCGAGCTGCGCGATGATGGCAACTACGTGTGCGGTGACTGTTCCGCGGAGTGTCCCGAGAACACGGCGTGCGGTCTCACCGATCTGGATTGCACGGTGCTTTCATGTCCCGGTAGCTGTGCGGTCGACGGACAGCGCTGCATCAATCGAAACACCGGCGATGGACCTGACAACTACGCGTGCTGCATGCCGCGTTGCCCAGCGGGCGGCCAGGCAACGTGTGGTGCCTACGTCGATACGGCTTGTGGGGACGCACCGTTATCTTGCCCCGGAGCTTGCCCGAATGCCGGCGAGGTATGTGTCATGGTCAGCGCCGGGGAATACGGTTGCCGAGTTCCCGAGTGTCCTCCCAACGCGACGTGCGGTGTGAACACCGCCGACACCGGGCACCAGATCCAGTGTGAGGGAAGCTGCACGGGAGCAAATGCTGTCTGTCAAAGGGACGGCAACAACTATTCGTGCACCTGTCAACCCAACGAGAACCCGTGCCAAGATCAGTGCGGGGTAACGGTCGACAATGGGTGCGGCACGATGGTGTCGTGCACATGTGGCGCGGGCCAAGTCTGTAACGACGGCCGTTGCTGCAGGCCAGAGACGGCGGCGGCTATTTGTGCTCGCGAGGGCGCCGAATGCGGCAGAATAGAAGACCCCTTATGCGGAACCGAGAGCGATTGCGGAGCGTGCCGAACCGACCAAACCTGTGACTTCGATGCCCGCGTTTGTGAGTGCAATCCGGCTCAGTGCGACACGCACGAAAGTTGCGGGGCGAACGAGCAATGCGTGTGTGACAACGCCAAGTGCCCAGATGGCCAGGCCTGCAACGCGAGCGGCGTGTGCGCCTGCGACAGCAGTCAATGTCTGCCGGGGCAAGCGTGCAACGCGAGCGGCATGTGTGCCTGCGACAGCAGTCAATGTCCGGCGGGTGAAGCGTGCAATGCGAGCGGGATGTGTGCTTGCACCCAGACCAACGAACAAGCCTGCAGCGCGGCGATGGCGACGTGTGGAACCGTCACGAATTCATGCGGGGACGAAGTGCCCTGTGGGACGTGCCCGACCGGTTCGACGTGCGTCGAGAATAGCTGCGAGTGCACTGAAGCGGACGACGATGCCGCTTGCGGAGCCGCCGAATGCGGCAACGTGACGAACGCGTGCGGTGACTCCGTTACTTGCGGCACGTGCGCGACTGGCCAGACCTGCGTCGCTGGCGCTTGTTGTGTGCCAGACGCTGATGCCTGCGACGACGCCGAGTGCGGCAGTGTTTCGAACGGCTGCGGCGGAATGACCAACTGCGGGACCTGCGCCGCGGGGGAGACGTGTACGAGTGGCAGTTGCGTGTGCGACACCACAGAGGCCGAAGCTTGCGCAAACCTCGAGTGCGGCACCGTCATGGCGTGTGGCGCGGCCGTGGATTGCGGCACGTGCTCCAACGGTGAAGTCTGCACAGCGGGGGCGTGCGTATGTCCCGACGCCGCCACGGCATGTACAGGCCGCACGTGCGGTTCGGTGACTGTCTGCGGTGAAACGATATCGTGCGGCACTTGTCCCACCGGCACCTGCAGTACGGACGGCACGGCGTGTATCACCCCGCCGACGGATAGTGGCGAGTAAGCATCATGACAAGCGAACCCCTTGACGAGCAGGCCATGCGTAAGCCGAACATTTCGAACCCTGGAAGCTCCAGGCCTGGTCCTCGACCGCTTCTGCTGGCCCTGGTAGCCGCACTAGCGGTGGCTGCCTGCGACACGGGTGATGGCGCCGAAGTCGCCGATGCCTCTTCGTCAAATGAACCGCTGACGCCAACGCCTACGGCGACCAACGACCCAGATGCCTACCAGGGCGCGGATCGAGATGAAACCGGTGCAACGAAGCCGCCCAATCCAAATACGGTGGTCTCGGCCGATCCGCGGGGATGTGACGGTCCTGGAGAAACGTTTTCGAGCACGCACGGACGCTGCTACCGCATCGTTGCAGAGCCGACGCTCACCTGGTCCCAGGCCGCCATCGACTGCTCGCTGTGGAGCGCCGGTCGCGGGCATTTGGCTGCGATGACGAGTGCTACTGAAGACGAGTTCTTGTCGACGCTGGTGACGAGCACGTCATGGCTCGGCGCGAGCGACGCCAAGAGTGAGGGCCAGTGGGTCTGGCTATCCGGTGAGACGTGGCTGTATCAAAACTTTCAGTCAGGCCAGCCGCAGAACGCCGAGGGCGTCGAGCACTGCCTCGCCAAACAGGCGCCACCTGGGCAGTGGGACGACGTTTCGTGCGGCACCAAGCTCGGCTACGTGTGCGAACGCGCCCTGCAGAAGTAACGTCAGCGGGGAGGGCGGGCCTGGCGCGGCAGTCGATGTCGCTCGATTTGGCCAGCCACCTCGAAAACCACTTTCGCCCCTCGTCGCTTTGAGTCACTAAGCGAAGATGAAATGGGACTTGCGCTTTCTCGGGCTTGCCAAACACATCGCAGGGTGGAGTAAAGACCCTTCCACGCAAGTGGGGTGCGTGGTGGTTGGTCCGGACCGCGAGATCCGCAGCACCGGGTTCAATGGGTTTCCGCGCGGCATCGAGGACTCCCAGGAACGGCTACTGAGTCGCGAGCTCAAGTACCCGCTCATCTGTCACGCCGAGGAAAATGCAATCATGCACGCAGCGCGCATTGGCGTTGCCTTGAAGGACTGCATTGCATACGTGACGTGGCCCCCATGTACGCGTTGTGCCCGTTCGTTGGTCCAAGCGGGCATTCGCGAGGTCGTGTTCCCCGCGGACGAAGTGCCCGAACGCTGGCGTGAAGACTTCGACCTGAGCTTGAGTCTACTGCGTGAAGCCGGCGTCGGCGTACGTGGGATCGAACTGCCGACGTCTCACTGACGTGCCGTTTGCTCCGGCAGCCGTCGGTGCTTCGAATGCCCAAACACCCGTCGTCAATTCGGGGCCCCGAACAGTCGGCAGGCACCCCTTCGACAAGGTGCCGGTGTGTCAGACTCGTGGAACGACTAAAAGGTAACCGTTCAGCCGGCGATGTGTAGTCGAGCGTGACAGCTCGCGGTAGAAGCACGATCGTGGGGCGCTTCACGCCCAGAGTCGGCGACGTGCTTTGCTGGGCTGCTCAGTTGAATGCGGGGGGGCCCAGATCATGGGCAGACGGTCGGCGATTCGCGAGCGGAAATGGGTCTGGATGCGCACCAAGATGTCGCCGTTCGATAGGCGAATCGGGTTCGTGACGACTGCGTCATAGGCGGTGTAGGCGCCGGTAGTGATTGCGGTGGATGGTGAAAGGCTGAAACGCGAAAAGGCCGGAGCGTGAGCTCCGGCCTTTTGCGCCTAGCTTGCCGGGGGTGGCCTACAGGCTATCGACCCACTCGACCAAGGTAGCTTCTTCCTCGGCGGTGAGGTCGGGAGCGTCCATTGGCGGCATGGCCCCAGGCATGCCTGCGGGTATCGTGATCTTCGTTTTCATGTTGGCAGCATTGGCCAGGGCCACCGTCTCAGCCGCGGTTGCGTCGTCCACGGCGAAGGCAGGTTTTCCATTAGGCATGGCTCCATGGCATTGGCCACATTTTGCCGTGAGAATGGGATGCACGTCCGCCGCGAACTCGAGCTCGCCGCCGACGGGGTCGACACCCGCATCGTCGTCCATCGGGTCGGTCGTAT
>CAZNZA010000043.1:31157-36452 GCA_964577325.1 uncultured Polyangiaceae bacterium
CCGGCAGTGCCACCCGTAGCGCCGGGACCCGAGGCGCCGGGACCGGTGGCACCGACAGGTCCAACCGTGTTGCTGCCCATGGGCCCGACGGTGCCGGTGGGGGTCACGGTCGGAGTGACCTGGGGCGCGGTGCCGGTCGGGGTCACGACGGGATCGGTGCCCGTGGGAGCAGGCATGTTGCCGCCACCGCCGTCGTCTTCGCCGCACGCTACGATGGCAAGGGTGGTTCCTGTGATCAGGGCGATAAGTGCGCTTCGGGATTTCATTTCAAGCATGGATTCTCCTCAACCCTAACGGGTTTACATAAACGTCGACGTCGAGTGTCGTTAATCGTCGGGTCCTAATAGGGAGTGTACTGTGATTGGTAAACGTTGATTAAGACTGACTCTCACTAGACGGCTCACTCCGTGCCTGTGGCTCACCGGGGCGTCCCAAAGCGGCGATGATCCGTCGAAAGATAGATCTACGCGAGCCGGGAATGGCTGTCCAGAGCCTTGTCCACGGCCTGCTCGAGCCGGTGTGGCGTTTCGAGCCGGCGTGGAGCGAAGTGCGATCCATCCGTGCCGACGCCACCTGTGATCGCGTGATCATAGGTCGCGGCTCGCCCGCGCTACGGGGCGACCAATTCCGTTCAAGCGCTTCGGGAATGACTCGCTTTCTCTAACCAAACTTCTGCAGAGCTCGCCCCTTCTTAGGCGGATCCCGTTAGCCCCGCCTGCGGGGTCCCTCCCGGAAGCGCATCCAGCCTCACTGCTGTTTTATAGGCCGAGACCAGCGCACACGTCCGCAGCAAGCGAGTAGTGGCGAAACGGCGCTATGTCAACGGTTCTCGCGCCGATCGAGGTTTCTGGGTCCAGCGGAAGCGCCCTCGGTGAATTAACCCCGGGCGAACGAAAGACGCCCGCGGCGGCATGTAAAGGGCAACCGAATAGGTCGCTCAGGCTTGCTGTAGCCATGACGCGTGCGGGCGAGTAGTTTGCGGCCCATGCCATTTCGCCCCCTGCACATCACCGCCGAAGAACGTGACTTCGAGGGCAACGCCGGTCGCGGCCGGTACTTCTTATTGCCGGGTTCGCGTTCTCGGGCCCAATCCATTGCCCGCCATTTCGAAGGCTTGGAGACTAAACCCCATCCGCGCGGCCACGACCTGCACCTAGGACAGGTGCAGCGCGCCGGCCTGACTCTCGACGTGGGCGTCATATCAACGGGCATGGGTTGTCCGAGCGTCGACCTGATCGTCACCGAGCTCATGGGTCTTGGAGCAAAAGTAATGATCCGCGTCGGTACGAGCGGATCGATGCAACCTCACGTCAGCACCGGGGACATCGTGGTCGCTACAGCTGCCGTTCGCGATGAAGGCACATCCCGCAACTACTTGCCGTTGGAGTTTCCCGCGCTGCCATCGTTTTCCTTACTGCAAGCGATGGCCAGCGCCGCAGCAGTTCGCCAGGCAGCGAAGTCGCGTGTGCACTTCGGACCTGTTCATACGAAAGACTCCCTCTACGCGCGCGAGATGGGCCTGGGTCCGCGCCACGATGAGCACATGAATTACCAGCGCCTGCTCACCCAGGCCGGTGTCATGGCGTCCGAAATGGAATGCGCTCACCTCTTCGTGCTGAGTGCGCTCGGTCCGCGCGCCCAGGCGAAGGAGCGCGTGCATGCTGGCGCCGTATTAGCCGTGATTGGGGACCATGACGCTCCCTTCAAAGATTCACCCCGTGCCGGCGATGCGGTTGAAGACGCGATCGAGTTCGCTCTTGATTCACTCGTCGCCTATCACGCTCTGCCGGTGGGTCCGTAGACGAGAGGGTTCATGAGACGGAGGCGGTCGCCGCAGGCAGCGAACGCGCGTGGTGCCGGGCCCGCTCGCGATTGAGCAGCCGAGCACAGCAGCGGCGCACGGCTTCGACAGTACCTGCCACGCGTAGCCACATTTTCCCTTCAGCCGACGGCTGCAGGTGGTCGAGCCGATAGGCCCACCACGCCAGCCGCTGTAGCGGAGGGTAGACGCGTTCCAATGCCGCGAGCCGATAATCTGAAACACGCAGTGCCAAAGCGCTCAGCAGCCAGATGCTGCTAAACGACAGGACCAGCGGCAACGCAGCCGCTGGCACTTGCAACAGCTCGAATCCGCCCACGAACAGCGGCAGCCCGAGACGCGCCATCGGTGTGGGTGAGGCGTGGATCTGGAAATTCACCAAAAACAGCGTGAGCAGGATGCCGCGCGCCCAGGGGCCGACCTGCAACCCGTCCACGGCGTCAATGCTCACAAAAGCGGCTTGTAGCCACAGCCATACGACGAAGCCCGTGAAGTCACTCGTACCCCGGGTCGACGTCGTTTTACTCGTTTTGGCAGGCACCTCGTGTACGCTCATGGTTTTAGCGTGTCTCGTCGGAGCGTCGACGGATACGCCATAAAAGGTCCGGGCTGACGAACTATGTCCGCTCAAGGATCGGCGTCCGGGTGCCTCCGCCATCTATTCCCGGGCATTGCCGGGAACATTCCGAGCAGATTCGTGCATCGGTCTTCTCGGTGAGGAGACTTTTTCGCTGACTTGCGGCGTGGCTTCGCTAGCATCCGGGCATGCGTGAATGGGGTCGTAGGCAGGTGCTCCACGGCGTGCGACGCGCGCTTTCCAAGGTGCTGAGGACGGATGGCCAGCACATGCGAGGCTTCGCCCTGGCGCTGCTCTTGCCGTTGACGGGATGCCAATCCGCGGAAGTCAAAGAATGCCGCGACAAGTACCTCGAAACCCACGCCGCGGTAGCGAGCGTCGATACCAACGATCTAGCCACTGTCGAACGAACCTTGAGCTTGGTTGAAGCCAACCTCGCAACGTGTCGTTCGGCCAATCTCGGTGAAGAGAGCACCCAATTGGCGACGGCGAAGCGTAAACTCGAGACGCATCTGAGCCTGTTGAGACAGCGCGAGAGCCACAAGCCTTTGACGCCGGAAGAGATCGACAACTTGGTCAAGAACGGCGACGCCGACTGCCCTCGGGGGCAGGCGTACTTGCACAAGCAGGGGGGTAAGAAGATCCGCTGCGTGGGGCCACAGATCGTGAGTATGAGTTTGAAGGACGCTCGCGCCTACTTTGGCGGACGCGGTTACAAGATCCATGAACGGCCCAACGGCATCAAGGCGGAGCTTGGAGCGGAATCATACATCTTCGAGTACCCACCAGACGCGCCCGAAGTACCAGCGCGTTGCTTGAGTGTGTTCGCCATTCCCGGCATTTCTTGGCAGGAGGCCGCATCGCGGGTGACCGGAGCTAAGCCGAGCCGACTTCGAATCGGTACTCCGATTCGGCTCGGAGATCGCGACGTGCCTTACACCGTCGACGAAGACCCCATCCAAGCCATCCTCCACTTGGGTGAATGTCCGGCGTCGAAGGCAAGTGGCAGCGACGCGCCGGCTTCGGCCCAGGAAAGCTCCAAGTGAACGCCTTCACTGGGCAGCTCCGTGGACGGTGCGCTTGGACGATTGGACTCGCGAGCGTCGTCGTCGCCTGTGAAGTGCCCTCTGCCCGAACGCCCGTCCCTGCCGCGTCGAGTGACAGCGATTGGCCCCCCGCTGCCAAGGTGTTCGTCACGAAGGGCGCGCAGCTCCAAACCACCGCATCCAAGAATCCGCTGTTGGACGTGATGGACCGCCAGCTGAAGCGGTCGTTTGCAGTACTATCCGAGCAAGAGTACGAGGCATACTTGCTCCGGTACCAGGTCACCGACAAGCAGGACGTGGTAGTCGCCGCCACTGACGGGGAGTTACTTCGTTCCAACGCAACACGCTCTCGTCTGCTCGATGTCGACGTGAGGGTAGGCAGCTATCAACTCGATCAAACCCGGTCATTGCCCGGCGAGATGGAGCGCGGTGGGTATCAGGGAGTAGAACTGTTGCCCATCGACAAGGGGAGCACTGAAACCGCGGCCTGGGAGAACGCGACCCAGAACGGCATTTGGCTCGCCACCAACCGGGCTTACGATGCCGCGCGCGAGCGCTTCATGCTGGTGTCTCAGCATCGCGAACGTGCCCAAGGGCGAGAGGACCGAGACGCCGTCGCCAGCTATACGCCCGCGGTACCCGTAACCCGATACGAGCCTTTGCTCGAGCTGGACGTCGAGCGGCAGGGTTTGGAACGCATGGCTCGCGAGTTGTCTCGCCTCGCGGTGCGTCATGCTCGAGTGATGAGCTCCGGCGTGACGCTCGACGTCGGTGTCGAGAACAAATTCTTGGTTACCTCGGAGGGCACCCAAACCCAGACCAGCCAGTCGCGCGTGCGACTGAGCTTATCGGCCGGAGCGGTCGCTAGTGACGGTCTGTTGGTGGGACAGTTCGATTCCATCGAGGTCCGACACGTCGACGCTCTTCCTTCGCTGCAAGAGCTCTCCGCCCGCTACGAGCAAGTGCTGACGGACGTCGACGCACTACTGGATGCGCCGCTGGTGGATCCTTACGTCGGTCCCGCGATCTTGGACGGAAAAGCCGCGGGCGTTTTCTTCCACGAAGTGTTCGGTCACCGCATCGAGGGGCACCGTCAGGACGCCGACAACGAAGGACAAACTTTTTCAGGACGCATTGGCGAGAGGGTGATGCCGGGTTTTTTGTCGATATACGACGACCCGACGGTCACCAGCTTAAACGGCGTCGAGCTCAGCGGGTTTTACTCCATCGACGACGAAGGGGTGCTGGGACAACGCGCCAATCTCGTCGAAGACGGAGTTTTGCGGGACTTCTTGATGTCTCGCGAACCCACCAAGGCAATCGTGCGATCGAATGGTCACGGTCGTCGCAGTCCCGGTCACCAGATCGTGGCACGCCAGGCCAATCTCTTCGTCGAGCCCGCGACCGTGGTGTCCCCGGAAACTCTGAAGCAAGCCTTACTGGAAGAGGTGAGACAACAAGGGCTGGAGTTCGGGCTGCGCTTCTCCCAAATCTCCGGCGGCTACACGCAGACCGCCCGCTACGACACACAGGCTTTCAAAGTCATGCCGGTGATGGTGTACCGCGTTTACTTGGATGGCAGAGAGGAACTCGTTCGCGGCGTCGACATCGAGGGCACCCCGCTAACGGCGTTGTCGAAGATTGCCCTGGCGGCCAACGATTTTCAGGTCTTCAACGGCGTGTGCGGGGCGGAATCCGGCTGGGTCCCCGTATCGGCGGTGAGTCCGAGCCTGCTCGTCTCTCAAATCGAAGTCGCGCGGCAGGAACTTTCGGAAGCGCGGCCTCCCATTCTGCCCAGTCCGAAACTCGAAGCGCGGCGACACGCACCCACGCCGACGGCAGCGGAAGGACGC
>CAZNZA010000043.1:36552-38506 GCA_964577325.1 uncultured Polyangiaceae bacterium
TGGCGTTGGTCGCCAGCGCCTGCTTGAGCACGAGCTGGGTGAGCACGACTTTCGGACAACAGATACCGCCTCCTTCTGACTCGGCGCCAAAGCCTGCCAGCGAGTGGTCGTGGCCGATCGCAAGCCAGCCGGCACAGGTCGAGCCGGGGAATCGAGACGACGCTTGGCGAACCGAGCTCAATCGGCCTGAAGTAAAGGCACTCGTGGAGGAGATGACGCGGGCCATGAACGGCCTTCGATTGCCCAAGAGGCAACCTCCGTATTACCTCGGCTACACGCTGCTGGAAATCGAGCAGCACCTGGTAGTGGGTCAACTCGGATCGGTGGTCCAAAATGAACACGAGCGCGGCCGCACCTTGCACGTCGAAGTGAGAGTAGGAAGTCCAGAGCTCGACAATTCACATGCCATGCAAGAAGTCAGCGGCATCGACTTCCGCGGAGCAGGCAGTAGCATGCCGCTCGGCAGCGACCTTTTGGCTATGAGAAACGCCATCTGGCTTGCTACCGACAGCGCTTATCGGGAGGCCAGCGAGGCCTTGGAAGAGAAGCGGGCGGCGCGCTCCAATGCCGTCGACTACGAGCAACGCGCTGCTGACTTCAGTGCCCAGGCGCCGCTCGTCCTGAAGGCACCACCCATGGATCCGCTGCCCCCCCCGGAGCAGTTGCGGGAGATCGCGAGCCAGGTGTCGAGCGCCTTCGCCACGTTCCCTCACGTGCACGAAAGCGTAGTCACGGTTGCTGCTTGGAGCATCCACCGTACGCTCGTGACGAGCGAAGGGAGTTTCGTCGTCACCCCGACGCGGGTGGTCGAGGTGACTCTGGAGGGCCATACTCAGGCGCCGGACGGCATGCCATTGTCTCACCGCATTACGCGCTTCGGTGAGATGAACGTCGAGGCGCTTTTTGCGCAAGCCCAGGCCCTGGGCGAGCAACTCACGGAGTTGCGAAGCGCGCCCTTGGCTCCGGACTACGTGGGCCCCGTCTTGTTTTCTGGGGAAGCTGCACCTCAAATCGTCCAGGAACTATTGGGCCAAAGCTCGAGCGGCACGCCCGGTTCCGGGGAAGGTCCCTTGGCGCGCCGTCTGCAGCGCCGCGTTTTGCCGACGACGATTGACGTCGTGGATGATCCCACCCTCGCCGAGTGGAAGGGCGAGCCGCTCCTGGGGACGTACCTGGCCGACGATGAGGGCGTACCAGCGCAACGCGTCCAGTTGGTTCAAGACGGCATGCTGGAGACGTTGTTGATGTCCCGCACCCCGAGTCGAGAGATTGCCTCCAGCAACGGCCACGGCCGTACGGGCCACGCCGGGTGGGCACGCGGCTCGATAGGTAACCTGATCCTCACCACGTCTCAACCGCGTACCCAAGCCCAATTGATGCGTCAGTTGCTGCGTTCGGGGGAGCCAGCCATCGAAATCGAACGGCTTGCACCGCGGCCGTTTTCGTCCAACGGCACGACTCCCCCCGAGGTCGAACGAGCGTTCTTAGTAGCGCCCGACGGCAAGCGCACGTTGATTCGCGGCGCTGCACTGACCGAGATGCAAGTGCGAGATCTGAAAGATGTGCTGGCTGCCGGTGCCACGAGCGAGGTGTATCACATACTGCTGAACGCCGGCGCGTACTCCATTCCGGCATCGCTCGTCGCGCCCGCACTGCTGTTCGAAGAAGTGGAACTGAAGAAGCCCAAGCGTAGTCCGCGGCTGCCTAAGGTGCTGGACCGCCCGGCCCTTCCTCAGTCTGGCAGTCCTTAGCCTATTACTTGCTGGGTATAAGGACAGTTCAAGGGTTCAAGGTTGGTGGTGGACCAACGTGGCTTCGACGCTTGCACCAGCGTCGTGGTTACGGACGGATGCGTCGTCAGGGGCGACCACCACCGACTCGGCGGCAGTCACGGAGAATGAGCGCCGCGTAGAGCGAAGCGACGGCTCTCCGTTTCGGCGGTGAGCGCAAGGAG
>CAZNZA010000044.1:0-33367 GCA_964577325.1 uncultured Polyangiaceae bacterium
CAAGCCAGGGCCGGCTGAATCAAGTGCGCGGATCGCCGATCGCCAACACTTTTTCAGTCTGAGCCGCGCGGAAAGCAAGCCATGCCTCCCGCACCGCAGAGTGCTTGATGGCTAAGCCAGCGGCCGCGAACAGCGCAGCATTGATGGCTCCTGGTTTACCGATGGCAAGCGTGGCCACGGGGATCCCGGCCGGCATTTGCACCATGGACAGAAGGGAGTCCAAACCGCCCAGAGCGGGACTCTGCATCGGCACGGCCAACACGGGCAAATGTGTGTGGGCGGCCATCACGCCGGCCAAGTGAGCGGCACCGCCGGCGGCAGCGATCACGTATTCGACGCCGCGCTCCGCCAACCCGCGCGTGTACTCGGTGGCGGCGTCAGGGGTGCGGTGAGCCGAAAGCACGCGCACCTCGTGGGCGACGCCAAGCTCATCCAAAGTTTTGGAGGCGTGTTCCATGACGCCTGCCCAATCGCTTTGGGATCCCATCACGATACTCACCAGAGGAGAAGAAGAGGGTTTCACCGAAGATCCTTTAGGTTGCTGGTTTGAGTGGAGGCCAGGGCAGTTGAAACGCCCACGGCTAGCAAGCGCGGGAATCTACAGGAAACCTTGGGAAGCGGCTAGGCGCCGCGGAAAGGTGCGGTGGCCTTTCCAGCTGGCTCGAGCTGTGCCACAGAGCAGCTATGCGCACGCGTTGGTTGAGTTGGGCCGCCCCCACGGGTTGGTGTGGGGCAGGGACTGGAGTTCTCGTCGCGTTCATCACCGCATGCGGAGCGCCCGCGCCGCCGGTAGCGCCGGCAACACAGGGCGAGCCGGCTCCTGAAGCTCAGCCCGAACGGCTTCCGCTGCAGGCGATGGCCTTGCGCCAGGCGCGACCCCAGGAACAGGCGTTGGCGGCACAGCTGCGGCAAGACGTCGAGGCGCTGGTTGCCACAGGTGAGCGCCACACGGGCAGTGAGTGGGGCTTGGCCGAAGCCACCGATCACTTGGCTGAGACACTCGAGAAGCAGCTCGGGTTCACCGTGAGACGGGAAGGCTTCGTGTCGGCAGACGGCGCCTTGGCGCAGAACCTCGTTGTCGAGCTGCCGGGGACGGATCTGGCTCATGAGGTGGTATTGGTGGGCGCCCGCTTCGATACGCTACCGGGTTCCAAAGGGGCAGATGACAACGCTTCGGGCGTGGCGGCGTTGTTAGCCGTGGCCCGACACGCAGCCCACGCGCCTCGTCGTCGCAGCTTGCGGTTGGTGTGGTTTTCGGACGCTGGGTCACGACAGGAACCGGAGCAGATGGGTGCCTGGTACCACCTAAAGAACCAGCTAGCAGCCAAAGCAGACGACGAGGAAGCCGAGCCTGTTGCGAAATTACGCGCCTGCATCGAGCTTCACGGACTTGGCGCGTATAGTGAACGTGAAGGCAGCCAGGGCTATCCGGACGGTCTGCCCGCGGGGCATCCGATCGCTGAATTCATCGAGGTCCAGACGGTGCCCCAGTTCGCGGCGTTGCACGAGACCTTCACCGCAACCATGGGCGCTCACTCGACGGTGCTGGTCAAGCCAACCACTACGCTCGAGCCAGACCCGGCGGCGAACATGAGCGCCTTTCGTGCCTTCGTCGAACACAACTGCCCGGCATTGTTAGTGCACGACACTCACCGCTATCGCTATCCCGAGTTCGGCACGCCTGCCGACGTCGTGGAACGCTTGGACTTCGATCGGTTTGCTCGCGCGGTTGCGGCGCTGCTGCCAGCCATCGATAGACTCACGACGCCTGCCGCCTCAGATCCGACCTCGGCTCCAGGCAAGGAGGCGCACGACGCTTCGGACAGTGACACCAACGATCAGAACCAGATGCCGTAAGCGGCCAGCGCCACCACGCCAGCGAGTAGCCCCGCGCACACGTCATCCAGCATGATGCCCAGTCCAATCGGGCGCGTATGCTCGAGCCGTCGAATGATGCCAGGCTTGGTGATGTCGAACAGGCGGAACAATCCCCACGCCAGTGCTTGAAACACGAGCGGCGCGTGCATCACGAACGTCAGTGCAATCAAAGCCCCGACGACTTCGTCGATCACCACCAGGGAGGGGTCCTCGTCGTTGCGATGGGTGGCGACCACCTGACCAGAGACGGCTCCCATGATGGTCAGGCTGCTGATCAGCGAAACGCTCAACAACCAGTGGTCCGCCCACGACAGCAACGCGAATAGAGGCAACGCGCCCAGCGCGCCGACCGTGCCCGGAGCAACCGGGGCGAAGCCGCACCCGAACCAGGTCGCCAAGCCATAGTTGGCCCATAGTGGCAGGCGAGGGGCTCTAGAGCCCACCCAGGTGAGCGCGCGCTCGACGGGCACTAACCGCGCTGCTCTTTCTTAGGACGCTCGTTGGCTTCCTCGATCGAAATCACGCTGAACACGATAGCGGCTCCTACCACCGGCAACAGCCAAATCAGCTGCGCCTGCGTCCGCTTCTGACTGCTTTCGAACAGGGTACAACGGAAGGCACGTACCGTTACCCACACCTGAAACAGAAACGCGCACAGCACCAGAATCACACCAATCGCTTGCATGGGGCGCACTTTTGTCCTCCAAGTGCTCGAGCGCAAGGGCGAATCGGAGGCTGAGGGCAACCGCGTGCGCGAACTGCACCGTTTCTGCGGGCGCCTGCGGTCACCCGGGATTGGGATCGCCACGCAGGATGGTACACCACGAGGCTACTCCCGCGGCGGTCGGAGCGCCGGCTTGCCACTTCTGATTGAAGGCGTAGCGCGCCTCGAACGTTTCCATGCGGCCAACGAACTCCACCTCGCACTCGACGTAAAACGGCTGCAATTCTTCGGGCCTTCTGCTGCGAGGTGGCTCGAGGTGCCGACGAAACGCAACTTCCGGAGTGTGCCACACCCCGGCTACGAGCACCGGGTGCTCGCCAACCGCCGTGAGATAAGGCTGCAGCACGTGCTGCTTGTCATCGTCGATGGGCTGATCCGTTGGGCGAGGAAAGCGCAGCTTCTTGGCGCGAAACTCGCAGCGTGTGGTGCCGAATTCCTGATCGCTGGCGCAGGCGTGCCGCTCGGCGTCCAGGGTGTCGAGGGCGAACGTCAGCCGCGTTCGCGTCTCGGGTTGCCACTGCGCGGGGTCGGGTGCCGGGGGCTGGGCTGAGCCCACACGATCGAGGGCGCGGTTGACCAGATCGCACGAAGCCACGCCCAAACCCGCGAGTAACCCCAGGGCGAGCAAGAGCTTCCAGTCGAAAACCTGCCCCAACGACGGCGCGGGGGGTGGCTTCGGCGAAGTGGGCGGCGGAGTCGGTGTCACAGACATGAAGAAAACTCTGCTTCCCACAACGCCTCTGCGAGCACTTCGTGGGCGCTCTTGCTGAAGTGCAGCCCATCGTTGAAGGGGGGCACGTACTGCGGGCACAGTCGCTTTGGGTCGCCGCAAGATAACAAGGCGTAGGCATCGACGACCACATCTGCCAGTTGGCCTTGCTGCGCCAGCAACCATTGGTTGAGCAAAACCGTGTTCTCTGCTCGCTGTGCGTTGAAGTAGCGCGTGAACCCGCCCCAGGGAGTAACGGTCATCGCCACCACCCGTGCTTTAGCTTCTTTTGCCCAACGATACATCTGCGACAGGTCGGACTGAATACGGTCATTCGTGCGGTGTGCCGTCAAGTTGCTGATGAGGTCGTTGACTCCTCCGAAGACGAGGACGTGAGTATACGTGGCTTTGCCCGGCCCGAAAACGTCTACCTGGAAACGGCTACGCATCTGGTTGACCATGTGTCCTCCGCGCGCGTAGTTGTCGAACCGACTCTTGGTAGCCCGCGCCTGCAGGACGCGCACGTAGTGACCACCTGCGGAACGCGGGTCGGACAATGAATCGCCAATGACGGCTACACGGCAGGTTCGACGCCGCTGTTGGCTGGGGTTCGGGCTCTCGCCCGCGTCCGGTGGTAAGGCAAGGATGCGGGGCAGCGGTGCGGCATTTACTTCCGGCGCGGTATTTACGTCGGGCGTGATGTTTACTTCCGGCGCGGTGTTTACGTGTGGCGCGTTAGACGCGCTCTTCGTCACCCGCTCCTGCGCGGGCGTGGCCGAGGTGACGGGGGCGTCGCTCGCGGGACAATGGCGGCAGCCGAACAGGGTGAGGTTGACCGCCAATGCCAAGCTGCAGGTGAGAAGGCGCAGTCTGCTCCCGCCGCTCTGCTCGAGTATCGTCAGGAGCATCGACCCAATCGGCGTGCAGGTGCCACTGGTACTCCTAGGCGAGTAGTGACGGTTCGAAGGCTTCTGGCGCGCGGTATCCCAACAAGTGCATGGTGGTGGCCGCGACGTTCGAAAGTCCGGGTTCGGCGACTGTCGACGCCAACTTCAAGCCGCTCATGGAAGGGGCGTACACGTACACGGGCACCGGGTTGAGCGTGTGGCTGGTCTTGATCTTGATCTTGCCCTCGGAGTCGAACGCCAAGTTGCCCTTCTTGTCGTGCTCGTACATCTCATCGGCGTTGCCGTGGTCCGCGGTGACGATCAGCGCCCCTTTGGCCCGCTTAGCCCAGCGGATGAGGCGCCCGATCTGCATGTCCACGGCCTCCACGGCTAGCACCGCCGCGTCTCGCACCCCGGTGTGGCCTACCATGTCGCCGTTGGCGTAATTCAAGCGCGCGTGCCGGTGGTTGCCAGTCTCCAGTTCGGCGATCAACCGATCGGTGATCTCGGCCGCCTTCATCCACGGTCGCTCTTCGAAGGGCAAAGTATCGCTGGGGATTTCGATGTACGTCTCGCTTCGCTCATCGAACTTACCGCTGCGATTGCCATTCCAGAAGTAGGTGACGTGTCCGTACTTCTGCGTCTCACTGATCGCGAGTTGGGACACGCCGTTGCGCGCGAGGTACTCCCCGAGCGAGTGATCGATGCTGGGCGGGGTGACGAGGAAGCGAGACGGCAAGTGTAGGTCGCCGTCGTATTGCATCATCCCGGCGTACACGACTTGCGGTCGCGGGCCGCGCTGGAACTTGTCGAACGTCTCGTATTCGAAGGCTTGCGTCAGTTCGATGGCTCGATCACCACGGAAGTTGAAGCAAATCACGGCCGCGCCATCGCGGATCGGCCCCACTGGCTTGCCGGCATCATCCACCACGACGAAAGCCGGCAAGTTCTGGTCGTCGATGCCCGGAATCTCATCGCGAAAGGTGCGAATCGCTTCAGTAGCGCTGGTGAAACCCCGACCGTCTCCGAGCACATGGGTTCTCCACCCGCGCTCGACCATTCTCCAGTCGGCTTCGTAGCGGTCCATGGTGACCTTCATGCGTCCGCCCCCCGAAGCGATGCGGTAGTCACGACCCTTGCTGCGCATGGCTGCCAACAGCGTTTCGAGATCTTCGATGTACAGCAAGCCCGACGTCTCATGCACGTCGCGCCCATCCATCAGAGCATGCACGCGCACTTTCTCGATGCCCTCGACGTCGGCGCGCACGATCATGGCTTTGAGGTGATCGATGTGGCTGTGCACGTTGCCATCGGAGAGCAAGCCAATGAAGTGCAGCGGCTCGTTGCTTTGACGAACCTGCGCCGTGCACGTCAGCCAAGCGTCACTTTTGAAGAGGGCACCGGTCTCCACCGCATGGCGCACCAACTTGGCGCCTTGGTCGAACACTCTGCCCGCACCCAGAGCGTTGTGTCCGACTTCACTGTTGCCCATGTCTGCATCCGAAGGCATGCCGACGGCTAGCCCATGAGCGGCGAGCGTGCCCGTCAACGAATGAGCCGCGAGCCAATCGATGTTCGGCTTGCGCGCGAGCCAAACGGCATTCGACTCATCCTGGACGCCGATCCCCACGCCGTCCATGACACATATCACCACTGGTCCTTCCACCCCGCGGAAGTCCGGCTTTGCTTGCAGATCCCATTCGCTCATCCCATCCCTCTTACCGGTTTGTGGGGAGGCAGGCAAAGGTCAATTCACCGCGTTCCGGGCGCTTTGCCGCGCGATTGGACGACAACGCGATTCGACGACAGGCGCTCGGGCTTTCGCTGGGTAACCGTGAGCCGTTGCCGTCTAAAGGCTTTCCGCGGCAAGCGCGCTTGTGTATGCAGGCGCTCCTTTCGTAGGAGCTCCGATGAATGTGCTGGTTGCCGGCGGCAGTCTAATGGCGGGGCGCACCGCGGAAGCCCTGATGACGGACCATCAAGTGGTGTGCTTGCGCACCCACGTCGACGTGGAAGCAGCCCGCGTAGAGCAGCTGGATGTCGAAACGGTGATCGGCCATCCCACGTCGCCCGAGGCACTGCGCCTCGCGCACATCGAGCGCACGGACGTGTTCGTGGCGTGTACGGACAGCGACGAGCAGAACATCGTGGCCTGCCTGGCGGCCCAACGCATGGGAGCGCGCCGCACGATTTGCGTGCTCGCGGGTGCGGGGTTTCTCCACGCGGGCGACGCCGATAGCAACCTTGCCGACTCCCTGGGCATCGACCAGGTGGTACGTCCTGGGGAGCAGTTGGCGAGAGAAATAACTCGTATCGTGACCGTTCCAGGCGCGCTCGACGCCCGTGTTTTCGCCGATGGTCGGATCGGGCTGCTGCGCTACTCGGTGGAGCACGATGCGCCCATTACCCGTGCGCCCCTGAAGCAACTCAAGCTGCCGCGGGGGGTGGTGCTGGTCATGGTACGGCGCCACGACGACATGATTTTGCCGCGCGGTGAGACGCAGCTTCAACCCGGCGACAAAGTGATGGCCATGGGCCGCTCTCCGGCGGTGCGCGAACTCAGTCGCTGGTTGAGAAAGCGTCCAAAACGGGAGAAGCACCGCGCCGCCATCGTAGGGGCGGGCTCGGTCGGGGTATCCATAGCCCGTGGGCTACTCGATGCCGGTTGGCGCGTGACGTTGATAGAGATTGATCGCGCTCGTTGCGAGCAGGTATCGGGCGAGCTCGGTTGCCTGGTGCTACACGGCGACGGCGCAGACTTGGACCTGCTGGAGCAGGAGCGCATCGGCGACATGCCGGTCGTCGTTTGCGTGACCAACAACGACGAGAAAAATCTTCTGGTCTCGTTGCTGGCCAAAGGTCTGGGCGTGCCACGCATCATCACGCGCGCCGACCGCGCTCACAACGAAACGATGTTCGAGCGGGTGGGGGTCGACGTGGTGCTCTCATCCAGGGGAGCGGCCATTCGGAGCATCGTCCAGAGTATCGATACCAACCACCAAGAGATCCGGGCCGTGCTCGAACATGGCTCCGCTTGCGTCATCGAACTCACGCTGCCCCAGCCGTTTCCCGCGCTGCCGCTGTCGGCACTCCGTCCTCCGGCTTACGCGGTCGTGGGAGCCATTTTGAGGGGACGGCAGGTGATCGTTCCGCATGGGGCGGACGTCCTGCGTACCGGGGATCAGGTCCTCGTTTTCTGTTCGACTGCCGACGAAGACGAGGTGCGCGAGTTCTTCTTGAATGGCGAACGGGTGCGCACTAGCGCCCACGGCTGACCTCGTCGTATGCGGCTTCAACTCATCCTTGGCGTG
This sequence comes from uncultured Polyangiaceae bacterium, assembly GCA_964577325.1. Classification (GTDB taxonomy): domain Bacteria; phylum Myxococcota_A; class Polyangia; order Polyangiales; family Polyangiaceae; genus SZUA-265. The sequence goes on from CAZNZA010000044.1 coordinate 7,510, forward strand.
GTCGGGCACTTCCTACGCCCGTTCTCCCTTGCTTTCCTCTTGCCGACCGGGATGGCGCTGTTCGATGGGCAGGTTGAAGCGGCTTCACGGTTCGTAGCGGCCGGGCTCGTCACGCTTGCCGTTGCGTCGCTGTTTGCTTGCGGCGTGAAGCGCGCCGTGAATCTGTATCGTGCCGAAGCGCTCGGTGTCGTGGCGTTGACGTGGTTGCTGATTGCCGCGTTTGGAGCGTTGCCATTCATGATGTACGGGCTGTCCGTCACGGATGCGCTCTTCGAATCCATGTCGGGCTTCACCACCACTGGCGCGACGGTGTTGGCTGACTTCACCAAGTACGATCGGGCCTTCTTCCTATGGCGTTCGTTGACGCAGTGGTTTGGAGGCATTGGCATCATCGCGCTGTTCGTCGTCGTACTACCTCGTCTTGGTATCGCCGGTCGGCAGCTCTTTTTCGCCGAGGCCTCGGGGGCGCCGTCTGAAGCGGTGAGTCCGCAGGCGCGGCGAAGTGCGCGGCGACTGTCTTTGGTTTACGCTGGCACGACGCTGCTGTTGACGTTCCTACTCATGGTCGTGTCCGGCTTCGGCTGGTACGACGCGCTCAACCATGCCTTGGCAACCATGTCGGCGGGCGGGTTTTCTCCTCATCCACTCTCGCTAGCGGGCTACGCCAATCCCAGCGCAGAGTGGATCCTGAGTCTATTCATGCTCCTGAGCGGCACGAGTTTCGTGCTCCAATACAAGGTCATCACGGGCCGTCCCACGAGCTTCCTCAGAGATGGTGAATTCATGGCCTACGTTGGGATCATGCTCACTATCGCGCTGGCCCTGGCCTGCATCCAAGCCGGCGGTGCGCCCACCTGGGACACGTTGCGCGCGGGAGCATTTCAATCGTCGAGCCTCATGTCGAGCACCGGATTTGCCAGCACCGACTATAACTTGTGGTCCGATCGCTCGCGCATGCTGCTGATCGTTGCGATGCTGGTCGGAGGATGTGCGGGCTCCGCGGCGGGAGGCCCCAAAGTGGTACGTCTGCTTTTGGTGTTCAAGCACGTGTTGCGAGAGATAACGGTCACGTTGCACCCCCGTGCCGTCCTGGCCATTCGCTATAACGGACGGGCCGTCAATCGTGACATCATGCGCGCGGTGTTCACTTTGGTCGTCCTGTACGGTGTCGGCCACTTGCTCGTGGGCGCCATGCTCATGATGCTGGGTTCGGACTTGCTCGTGGGCTATTCCGCAGCCCTTGCCTGCCTGAGTAATGTCGGTCCAGCGTTTGGGGAAGCCGGACCGATGGGTAGTTTTGCCGGCTTCTCCGTACCGGCCAAACTCCTGCTGACGCTGACGATGTGGGTGGGACGCCTGGAGATCGTGACGGTACTGGCACTGCTGCACCCGGACGTGATGCGGAGCCTCAGCTGGCGGTCTTGAGCTTTTGTGATTCAGAATGCAGGAGCCGTGCCGTTCCGGGAGGGGTGCAGGACCGTGTGAGTCAACGCGTGCGGGCCCCGGATCACAGTCCGGCGGGCATCGTCGCGCGTTTGCGTCAAGCCCTGCGCGACCCTGACTACAGCCCGCCCCTGCTGCCTGCGGTGGCGTTGAAGCTGGTCGAGGTGTCCCGCGATCCAGAAGTCGATCTGGCAACGGTGCGAGAGCTGATGGAAGCTGAGCCCATGCTGGCGGCCAAGGTGATGAGTATCGCGCAGTCGAGTTTCTACTCGCGGGGCGCCGCCGTGGAATCCCTGGATGAGGCCCTCGTGCGCCTGGGGGTGAATCGATTGACCGGAATCTTCGTCGAAGCAGCCATGAAGGCGTCAGTGCTCAGCGGTAAGGCGTTCGAGCGCCCGTTGGAGCAAGTACGACGACATTCGACGGCCACGGCACACATCGCGCGCGGGGTGTGTCGCTCTCTCAAGCAACCGGGGGAGCGGGCGTTCATTTGCGGCCTGTTGCACGACATTGGCATTGCTGGCTGCTTAGGCCTGCTCGGGGCGCTGCCGCGGGGGGAAAGGCCGCGGGACTTCGAGTCCGTCGAACAGGCGGTGAAAGCGGTACATGAAGAGGCCTCCGCCATCATTGGTCAAAAGTGGGGGCTGCCGTGGGGTATTCAGTGGGTGGTCGGCCATCACCACTCGTTTTGGGTGGATGGACGCATCAGTCCACTTGCCGCGCTCATCGGCATGTGCGATTGGCTCGCCGCCGAAGCGGGCGCCGCGGCGTTGGCGGAAGCCGATCCCGACCAAGCGGCGCAGGCCATGGAGTACTTCGGCTTCGCCAAGCCAGCTCAGGCGCAGCTGCTCGACAAGTGCCGCCGCATCGTCGAACAATTGCCTTGAGCCAGTTGCCCGCGTCCGGTAGCTGAGTTACAGCAGCCGCCATGACCCTGCCCAGGCTGCGCGCCAGTAACCATCTGAGGGACGTCCGCTACGAAATTCGAGGACAGCTGGCCCGGCGAGCGGACGAGCTGTCACGGGCCGGCTACGAGATCATCAAGTTGAACATCGGCAACCCGGGCTTGTTCGGGTTCCGCATGCCCGAGTCCATGCGACGCGCCATCGTGGAGAATCTGCCCGAGGCCGAGCCCTACTGTCACCAGAAAGGCATCTTTCCGGCGCGCGAAGCCGTCGTGATGCAGCAGCAGGATCGAGGCATCATGGACGTCACGGCCGAGGACGTGTTCATTGGCAACGGTGTCAGCGAGCTCATCATGCTGTGCATGCGTGCGCTTTTGAATCCCGATGACGAAGTGCTCTTGCCCAGTCCCGACTATCCGCTATGGACGGCCTCGGTGGTCATTCATGGCGGCAAGGCTGTGCACTATCCATGTAACCCGGAGACGGGGTTTCAACCGGATCTGGAAGCGATGGAGAGACTCATCACTCCCCGCACTCGCGCCATCGTGGTCATCAATCCCAACAACCCGACGGGGGCGGTGTATCCCAAGCCGGTGCTCGAGCGCATCGCCGAACTAGCGCGCCAGCACCACCTCGTCGTGTTCGCGGATGAGATTTACGACGAGATGCTGTACGACGGCGCAAAGTACGTCCCGATGGCTAGCCTGGCGCGCGGCACGCTGTGCGCCACCTTCTCGGGGCTGAGCAAGATCTATCGCGCATGCGGTTTGCGCGTGGGCTGGGTAAGTTTCAGCGGTGAACGCGCCCACGCCACCGAGTACTTGGACGCTATCGAGCTGTTGGCCAGCCTGCGGCTGTGCAGCAACGTGCCTGGGCAGTGGGCGGTGCAGACGGCTTTGGGCGGCTATCAGAGCGTCTTTGACCTCACTGCTCCGGGCGGACGCCTGCACGAGTCGCGGGCTGAACTCCTTGCTGCCGTGAAGCGGAGCAAGTACCTGAAGCTGGCGGCGCCGCCTCAGGGCAGCATGTACGCGTTCATCGGCATCGATACTCAGCAGTTCCCTCACTTCGACGATCAGCGCTTCGGACTCGACTTGCTGGAGAGAAAGCACGTTCTGATAGCTCCCGGCAGTAGCTTCAACGTCCCCTATCACGACCACTTTCGCACCACTCTGTTGCCGGATGCAAAACAGTTGAGCACCGTGTTCGTCCGCATCGAAGAGCTGTTGGACGAGTACGCGAAAAACGGAGACCCATGATCGTTCTTTTCGCGACCACCAATCCGCACAAGGTTTCCGAGGTGTCGGCTATCCTACAACCGCTCGGCTACACGATTACGGACCTTTCAGCACACCCGGGCCTGGACGAGCCCATCGAGGACGGCGTCTCCTTTGCCGACAACGCGCGCATCAAGGCGCGTGCGTATGCAGCCCAATGTCGGCTGCCCTGTCTGGCTGAAGACTCGGGGCTTGAAGTCGAGGCGCTTGGCGGCCGTCCCGGTGTTCATTCGGCACGCTACTCTGGTGTGGCGGGCCCACGTTCGGTAGTCGACGCCGCTAACAACGAGAAGTTGCTAAAAGAGTTGAGTCACGTTCCGTGGGAGCGACGCCAAGCGCGCTTCGTCTCCGCCTTCTGTCTTGCGCGACCCGACGGCAGCATCGTAGCCGAAGCCAGCGGCAGCTACGAGGGACGCATAGCCTTGTCTGCTAGCGGCAGCAACGGCTTCGGCTACGACCCGCTCTTCTACTTGGACGACGCCGAGTGCACGAGCGCTGAACTCTCTGCCGAAGAGAAAAACCGACGCTCTCACCGGGGGCGGGCGGCCCGCCACCTGGCACAGCTGCTGGCCGCTCATTGACCCATCAGCGCGGGGAGGCAGCGTTCTCGAACTTCAAGCCCGCCAAAAGCGCGCTCATCTGTTTCGACAACTCGGCCCGCTTCTCGACTTGCTCGACCAACTTGCCCGAAATTTCGCCGAGCTCGAGTTCGAGTTGGGCAAGCTTGTTCGAAAGCGTTTGCTGAAGGCCTGCGTTACCTTTGGTCTTGCGCAGCGTGTCCAGGTTGTTGCGCACGCGTTGTTGGTCTGAGCTCAGCGTCTCACGCAGCTCGGTCAGGTGCTGGATTTCCTTGCGAGCAGCATCGGCTTGTTGCTTAAGCGCCAACACGGATTTGATAACGGTGTCGACCTCGGGAGGAAGGGATGTGTTGCGCAGAGTGATCAACAACCGTTCTGCGTCCATGTCCGTATCGATCGTCGTGCTGCGCTGGGCGCGCTGCTCCCAGTCGAGCGTCAGCGTCGCTTTGCCGGAAGCGGGTACCTGCACGGGGATCCACCAGGCATCAGGGGTCTCGACGATGCCCGCGGGTCGTTGGCGCAGCTCCCAATCCGAGCGTCGCGCTGACTTGATGAAGGCCAGGACTGACTCCGAGTGCAGGTTGTTGAGACGGTGGGTCACCGTTTCTTGATTCTGCACATCAACGGTGAACACGCCGCCACTGATGCGTACGAGCCTAGACTGACCCGTAGAATGGGTCGAGTCGCTCGCCAAACTGACTTTGGAGTCGAGAGAGAAGCCGACGAAGTGGGTCGCGTTCGGCTCGACCCTTTCGAGGAACCCTTCGCCTACGAACGTGCCGGCCGAGTAAATGGTGACCGGACCACGTTCGAGGGTGAACGGCGTGTCGTTGGTGAAGCGCACCGCTCGGTAAGGGTGAGTCGGTAACGGTGCTCCAGGATGCGCCGGACGAAACATGGCCACCTCTTGGGCAGTCACGCGTTGGTTGACGATGTTGACGAGGGTTGACGACCGATCGGGGACACTGACGGGAGCTTGCAGGTCGTAACGAAACAGCGAACCCACCTGTTCGGTTTCCGTCTGCGCCAGAAACTGCGATGAGAGTTCCTCGTCCAGATCTAGCTCCGGTGCCGGCGGGGGGGCGGGCGCGGGCGCCATAGGGGCGGATTTTTTCGCTCTCGACTCAGCCCGCGCTGAGTTCAAAACGTCATCCCTCATCGAGTACCCGTAACCCTCCTCCTGTTCAGCGGCCTCTTCTGCCATTCCGCCGCTCTCCACGGGTGGCGGTGGTGCAGTTTCTTCGGGGGATGGTGAGAGGTCGGTGCGCCGCACAAACTGTGAGGAATGTAGGTCATAAATGAACGACACGGGTGTGCCAGCGACCAAACTCAGCTTGACTTGGCTCCAATCTTCACCGGAGACGTTATCGACCACTGCCCAGCCTTGGAGAAGCGGTTGCTCGCCGCCCAAAACGATGCGGTACGCGGGTTTCCAGCGCGGCATCTCGACGATGTAGCTGGCTTTGAGGGGGTGGTCGTCGTCTCCAGTAAAACGTACGGTTATCGATACCGGTTTCCAGTCGCCCTCGTTCAACGACACATCCAGGCTGCGGTCGAGTCCAACCGTCAATGCGTCATCGAGGATGGTCAGAGTGCGGATCTGTTCAAACGCTACTACGGTCAGTTCTCCGTCTGCGTCGGCGAGCGTCAACCGCCAGTGCGGCACCACTGTCTCACGAACGTGGTGGGGGATGTTCTCCAGCCCAACGACTCGCCCGTCGATTGAGCCGAACGATCCGCTCACTTCTACGCGCGCCCCTCGCAGCACGTGGAGCAGATCGAGCAAACCTCCGGCATTGCGTACCTGCTCGGGTAACTCCGACAGCAGGCGATCGGCGCTCTTCTCGAGCGGCAATGAAACGCTCAGCGCGCGACCGTCGCTCTTGTCGACAAGGGTCAAGGACTTGAGCAGGTCGTTGATTTGTGATGGGCGTACCTGTAGAGACAAGACGTTGCCTTCGAGCGTACCTTCGCGTTCGAAGTAACCAACGCCGTTTTGATACAGCACGACCCGGGTAATCGGTAAGCTCGTGGCCGGCGTCTCCGGCATGTCGCTGGAGCGCGATGGGTGGCAAGAGGTGAGGGCTGCGCAAACGGTGATCCCCCAAGCAGCATGAAGCTTTCTAAGCATGCGCTACCGTATACTGCGGGTGTACGGGTCGCACGCAGCTGCAGCCGCCGGGGGTGGGGGCGTTCCCTCTCGGCCCACGGGGGCTTGATGGTATCCGCTCGTGCTGGAACGCCGCCAGGGCGTACTACTCTAGATCCAGCTTTGGCCGTATCGCGCAGGGACGGGTTGTGCTTGGGGGGGCGAGGAACTACAGGGGGCTGCCAACGGCTATCGATCATGCGAACACTGATGGTTAAAAAGCGGCTGGCTTCGGGCGAGCCATGTAGGAAATGCATTCAGGCGGAGGCGATGCTCGAGCAAAGGGGCTTGCTCGGGCGCGTCAGCGAAGTGGTGTGGGCAGACGAAGCGGAGCCCAATTCCCCCGGCATGCTTCTGGCCCGAGAGTTTGGCGTCGATGTGGCGCCGTTTTTCATCCTCGAGTCGGACGCCGGGGACCGCAGCGTGGTCACGAGCGTCATCCAGGTGGCGAAGCTTTTGGCCCAGGGCTCGCAGGCGGCGTCGAAGAGCGCCGCAGACGCGTCACTGCCGCCAATCAACCTGCAAGGCGCGGCCCAGGAACTTGCTCTGGCCAGCCCCGATGCCATCGTCGAATGGGGGCTGAAGCGCTGGGGAGCGAGTTGCGCCATTGCGTTCAGCGGCGCGGAAGACGTGGTGCTGATCGATATCGCTTCACGTACGGGCCTACCCTTTAGCGTGTTCTGTCTGGATACGGGAAGGCTGCACGCAGAAACGTACCAGTTCATCGAGCGCGTGCGAAAGCACTACGCCCTCGAGATCGACATGTTGAGTCCCGATCCCGTTCATTTAGAACCGCTGGTGCGCAAGAAGGGACTCTTTTCATTCTATCAAGACGGTCATCAGGAGTGCTGCGGCGTACGCAAGATCGAACCGCTCAGCCGCGCACTGGTGGGCAAGTCAGCCTGGATGACGGGGCAACGCAAGGACCAGAGCGTGACTCGCACCAGCGTTTCCGTCGTGCACTCGGACGACGTGCACGGCACCCCTGATGCTCGCCTCGTCAAACTCAACCCCCTGGCGAATTGGACTAGCGCACAGGTCTGGCAGTACATTCGGGACAACGAAATCCCGTACAACCAGCTGCACGATCGCGGGTTCGTGTCCATTGGCTGCGAGCCCTGCACGCGTGAACTACGTCCTGGCGAACACGAGCGGGCCGCGCGGTGGTGGTGGGAAGAAAGCACGCAGCGAGAATGCGGCTTGCACGTCGCAAAAGTCGGCGCCTCACAGCGCTAGCGGAAAGGCCTGTAGCGGCCGAGATCGGCGGGCGTCCTCACCAGTTCGAGATGAGACCAATGCTCAGGGCTGGTTGGGCCTCTCAGCTCAGAAGCTGGCTTTGATTGTCTTGTTGGAACCAGGTTCCAAGGCGATGGTGGCGCGTTTGCGCTCCCCCTCGTGAAGGAGCACGACCGAGTGTTTACCCGGATCTATACTCAGACGCTTCGGGGTCTTGCCGATGGGCTTACCGTCGAGAAGCACCAATGAGCTTGGGCTAGTGACGATGTTGAGGACGGCCTTTTGCGTCACGGCCGGTGCACTGCTTGGCGCAGTCTCGGGCGCATCGTCAGCCCGGGTCGGAGACGACACGTGGCTCGGCTCCTGATCACGTCTGACGGCTCGTGCTACGCCGCTGCGTGAACTGGGCATGGCCGGGCCTTCCGTTGCCGCCGAGGCGCCAACGGCGCTCGCCTCTGAAGCAAGCGGCTGGAGCGCAACGGCTTCCTTTATGACTGGCTGGTGCGCGTGGAACTCAATCGTTCGCTCGTAGGGTCGATACCCGTCGCGCGTCACCGTCAGGTGATAACTCTTGTCTGGATCGAGTTTCCCGGCGTAGGGCAACGTAATGGGCTGGCCGTCGAGCAAAGCGGTGGCTCCCTGGCTGTTATCCCCGCGGCTGAGCTCGAGTTGGCCCACGATGAGCTTGGGTTCTAGATCCGAAATCGCCAGCAACTGGTTGGGAGCAATCGTCACTTGCCGTTCGACGGCCTCGAACTGCGGGCCGCCGCTTACCAGCACCGTGTGCTCACCGGGGGTTAGCCCCATGACTTTGCGCGGCAGACTGCCTACCCGTCGCCCATCGACGTATAGCTGGAGGTTCGGTACGCTGGTCGTGATGTCGATGCCGGTGTCGGCGCTGGCACCGAGTTGGATCTTGTGCAGGGTCACCGAATCTTTGGTTACGGCCACCGTTTGCTCGACACTGCCTTGGTAGCCGGGAGCTTCGGCCCGTACGCGATATTCACTATCCGCGTCCAGCTTGACGGCGCAGGGGCTCGAGGAACAGACGACCTCTCCGTTGAGGTAGATCTGAGCCCCCGCCACCTCCGTCCAGTGCTGGTTGGAAACGTCGACGAGTAACTGCCCTTTTTGGGGCAGGGTGAGCGCTAGCGCCGTTACGCTAGCCCCAACCACTCCGGCGGCAGCCACCGGCAACCAGCCGCTCGGAAGCGCCCACCACCCGGTCACTTGGGGGGCTACACTCGTCGTCAGCGGCCGTACAGAGTCCGGGCCCGCATGAGGCAGCGCACTTGGCGACCTGAATGGGTCCGCCGCCGGCATGGCGGGAGGCGGCACCGCAGCCAGCCGCAGCGGGCTTGCGACGGGCGGGGGCAATGGCCGAACCCGCGGGATGTCGTATTGCTTGGCGTCCGTCCACTCGAGCTCGTTGAAGGGGGCGGCGTGGTGGACCGCATGATTCAGCTCCCGGGGCAGCGGCGGCGGAAGCGGTAGGGGCGGCAAGGGGCTTGCGTGGTGACCCAGCACGGGCGGCGGGGGCAATGGCGACGGTAGCGGAGTGGGGAGGCGATCGTGCCCGCGCTGCGCAGGAGCCGCGCCGGCGGGAGGCGGTGGCAAGATCGAGGTGCGCTGGCGGTTGAGAAACCCTGGCGGCGGGAGGCTCGGTGTGCCCTGTGGTGTTCCTGAGGGTCTGGGGGGAGGGTTCGCTGGCAGCGCGCGAAACGCCTTGGCTTGAGTCGGCAGCTCGTCATCGTCAGCAAAGGCGGCGGCTGCGTTTCGGCGCATCGGCGGCGGCGGAGGCGTGAGCTGCTCGTGCTGCGGTCGCGGAAGATTGCCGCGCCCGCTCTCGGGAACGGCAGGAGCCGCCTCGGAAGAGAGGGTTCGGGCGGAGGTATCGGTCGGAGTGGCTTCAAACAGCAGTGAAAGATCGCTCGGACGGTATGCCTCTGCCTGCTCGTCGTTGGGCCTTGGCCTCAGTGCAGATATTTCTCGTTCGAGGCGCAACAGGCCATCCTCCGAAGCGGGAGGTTCGCTTCGAGGAGCTGCCGAAGCGCCACCGTCAGCGCATCGCTGAGCGTCGTCCGAACCTGCGACTCCGCTTTCCGGCATGCGAGATTCGCCTGTCAAGGTGTCCCCTTGGTCCGACGGCGCCGGGACGGCGGAAATTTTTCGGTACTTCTCGAGATACGCCGCCCAGCGCGCGTCGACGTTGCCTGCAGCGTGAGGCACTACCAGGGGTGTGGGCGCGGGCAAAACGTCTTGCGGCGCATGCTGCACGTCCGGGTGCTTTTCTTCGCGGCGCCGAGGCTCGTGAAGGGAAAGTGCTTGCCTGTGCTGGGATGCTCTTTGCTCCATCGCTGATGCTCCACTCCGTGCTGTGCGTGTGCCGGATTTATCTGTGCCGGATCTATGTGTGCCGGGTAAGCCTTGCCGAGGCGGCCCGGCTCAGTGCTGTTAACCTGTATCGCTCGTTGCAGGCGATGATCGCCGTGCCTGATGATCGCTGCCTGATTGAGTAGAAGCGCTATGATGCGCTGCGTCGCTCGACCCTGGGGAGCCCGGTACTGGTGGCACCGAATACCCACTGCTGTCCACAACTGTAGCGGCAAACCTACCCCTCTTCGTGATTGCTGGGCAAGCGCATACTGAAGCGACAGACGAGGGTGGATGTTTTCAACGTACCCACACTCGTTTCCGTACCGCTACGCTGGAGCGCTCTTTTGCGGCTTTTTGCGCCGGCGCGCACCAGCTCTTGGCGATTCCAGCCTGAGTGCACCCGCGACCCGCCCCAGGTGCCGCTGCTTGCATCCCAGAATGCCACACACCTGTTCGCTGCTAGCTGCTTCACGCAGCGCCACCACCGCGCGTTCGACCGCGTCACAACGCACCCACAGTGGCCCAGCGGGCATGAATCCCAGGCAAAGCGCAGGCTCAGGGTCTTGGTGGGGAGCCGGCAAGGAGACGCCGTTGCCAGGTGCGGACGGAGGAAGGCGATGCGCGCCGAAGTAGACGCTGGCGAGGGCGTAGCGCTGGCCAAGAGCCGCTGGCGAAAGCAGCTTGCGGATGAACACGCTATGCCGCCCCACCACCACACCCCGCGCCTTCAGCTGGGCAAGCTCTTCTTCCTGCAAGGATTCCAACAGTTCGGCGACGGACGCCTGAGCCACGCTGCCCAATCCGGTACGAAGTTGGTAGCACAAACCCCGCATGGACCCTGAAGCCGCTGGAGGCGGCGAAGCATTTCTTAGCAGGTGCTCGATACTTTGCCGCACGGCGCTCTGAGCACGCTCGTGGAGCTGACTGCCACCCGTGGGGCGACTCTCGGGCAAGAGCGTGACGCGGGGCAGCACAATCGACGAGCCTGGCTGCAGCTTCGCTACACCTTGCCCGCCGCACCTGACGACACCGTCTTCATCGAAGTCCCACGGCTCCGACGGCACCTCGTCGTAATCGGCGCTCGCGCCCTCGGGGCGCGGTGATGCCGGTAGGGGCCGCATGCGGGCCAGGGCGGCGAAAGGATGGTGGGGGTCGGCCAGTAGTGCCGGGTCTGCGACGGGACCAGAACTCTTGCTAGCACCGCGCGCGGGCATTCCTTGGCGCACCGACCGCACCCGTGTGCGCCGACGTTGGACGAAGCGGGTTACCAGGCGCTCGTGCAACACGTCGCTCAGCTGATCTTCCAGCCGACGCATGCGCTCTTGCCAGTGCTGAGCGTGCCTCACCCAATGCGGTCTTTGGCAGACGTACGTCCACGTGCGCACGAACGCGATGCGGGCGAGCAGGGTGTCGAGATCGCCTTCCGCATGTTCCAGGGGCGCCACCTGGCGCGCGACCCAGTCGTCATCGAGCTGACAACCCGTCGCCTCCAGCCGTTCGTAAATGGAAAACACGAGTTCTGCGTGCAGTTCTGGAAGCAGCTTGCGATAGTCGGGGATTTGGCACACTTCCCACAAGAGCTCGACTTGCTCTGGCGAACGCACTCGCTTGCGCGCCGGCTCGAAGTGCGAGAGCAGCGTGAGCGCCATACTATCTGGCGCCTGGTGCACGAGTCTGAGGCGAGGGTGGGGGGGAGCAGCCAATAGTGAAGCTTGCAGCTCTTGCAAGGAGTCGAAAACCAAGTCCGTGTTGCGCCACACCGCGTGGCGAAGCGCAGGAAAGCGATGCTGGACGATGCTCTGAGCCGTCTCGGGCGCCAGGCGCACTGGAGAAAGCGTGCTGAAGCTACCATCGTGGATGGATCGACCGGCTCTGCCGGCGATCTGGGCCAGTTCAGCTGAAGCCAAAACCCGACGCCGTTGTCCGTCGAACTTGTGCAGAGCAGACAGAGCGACGTGCCCGATATCCATGTTGAGCCCCATGCCTATCGCATCCGTAGCGACGAGATGATCGACCTCCCCCGCTTGATACATGGCCACTTGAGCGTTGCGAGTGCGTGGCGAGAGGGCGCCAAGGACGACGGCTACACCCCCGTGACGGGCGCGAAGCCGTTCCGCCAGAGCGTAAACTGCTGGCATGGAGAAGGCCACGGCAGCCGACCTGCTCGGTAGCTGCCCCAAAGCAATGTCGCCGACGAAACTCAAGCGTGATAGACGTTCAGCGGAGCGTAGCTGCGCCGTTGGCACGAGGTCACGCAGCACGCCCGCAACGGTACTGGCGCCCAAAAACCAAGTTTCGTAGCGCCCGCGCGCGTGGAGCAGCCGGTCCGTGAAGATGTGTCCTCGCTGCGGGTGAGCGGCCAGCTGAACCTCATCGACGCCAACGAAGTCGACGTCGAGGGCTGTCGGCATGGCTTCAGTCGTGCAGATCCAGTAACGCGCCGTCTTTGGCACGCTTCGTTCCTCACCCGTTACCAGTGCGACATGTTCGTGGCCGACCTGCCCGCGCACGCGATCATACACCTCCCGGGCCAACAGCCTCAGTGGCAGGCCCAGCATGCCCGTGTCGTACTCCAACATGCGGCCCACGCAGCGGTGGGTCTTGCCCGTGTTGGTGGGACCCAGGAGGGCCGTGATGTGCGAGCCGATAGGCGGCGCGTGAGAGGTCACTCCTGCACACGGTGACACGAGTGGCGGCGAGCGCGGATGATATTGCGACACAGCCTGTCGCTCACCCAGCCGCAAGCCACCGCTGCGGCGCGGTCAGGCGGCGGGCGTCGCTGAACGACCAACCTGTCAGCGCATGGGCGGCCCTCGGGGGGGGCGAGATCTCGCTGCCTCAGACGCCAGCCTTGCGTGGGGTACCGTCGCCGAAACACTGTGGCAAAGGACGCCGTCCTGGGTGCGGAAAAAAAGTCGAACAAACCTCACCGTCGACAGCGCCCAATGTTACCGTCGAAGGCATGCATACCGTTGTTCTCATCCCGGGTGACGGGATCGGCCCCGAGGTCTCTGAGGCTGTCAAATACGTATTTCGGGCGGTCGAGGCGCCCGTACAGTTCGAGGAGCACTTAGCGGGCGAAAGCGCATTGGCCGCAGGGGAGAAGGAGCTATTGCCCGAGTCGACGCTCAAGGCCATCCGTACCCATCACGTTGCTCTCAAAGGACCGTGTACGACGCCGGTGGGGAGCGGCTTTCGAAGTGTCAACGTCGCGCTGCGTAAGACGCTCAATCTGTATGCGGCGGTGCGACCGGTACGCAGTCTCGCGGGGGTGCCGACGCGCTACGAGAACGTGGATCTGGTGATCGTTCGGGAGAACACGGAGGGGCTTTACAGCGGCGTCGAGAATCTCATTACGGACGGAGTGGTCGCTTCGATGAAAGTAGCCACGCGCACCGCTTGTCACCGCATTGCCCACTGGGCATTCCGCTACGCGACCCATCGCCGCCACAAGAAGATCACCGCTTTTCACAAAGCGAACATCATGAAACTCACCGACGGCATGTTCATCGAGGAGGCACGCAAGGTGCACCAAGATGCTTATCCAAACATCGAGTACAACGAGATGATCGTCGATGCGGCGGCCATGCGTCTGGTGCAGGATCCGTCGAAGTTCGACATCCTCTTGTGTGAGAACCTCTACGGCGACATCGTCTCTGATCTGTGCGCGGGCATGGTCGGCGGCCTGGGTGTTACTCCGGGCGCCAACTTCGGCGACGAAGACGCCATCTTCGAAGCCGTGCACGGTTCAGCGCCAGACATCGCGGGCCAGGGCATCGCCAATCCCCTAGCTTTGCTCATGAGCGGCGTGATGATGCTGAACCACATGAATGTTACGCTCAATGATCCGCGCTGCGGTAGCGCTGCCAAGCGCATCAAGCATGCTTACGACGCCGCACTTGCCGATGGCCAAAAGACTGGTGACTTGGGCGGAACTCTTGCCACGATGGACTTCGCCCAAGCCATTGTCGACCGGCTGTCATCCATCGCATGACGACCCAAGCGCCTAGCAGCATGTTCGGTACGGCGCACAGCGTCGACAAACCACGGCAGGGTGCACCAGCCCCGCGCGTAGCGCTGGTGCACGATTGGTTAACAGGCATGCGGGGTGGCGAGTACGTGCTAGAAGCCATCGCAGAACTGTTTCCTGCTGCTCCAGTGTTCACCCTGCTTCACGTCGAAGGCGCCGTTGACGGTGCTCTAGTCAAGCGCCGCATTCATACGAGCCTCCTGCAGTCTTTGCCGCGGGCGAAACAGCGTTACCGGCACTACTTGCCTTTGATGCCAAAGCTCGTTCGCACGCTCGACGTCTCCGACTTCGATCTCGTCATCTCTTCCTCGCATTGTGTTGCAAAGGGGGTCGTCAAGGGCGACCACGCGGTTCACGTCAGCTACGTGCATGCGCCGATGCGTTACATGTGGGAGCGCTTCGATGATTACTTCGGACCCGGCAAGGCTCCGCTACCGGTGCGGCTCTTGGCGGCCGGCTGTCGCCCGTACCTGCAGGCGTGGGACCGGAAGGTGTCGCAAGAGGATCGCGTCGACCTGCTCATCGCCAACAGCGGCTTCATCGCCGAACAGGTGCAACGCGCCTACGGGCGCCAACCGCTCGTGGTTCACCCCTTCGTGGATCTGAGCCGCTTCACCGCGCCGCGATGTTCTGGAGCTAAGTATCTCATGGTCGGTGCGTTCGCCCCCAACAAGCGCGTCGATCTTGCGATTGAAGCGTTCAACCAGCTGCAGCTCCCTTTACAGATCGTCGGTAAGGGACAGGAAGAGGCGCGCTTGCGTCGTATGGCTGGTCCAACCATTGAATTCTTAGGGCCCGTTGCCAATGAGCAAATCGCGGAACTCTTCGCTCGGGCCAAAGCGTTCATCTTTCCCGGTGTGGAAGACTTCGGTATCACCCCGCTCGAGGCCATGGCTGCTGGGTGTCCGGTCGTCGCTTTCGGCGTTGGGGGCGTGACAGAAACTGTCGTCGATGGGGTGACCGGGACCTTTTTTCGCGAGCAGAGCGTCGGGGCCCTGAAAGGCGCGGTGCAACGGATCGAGCGAGGCGAGTATGACTGGAACGAAGAGCACATCCGGGCCCGGGCGAAGCAGTTTTCGAAGCAGCGCTTTCAGCGGGAGTTTGTAGACGCCGTAGCTCAGGCTTGCCGACAGGCACAGCGCGCACAGGTTCTAGAAAGCGTGTTGCAGCCCGCGGCGTTGGCCTGAGAGCCCTATCGCCGGCAGCCACGGCGGACAACGGACGCAGACGCACGGGGCAGGCTTCACCCCCTGCCGTAGACCCTCGACGTCAACTCAATCGCGCAGGGCCGGGATACACACCGCCGTAAATGTCTTGGCTTTGGGCATCGTTGACCAAGATCGCGAACACATTCGAGGCTGAAGCGAGTCTGCGCATGTGATCGTTCGTGAGCTTACGCGGCGTGTGTTCCGGGCGGATGACGGAGAGGACGACATCTGCCGCCGGTGCCATGACCAAGGCGTCTGACACCAACGGAAAACTGGGGGAGTCCAAAATGACATAGTCGCAGTCCCGGCGAGCTTGAGCGAGGAAGGGCCCCAGGTTGGCGGCAGATAGAAGCTCAGCAGGGGCAGGGTGTTCGACACCTATCGAATAAATGGAGCGACGCGTGCCGTGTACGGGTCGCGCGGCGTCTTGCCAGGAACACTCGCCATTGAGTGCCGCTCGCAAGTCCTGGCGCGCCTCCATGTGGTCCCTGTCTTGATCCCCATCGACCTGTTCACCACGGTGACGCCCAACACCACCGCCATCCGTCAGGGCGCCGTGGTCGACGTCTCTCATCGCGAAGTGCGACGGCTTGCGCAAATCGGCGTCTACGACCAGCACCTTCTTACCATCCGCGGCCAAGATCCACGCCAATGACAGTGCACAGGTGGTCTTGCCGTCGCCCGGGGTCGGCGACGTCACGAGCACCACTTTGCCACCAGGATGTGCACCAGGGACCGCCAAATACAAGTTGGTGCGCAGGGTTCTAAATGCTTCGAGATAGCCAAAGCTGACGTGACTGGACATCACATCCACGCCCGGATTCTGCCACTTCAGGCGCCGCCGCTCGGGCAGACCTCTTGGAATGGTGGCGAACACAGGCGTGCTCCCCACGCTCGTGTACACGTCGTTGCTGCTCTCGAAGTTGCGCGAGAACAGGCTCCCGATCAAGACTAACACCACGCCCAGCAGTAATCCTAATGGTGCACTCGCCAGGCGCATCTGTAGCTGCGGCGTATCCTCCCAGAAGGGGACTTCGGGTTCATCCAGAATGCGATTCTTGGAGATCGTGGAGGCCTTCGTAATCGCGGCCTGCTGCTGTCGCTTGAGGAGAAACGCGTACAGTGCATTGTAAACGTCAGCTTCCCGCGTAAGCTGAGCGAGGCCAAGTTCCGCGCCCGGTACCGTTCGAAGCTTCTCTTCGAAGTTACCAATGACACCGCTCAGCGTCCCCAGATTCTCCTTCGCTCGGCTGAGGCGGTTGCTCACGTAACTACGGATGGTGCCCATCTGCGCATCCACTTGCGCTCGTTGATTCACAACGTCGGGCGCCTCTGGATTGAACCGCGTTTCCAGTTCAGTCAACCTACGGCGAGACTCGGACAGGGATGATGCGAGCCCGGCTAAAACCGTGTCCTGGGCCTCTCCGAGCATGAATGCCTCTGGAGCAGGTTTCGCACTGCTGAGGGCGCGATTGACGTCTGCCAACGCCGCGACCTCGAGCCGCGCAGCCACCCGTTGCTCTTCGTACTTGCTGATTTGGCTTATCATCGCTTGGGCTTCGCTATCCAATACGACAACTCGATTATTGGCGCGGAACTCGGCGAGCTCCTTCTGAGCCTTGTCCAGCGAAGCCCGCATCAGCTCGAGCTGTGAGGACACGAACGTTTCAGCCGCGGAGGCATCCTCCGTTTTCCACTCCTGACGCTCCTCCAGATAAACGCGCATCAGTGCCTTGAGCAATTCAGCAGCCATCAGCGGAGACGTGTTGCCATAGCCCAACGTAACGACGTTCGGCTGGGTTCCCCCACTACCCTTGGGAGCCGTTACCGTCAGGTTGGCCTGCACCCCATCAACGACCTCGCTCACGGGCGTTACGACCATGTGGAAAACATCACCCGCCTGAACCGGAACCGTTTCTGGATCCATGGGGTGTGGGATGCGATGGGGTGCCGGAATCAGGGTCAGCGTCAGACCCGCGGCTTCCAGGGGTTCACCAAGTTTACCCAACGCCAACACGCCATCTTCACCCGCATACGAAAGCTCGTAAGCTTCAGGACTGGTGAAACGAACTACGAAGGCTTCGGCATCGCGCGTCCGAGCGATGAAATGGGTATTGACGGCTCGGATCTTGCGCAGCGCAGCATCGAACAGGGCAGGGTCCCGCTCTGACAGCCGCCACTCCCAATACTTGGGCAAGGTTTCTCCCTCGGTTGCCAGGCGCACGTTCAAACCGGACGCAGTGACCGCTTTGGCAATCAGCGAACGGCTCGATAGGATTTCCACTTCGCTGCTGACGTCGCCCTGACCCCCTGAAATGTCCACATCGTCAGCCACCATCTGCTTGCTGCTGAGTTCTCCCAAGTACAGGCGACCGCTCGACGAAAATGTCATGTGGGAGCGGAAGGTGTACGCCATCACGAGCGCGAAGGTGGCGGCGCCAACGATGGCGATGAACAACCACTTCTGCTTGAGTAGGCTCAAGAGGCGCAGAACGTCGACCGAGTCATCCGGATAGGGGATGTCTCTTGCGGGCGGCAAAGAAGGATTGTTCATAGAGACTGGGAAGTGACGCCGGCTGACACTGCTGCAGAGGGACCATAGCCCGTCAATAGGCGTTCTTGTTCACGAAACCTTTCCACAAGGTCATCGTGAGGATCTTCAGGTCGAGAAGGTAGGACCAATTCTGGATGTAGTAAAGGTCACATTCGATGCGCCTGCTGAGGGACGTGTTGCCACGCCAGCCGTTGATCTGGGCCCAGCCTGTGATGCCGGCCTTGACCTTGTGGCGCAGCATGTAGTGCGGGACCTGGCTGCGGAACTGGGAGACGAAAACCGGACGCTCGGGGCGCGGACCCACCAGACTCATGTCGCCGCGCAGTACGTTCCACAACTGAGGTAACTCGTCGAGGCTCGTCTTGCGAAGGAACGCCCCCAGCGGCGTGCACCTCGAATCACCCTTACGAGCCCAAACGGCTCCCGAGTCCACCTCGGCGTCGATGCGCATCGAGCGGAACTTCAACATCTTGAACGTCTTGCCGTCCAAACCCATGCGCTCCTGGGAGTACAGAATCGGCCCCGGCGAGGAGAGTTTGACAGCCAGCGCGATGAGCGTAAGCAGCGGTGAGATGAGGATGATACCCACCAGTGCCGCGCTGAAGTCCGTGGCGCGTTTGCACAGCGCTGCCCACCCGTTCAATGGAGACTCGTTGATGCGCACTACCGGCAACCCATAGAAGCGCTCGACTTGGCAGCCAAGCGTGGCGTAGGTACGCACGTCCGGCACGACGTGAACGTCGATCGGTTCGTCGGCAAGCTTGCGCAAAATGCGATCCATCTGGTCCTGATGGCGTAGCGGGAGTGCCACGAGCACCCCATCTGGTTGCCATTGCGCAATCACCCGATCCACCTCACCGTAGCGGCCAAGCACTGACTTGCCGCCCACGACCTGGGTTTGAGAGAGCTCATGGGTAACCAGACCGGCCACCCTTATTCCCAGCTCTGGGGCCTCTTCGAGGTGCGTTATGAGCGACTCGACCTGCTTACCTTCACCGACGATGACGACGTGACGGAGGTTATAGCCGAGGCTACGCAGATGACGCAGAGTCGAGCGTAAGCCTACCCGGAAAAGAAGCAGACTGACTGCGCCAATGGTGCCGAAGTAGGCAATCACCAGGCGCGAATAGTGGTACTCCTTGAAGGTATACGTGATGGCAATGAAGAGCATCATTGCCACGGCGTGAGCCTTCAGGACGAGCAGTAGCTCGTGTCTTATCCGCGTCAGACGTTGCGATTCGTATAATCGCATGAGGCTGAACACGGTCAGCCAAAGGACTGCTACGAGCGGCGCGAGCGACGTGTACGTTTCAAAGGGCGGCAAGCCGCCCTTGATCTCGATAGGCGTCAGATAGAAGCGCAGCCAATACGCAGCGAGCCATGCAGCCACGATGATGAAAGCATCGGCGACCCGAAAAACTTCGCAAACGAAATGTTGATACCGCTTGAGCATATGCTCCACTCCCCGACTGGGTTCCTATGAGCGCACCTTGTAACCTACCTAGTCAAATCGTCAAGCGGAACTAGTTCCGGTGCTGCTCACTTCTTGCGGTGCGCCTTTACGCGTCACGACTCAGAAACGCTGGCGAGACAGCACGGTGGCGTCCTTTCCAGCCACGTCTGAAACGCCGCTTGGTGAGTCGTGTTGCACCAGTCCAAACGGAGCGAGACACTACGCCTCGCATTGTGACTGCAATAAGTGAACGATGTTGTGTAACCGTCCACAGTCTCACTCGTATGCGTGGTCGAGCTATGACTCTTCAGTCACACCTCCCTCGTGCGAGGCCACGGCATCGAAGCCAGGACAGTCAGTCGTCGGCGACGGCGCGAACGCCCGGGCGCCCAAGCTCATCTGTCTTCGCTGAGGTACTTGATCTGGACGAACGGCGAGAGGAGGCCGGATATGGTTTGGAGTGTCGGCAAGAGCTGGGACAAGGCCTCGTTCCAACTTGTCACACCGGTGACTGGCACGTAGACGATGTCCCCAGGCGATAGCTCGAAGGGAGCTGCCTCTCCGTCCAGAATCTGCTCCGCGTCCACGATGAAGAGCTCGCCACGGTCGTTCTCACTGCGAATGACCCGCACGTCGGAGAGGTCGGATTGAGTGATTTCGCGCGGGCCGAAACCGACGGCACCCAAGGCTTGCAGCAGGCTCAGCCTGCCATTGGCAAAGTTGACGATACCGCCTTGGTTGTTACCGAAAACGAACGCCTTCTCACTCTGCGTGTCCGGAATGAGGACGATATCACCGCTCATCAGCTTGATGTTCTGGGAGAGGTCACCTTCGCGGATGAGTTTGAAGAAGTTGATGGGAAGGCGTTTGCCGCCGCGCGCCAAGTAGGCGCTGCGTAGGCTCGCGCTCTCCATGCGCACGCTGCCCGCCAACGACAGCGCTTCCAGAAGCCGGAGCGGACGGTCGCTGAACTTGAGCCCCGGATCTTGAAACTGCCCGAGCAGGTAGTAACGCAGACTCCCCGTAAAGCTCACTTGAACGGTGACTTTTGGGTCCTTCAAGTACAGAGCCAGTTCTCGCTCTAGAAACGTTTTGAGCTCGGCGCTGCTTTTGCCTGCCACGTTGACCGAACCAACGAGCGGGAACTGAATCGTGCCGTCGTTGTCGACCACGAGTCCATCGGTGGCCTGCAACCCATTGCTCGAATAGGTTGCCAAGGACAGCTCAGGGTGGCCATACACCGCCACGAGGAGACGGTCGCCAGGGCCAACGCGGTAAGGGTCGCCCTCTTTGCCTCCGATAGCCGCGTCCAAGAGCGCGGGGTCGAGGGTCTCCGGCTTGTACGACTTCACGGGTGAGGGCAAGGTCTTGGCCACGACCGGCGGTGGCGTTGAACATGCGGTGAGAGACGTAGCAAACATCGTCGCTGCGACGAATCTAGCAACGCGTTGCGCCACGCGACTCAGCGCTACGGTAAGCGCCGGTCGCGCAACTTTTCGGCCCGGTAAGCGCGCGTGCGCAGGCGGAAAGTGTGGTGGGCAAGTACGCGCCCGGGCGTGGAGCGGAAAGTCACCGCGGGGTCGTTGGATTGCCTCTGAATGAATAAGGCGATGAAGCATGCTCGTCGAAATGATAAGTCCGCACCGGTACAGCGAGGCGTCACACAAGTCCTCCAGAACCCATGGCCTTGTCAAGCGTTGCGTAGGTGAACGCGCGGTATTGACGCGCTCGCCTAGGGGTGGGCTGTGGCGAACGTGCGGCAGTGGCCGGCATCGCAGCAGGGTGATGCAGTCACGTCGGAAAGCCCTGGTTACATTGCCGCCGCGACGTTATCCCCTTCGCGAAACAAGCATGTGGTACATAGATGAGCGAACTCTATCGGGTGCGTTGCGGTACCCAGCAGCAGGAAAGGGCAAGCGAAGTTGTATAAAAGCGGTCTATCGACTTCCGACCCGGGTCATCGGGGCGACGGCACGTCAGAGGGAAGGGATAGCAGCGTTCGGTCACGTCCTTCATCCAGTGCCACGAAGACCATCGCCCACTTCCCTATACCAGAAGAGGTTCGTGCTGTGACCCGGCGTACGGCCACGACGCGCACCTTGCTCGGCATCGCCGCGCCAGTGATGCCGCGCGAGCCTCAAGCGCTGATACATGAGGCGGAACCAGCGCCTCCAGATTCGGCTCGCGTCTTCGATCTGTACCCCCTCCACGCGCCATCCCGGGCGCCCGGTGCCGGACCATTCTCACCGTTTGATGCCTCCCCACGGTCCGGTGGACCAACGCCGAACACCACGGAGGAATCAGCCACCGCGACCCTCGAGGAGCTGTTGGACAGTGCGCGCAGTCCCATGTGGCCCCAGGGGCTGCATCTCGTGCAGCGTGTCATCGGCCATCTCATCGACGCCCGATCGACCGCTTTGTCCGGGACCGAACAGCCCCCGGCAGCCGTGTTGCCCCATTCCGGTGAGACTCGTGCTGCCGACGCCGAGGACTCCGCCGCGTGTTCGATTGCAGCCAACCATGTGGTGGTAGACGTTGAGGGCAACATTCGTATCTCAGCGCCGGTCCTCGATGGTCCGGAGGCGGTATACACCGTGTGCCGGTGGTTGTACCGAGTGGCGGTTGGGCGTTTCCCAGCTTTCAACGAGAAGCAGCTACCGAGTCGCCGCAACTCGACCCTACCCAAGTGGATAGACGAGGTCTGTGTGCGTGGTTTGACGCGCGACGTGTCTCACCGATTTCAGAGCCTGTCCGCATTGGCCGTAGAGATCGGCCGCCACTCGGTACCTGTACGAGATTTAGACGTGCGCAACTGGGTGCTTTTGGTCTGTCGCCAGCGACGGCCCACGGAGTTCGAACTGGCTGAGGAATTGAGCGACGCACTCAGTTTGTTTACTCAGCGAGATCAGGGGCGCCCTGCAACGTGGCTACGTTGGACAGGAGGGTTGCTCGTGTTGGGAATGGTTCTCGGCATCGGCGCCTGGCTCGCTTATCAATGGTTGGGTTGACCCCTGGGGGCGCAGCATCTCGAGATAGCTCGTGGCTGCCCGCTCCCAGCTGAACTCTCGGACGCGCTGTTGGCCCGCTGCCCTGAGCTCATTCCTGAGCTCCGGCTCGGATAGTACCCGGTCCAATAGCCCAGCCAATTCGCGATGGTCTTCCGGTGAGAAGAAGAGCGCGGCTCGTCCGCATGTTTCAGGCAAGGCTGCGGCGTTCGAGCAGACAACGGGACAGCCCAGTGCCATGGCTTCCAGGGGTGGCAGTCCAAAGCCTTCATAGCGCGACGGGTGCACGAAAGCCGTAGCGTGCTCGTAAAGGGCTCTCAGCTGCGCGTCGGCCACGTAACCTACGAGGTGTAGCCGCGCGAGACTTTGCGCAGGCAACTGCGAAAACAGCGGGTTGTCGGCGGCGCCGGCAACGACAATGGTCGCGTCTGAGTGTTTCATCTCGGGTAGGGCACGCACGATGACGCCAAAATTCTTGTGCGCGGTAACGCTGCTGACGGCCAAGATGAACGGTTTGTCGACAAGCTCGTACTGCTCCAAGATGGACGGATCTGGTTGGGCACGCATCACGTGTTGCCAACCTTCCGTGACAACGCGGACTTGATGGCTCTTCGCACCGAAATAGCGCTCGAGCTCATGCTTCGAAAAGTGAGAAACCGTCGCGACTTTGCCCGTGCGCTTGATCAAAATGGGCAACAGCAACTTGTACCACGTCCGGAAGGCCCGACTGTAGGCGTCCGGGACGGCGTGTACCGCTGCATCATGGATCGTCACCAGCTGGCGTCCGTGAACGACCGGCCCGGTGGGCCCAAAGCTAAGTAAGAAGCCGTGTCTCGACTCCCACGGCAGCACCAACTGCTCCCACAAGTGCCCGCCAAATGCACCAACCTGCCGGAACTGCATGTTCCTGAGCTCGGGCTGTGCTGCTCCCGGTGGCGCAAGAACGGTCACGGGAGGCGCCGGGTCTGCGCGGTCACCGAGTAGTTCATCCAGCGCGTGTAGGGTTTCCGCGGCGAAGCGTTGCACCCCCGTGCTGCGCTGAGTCAAGAAACGTCCGTTGATGTAGAGGGGAACTTGAGCCATTGGTGGGGAGCAGCGACGAACGAATACGGGTCGTACGTGTATCGTCAAGTTGCCAGTTGCGCGGCAGAAGGAGGGTTAGGCACGGCAGAGCTACTGGTTACGGCTTGAGAAGCTGTCGTAGCGGCTGCCGCAAAGGCAAAGAACACAACGCCTAGGTCGAACACGGCGGCGGACAAGCACGCACTGATGAACGCGGCGAAGACGGCATTGCGTGATGCCAACTGGACGATACCGTGCGTGCGCTTTCTGTTCATGGTCAGAACACGGAAGAGAAACCCGAAGAAGCATATGGTTCCGATCAGGCCAGTGTTCGAAAGCAACACCAACAGATAGCTCGAGGCTCGTGCGCTGCCGATGCCCACACCGAGACCGTAGGTGTCGAGGAAGTTGGACCAGGCTTGGGCGTTCCACAGGCTGCGCTCCATGCCCGAGTCGCTTTCGAGTTTGCTCAGCACCATGACGTCCAATACCTTCGTGGCGCGACGAGCCACTGGCGTGTCAAAAACAAACGCAGCCAGCAGAAGCAGCAACACCGTTGCCAGGAGCGTCGAAAGCACCTTGAGGTACGGGAGCCGGCGCTTTTCGTACAGCTGCCAGAGCAGGAAGGAACCTACGCCCCCCAGATACAGGGCCAACCCGACGTAGGCCGTGGTGGACGTCGAGAGCACGAGCAAGAGGAGTGAGACTGTGGAATAGATCCCCATCTTCAGCCTGTCACTGCCCAGGTACCAGAGCGTGGAGGTGAACGCGAACAGCGGCATGGTAAACAGGGCAAAGGCCGACGCTTCGGGAAATGTGCCGGTAATGCGCACCAGACCCGTACCGTGGGCTTCGTAGGCTCTGAACTGAGCGTAGGAAGCTGTACGCACGTATTGCAACAGGTCGGGGAAACCCAAGTAGAAGTGAGCGAGATTGAGGGCAGCGGCCGCGCAGTTCAAGGCCACTAAGCCGACGACGGCTCGTTTGAAACGCTGTAAACGGTGAGGGCGACTGAGCAACTGCCGGCACGCCAGAAACGCCGCCACGGAACCCAAGGCGTAAGCGCTCTGGGTGATGTTTCCGGACACGGGCTGAAGGGGCATCAGCACCGCCGTCGTTGCCGCGTCCGACGAGCGATCCACCGTCAGGATTTCGAGCTGACCCGTCAGCAAGCGCGGCACGATGAAGGCACACAGCACCCCCCACAGCGCCGTGAAGGCCAAGTACACTCCCTCCCGTGGAACGTGCTGAAGAAATTGGGTGCGCCGTGATTCGATGAACGCGTGCCACACCAAGAAAGGCAGGAAGAGCACGGGAGGCGTTATCGTGGCACCACCCAAGGCCGGCATAGCGATCGCAGCTGCCCCGCCGAATAAGCAAAACAAAACTTGCCAGCTGAGGGCGCGGCCTCCGGAGCTAAGCAGCCCGCATACGCACACGAGTAAACCAAAGAGAGTGGGTTGCATAGCCGCGCTGTGGTCGTCTCTATACGAAAGGATGTCTCTCCATGGCGGTTTAAGATGATGATAGGCTTCGAATCAATTCCGTTCCGGGGTCTGGCGAGCAAAGCGATGGGTCTTTTCCTGTCGCCATCGTTTGGATGCCAGGCCGAGTGCGAGACGACCGAGGCAGCTATTGCAGGGCCACGGTCCACCGCCGCGAGGCCTAACGCCTCACGCGAAAAGTTCCTCAGCGAGCACCGCCGCCTGGTAAAAAGCCGACCATGAACCAAGCGGCTCAAGACTCGATGCATCGCGGCCACCCGAGCGTTTCAGGTGCTTCCTCTGATTTGATCTTCATCATCAGTCCCGGCCGCTCAGGCTCTACGTTGATCGAGCGCGTGTTGAGTAGCGCCCCCTCAGTGTTCGGCATGGGGGAAGTCTTCTGTTTGTGGCGCCTGCCGCTCGATGAGCTTCGGTGCTCGTGCGGAAAGCGTCCACTGGAGTGCGAGGTATGGAGCGAGGTGATCGCTGCCTCAGGGCTGACTCCCGCGATGCTGGAGCGTCTGCGGTACCTCGAAAACGCGGTTTCTCGTCATCGCTTTGCTGCGCGGCATCGGTTCGACACCATGCAGCTCTCGAGTGACTCCGAAGCTCGGGAATTTTTGGACGCGCAGCAACACTTGTTCGACACGATCCGGAGCGTTACTGGCCGTCGCGTCCTGATCGACAATTCGAAAGCTGGGTCTCGTGCGTGGCTGCTAGCGCAGCGTTTCAAACCCACGTACATTCACGTGTACCGCGAGCCTCATGACGTCATCGTAGCCATGCGCAAACCGAAGCTCGATCACGCCACCAACCGCATGATGGCTCACAATCGGGTGCGGAAGGCGGCGCGCAACTGGGTTTTGTTGGAATCATCGGTGGCGCTCTTGAGCCGGAAGGCGACGGTCAGGCGCTTGAACTACCGAGACTTTTGCTCCACCCCTCGAAGCGCTTTGGAACGCGCTCTGGGTGCTGAGCACGCCACTGTGCAAGCTGGCATCGAGTGGGTGGATGAGACGAGCGTCAAGCGGCCTCCATTCTACCACTCCCTGCACGGTAATCCCGACCGGTTCAGCAAAGATGGGGTGATACGAATCC
>CAZNZA010000044.1:33467-37354 GCA_964577325.1 uncultured Polyangiaceae bacterium
CTGTCTCCGGACAACAGCGGGACCAAACCATGACTGGCGGCCTCGAGTGCCGGCATGCCAAAGCCTTCGAGCAAGCTTGGTAAGACGAAGCCTGCAGCACTACGATACAGCCACCGCAACTGCTCGTCCGTGACGTACCCCAATAGGTGAACGCCCCGCGTTTGGTCGACGAGCTGTGCCACTTCAGTGGCCGCATCGCCCCTGGCACCGCACAGCACGTACTGAAAACCACGCTCGGCGAGGCCAGACTGGGCGAAGGCGCGAATCGACCGGGTGTGGTTCTTGCGTTTTTCCAGAGCACCAATCGTCAGGAAAAAAGGGGCCGTCACGCCCGCGACTGGTGCGTCCGGACCTTCGGCACTGCCGTCTCTGAGGTAGAGCGGGATCACCTCTTGGCGCCGATAGGCGCTGCCGAACAAGCGTTGGAACTCGCGTTTGGATGCGTTACTCACGAAGACGACGCCCGGAGCGACGCGCTGAACTTTAGCATACGCTTTGGCATAGAGGGCCTGCGTCGTGCCGTCGTAGAGGTTGGGGTGAGTCAGCGGTCCCACGTCATGGACTAACACTAGATCCGTTCGTTCCAGGTGCGAGCGCAGCACGTATAGAGGGTCGAGGAACAATCGACGCGTGGGCATGCGAGCCTCGGGCCAATACAGACCTTCTATACCGCTTCCCCAAGCGAGCTCCTTGAGCATCAGGCGACCGAGAACTTTGCGTATTACGCCGCTAGGCAGCGTCTTGCCTAGGACTCGCCAGCGGCGGATCAATGCCTGATCGCGAAACACATCGCAGAGCTCCCGCGCGATGTAGTGAGCGCCGGTCTGATTGATCAGCGACAACGAACAGTCCAGCAGGAAGCTGGGGGAAGAGGGAGCTTGATTCACCATTGACCGAACGAGTCAGTATCTCAAGGCGCGCCCGGGAGTAGCGAAACCCAACAGGCATTCCCCGAGTGCCATGGCATTGCCGAACAAACGGCCTCTGCGATCGACCCATGGTTCTGGGCTCAGGGCGCACACCAAGTTCTTGCCGACGTTGCGCGCGACCTGCCGCAGTGCAAAGCGATGATCCAGCGACCCCTTACGCCACAGGTAAATGGGGTTGACGACTTGGGAGTACCCCAGTTGCTTACCAGGTGACCGTCCACGCTTGGTGCCGAGGTGCACTCCGCGTAGTGCCCGACTTTGCACGGATCGCCCATATCTGGAGAGGCGGCTCGTGAAGTCGAGATCTTCGAGCCACCCGTAAAGTGGCAGCGCTTCGTCGAAGCGCACCCCATGGGTGCGAACGGGAGCCAACCGGATACTCATGTTGCAGCCGTACCCGAGCATGGGCGCGAGGCGATCTGCGGGGGGAGGTGATTGCTCGAAGCCTCGCAAGGCTCGCAGCGCTTCTTCGTGGGCGACGCCGGGACCGGTAGCGCCGTCTAGCGTGGGGTGGTTGGTGGTGGCTACGACGTCAGGGTGCCGTTCGAACACGCGTTTCACGCAGGCGAGGTAATCCTTCGCGGGATAGAAGTCGTCGTCAAAAAAGACGAGGATGTCCAGCTCTTCGCTCGCGTCGAGGATCGTGTTTCGTTGCGCGCACAGACCCCGCGCGCCCCTCACTACCCGGACCTTCCCAGCAAGGCCCATAGGCAGCACACCATCGAAATCGTCGTCCTTGGCCGGCGCGATCACCACGCATTCCGGAAGTGGATCCAGTTCCGCCAGCACCTGGAGAGTCAGCGCTAGCTGTTCACGGCGACCAGCAGTGGCGATACCTATACCGATCTTCATTCCGCTTCCCATAACTGATTTCTTGAACGGTCTATATGCCGCAAACGCGTCTATACCCTTCAATCGTTTGACCTGCAATAGTGTCCCACTCATAGGCAGTCAGGTCGCACGGCGAGGGCTGCTTCGGGTGTACGCACCAATCGAGTGCCACGCGGAGGTGTTCCGCTTCGAGCTCGTTGTCGAACAACATCAGCCATTCGGAGCCAACCTGTCGCGCCAACTCCGGCAGAGCGCCAGTCATGGGTGCAAGTACAGGACGTGAGAAGCTCAGGCCCAGCATCACACTACCGGAGTTCAGCACCTGACTGAAAGGCAACACGACGAGGTCCGCCGCTAGCATGAAGGCACTGACGCGAGCATCCTCCACGGCTGAAAGGAACAGCTGAACGCGTGGGTCAGCGGCCGCCTCGTGCTCGACTTCAGCTCGTAGCTCGGGGTCGGGGCACGCGCCGGCGACGATCAATCGCGCTTGTGGATCTGACACGGCAGCGAAACACTCGATCAACCTGCGCACGTTTTTGTATCGCCGCACTTGTCCGAAGAAAAGAACGACCTTCTCGTTGGCCTGGATGCCCAGCGCTTGTCTCGCCTCATCCGGAGTCGTCATAGTGGGGTAAGCGTCGCGATAGTGTCCATGAGGTGTCACGGCGACGACTTTTCTCGCCAGACGAGGGTTCGACTGTGCGAGTAACCGAAGTCCAGTTTCAGAAAGTGAGAACACTCCGTCCACAAGCGTACTGAAGGCGTACCAAAAGGCGCTCGCCAAGGCTCGATGGTGCGCCTCGTGAGGCTCCAAGTTGTGGCAGGTCCACACGAGCTTGATGCCGCGCGTCTTGGCCATGACGAGCCGTGACAAAAGTCGAAAGATCAAGCGAACCGCTCGCGCTCGGTCTGGTTCTAGAAGAACGTTCTCCGGCCAGTGCAAGTGCCAGACGTCGAGCTCGTCGGACAAGAAAGCGCGCGGGAAGTAGCGGCGAACTTGGGCGCCCTGGCGTACCAATGACTGCTCTAACAGGTTGAGGTACGGGTTTGTATCGGTGGCTTCCGCCGGGGGAGAGAGAACGACCCGCATCGAAGACTGCATGAGTAAATTGCTGCGAGGAGTAAAGGGAAATGGTGTAGCCGACGAAGGCATGGAAGTTCGGCGCGTTGTGCAGTAGGGTCACATGGCCTCGCTGCGGGCAGGCTTTGTGAAATATGACGACGCTCGTTTCCATCTATATTTCAACCAAGAATCGAATGCGCTCTCTACAGGCTGCGCTTGATTCAGTGCTGACACAGTCGCACCGACAACTCGATATCATAGTAGTGGACGACGGATCGAGCGACGACACGCCGGAGTACCTTCACCGTGTGTCCCAACGCGAGCAGCGCGTCCGCTATGTCCGCCATGAATCGTCTGCCGGCGCTGCCAAAGCGAGAAATGCCGCGATCCAACTAGCCCAAGGCGACTTCATCACGGGCTTAGACGACGACGACCTGTTCATGCCGACGCGCGTGAAGCTCTTGCTACAGTATTGGCAGCTGTTGGTGAGCAGCGGTGAGAAGCCGGCTTGCCTGTACACCCAAGACTGGTGCTCGAGCGGTGGGCGGCGTTCGGCTAGCAAGAAGCTCGGCAGTGTCGCCTTCGAAGATCTATTTCATCAGAACCACATCGGTAATCAGATCTTCCTTCCTCTCGACACCCTGCGCGCTGTTGGGGCGTTCGATGTCGAGCTGCCGGCCTGGCAAGATCTCGAGCTCTTCATGAGACTCATGAAGTCAGGGGCTACCGCCCGTCTCCTGG
Source organism: uncultured Polyangiaceae bacterium (assembly GCA_964577325.1). Taxonomy (GTDB): domain Bacteria; phylum Myxococcota_A; class Polyangia; order Polyangiales; family Polyangiaceae; genus SZUA-265. The sequence goes on from CAZNZA010000044.1 coordinate 37,035, forward strand.
ACCTGCCTTTGTACGTGTTCGACGTGAATCCCCGCGCCGATAGAGTCACCAAGCAGGCTCGGGAGAAGCTCGAAGGAGCTTATCGGCTGGTGGCCCAACGCCATGCGGATACCCCTCGGCGACGCCAGCAACTTTACCTGCAGCTATTCCGGGAAGGGTATGATTTGCAGCCGACGTGGAAGGACTGGGCTCACTTCGTGAAGCTGGGCGTATGGCCCGCTGGCGCCGTACGGCTAGTGCGTTCGCATGTCCGTTGATCATGTGTCCCGCACCCATCCCCGGTATCTTAAGCGCAAACCACCCCCGCCGATCCCGGTCGC
>CAZNZA010000045.1:0-28775 GCA_964577325.1 uncultured Polyangiaceae bacterium
ACCAGCATCGGCTGTGCGTCCCAGCAGCCCTCGATGGCTGCGCCCGCAGCGCCGGTCGCCACTTCCGATACTTTGCCCCCGGAAGATACTGCACCCGAACTCAAAGCAGCGCCTCCCGCGGATGCGGCGTCGGCGCAGCAAGCACAGCCCCGGGCCGAAGCGGCCGTCGAAGCACCGGAGCCATCGTCCTGCCCCGAAGGAATGGTGTTGGTCGACGGAGACTATTGCACGGATGTCAAACACGACTGCGAGAAGGAGTGGTTTTCTGAAGCGAACAAGAAGCGCGTCTGCGAACGGTTTGCGCCCCGCAGTGAATGCGTAGGGCAGCGGGTACCGAAGCGCTTTTGCATCGACAAGTTCGCGTGGCCCAACGTCGAAGGCGAGCGACCAGAGGTGATGAACAACTTCTATCAAGCCCAGGTAAAGTGTGCGGCGCTCGGCAAGCGGCTATGTACGGAAAGCGAATGGACGCTCGCGTGCGAGGGGCCTGAGATGCTGCCCTTTCCGTATGGGTACGTCCGCGATACGAACAAGTGCAACGGCGACCGCGATTGGGACAATCCAAACATGAACAAGGTCGCTAAGCGGGACCCCACGGAGTTGGCTCGCCTGTGGCAAGGAGTGCGGAGCGGAAGCCAGCCATACTGCGTCAGCGGATACGGCGTACACGACTTACCAGGAAACAACGATGAGGTGGTTCAAAGCGAAACAACCCAGGCTGGATACAAGGGTAAGTACGACAGCGTTAACACGGGAGGCCCCTGGTACAAGGGGGTGCGCAATCAGTGTCGTCCAAAAATTTACACGCACAACGAGGGTTTCTACTACTACTTCCTGGGCTTTCGCTGCTGTGCCGAGCCGGATGGTAAGGAGACGGACCCGCGGGGCCCCAAGCAAATAGCTCGCGGCTGGGACTTCGAACGCATCGAGCGCTTGGCTCGCTTTACGCGGGAGGAGATGCGGGAAAAGCTTAGGTTGAAGGCAGAGGGCAAGTGTGAGTGTGAGGAAAAGGACACCTTGTGCAACACGATGTGCGGCACCTTACTCGGTCCCAATGCACAGGACGCTGTCTTGGGCGAACCCATTCGTGAGGAGGGACGGCCTGCACCTCGCGGCGAGAACGCAACGCCGTAGCGGCAGCTATCTGGTGTGAGCGCGAGAGAAGGCAGCTCCAGTCTCAATGCCGTGCGTGCCAGCCGAGCGCGCTGTGAGCAGGCGAAGCGCGACACGAATGTCAGGGTTAACGCCCGCATCAGAGCCGCAGTCGCTCGCGAACCCCACGCGTTACAGGAGTTACGGCATCATGGAATGAGCCATGCATGATAAGCGCTCATGTTCCGCTCTCGTTTGGTGTCCACAGGACGACGTGCCCGGCGCAGGTCGACGGCGCAGCGGGATAACTCCTCCGAGTTTAGGGGGCAGCTCCGTTTGGAAAGTACCGGCTGGGCGCTCCCGCCGCAGACAGCGACGGAAGCCTCCCCCTGGACGTCTTTCGTCGAGATGGCCGAGCGGGCTTGGGAAAGCTTCGTCTGGGGTAGCCCTGCCGCGATCACTTTTGCGCAACCGCGGGTGCTGGGCGACCACGATGCCGTCAGCACGCGGTCGCGCTGAGGGAGCTTTGCTCTCGAGCCTCGGGTTGTACCCCTAGGCTGGACGTTTCGCACCCGTGCCGACACGATGCTGGGGGCGACGGAGTGAGACGCCTGGATGTCCGCGGTCAAGGCGTGAGGTGTTGCCGCATGGAACCGAAAGTACGGCTCGCGCTGGAACGCGACCACGCTTTACCATGAGCAGTCGCCGCAGATTCGCGGTCCGAACCTCGGAGCTACGGCTGGACCAGATGCCTGCTTCTCGGCAATGGCGGCTACTAAGCCTCGGACAGGACGCCGGCAGCTTGCCGCACCAGGAAGGACATTTTCCCACGTCTCTCTCGACTCCTCTTCGTTCGCTCGCCGAACGCTGCCGGTTACGGCAGCGGGTGCAGCTATGTGCCCGATTGCTCCCCCTAGTCCTGGCTGGCTCAGGGTGCGTTGGCCCAGCACCAGGAGGTCGCGAGACGGCGCCTGAGGCAGGTGGCATTAGCTCGACCAGCGGGCCATTACGCTCGGACGCCGGCGGGACTTGCGATGCGGGGGGAGGGGCTGGAGCGTCGGCAAGCACGGAGACAATGCCACAGCGATGCCCTCAGGAAGTGCCGGTACAGGGGACTTCGTGTTCTGCGTTTGTGCACTGTATATACGCGTCCCACCTTTGCTTTTGCAGCGCTCGCAGCACCTGGCAATGCACGCCGCATGCTCCGGAGGACCACTTCTTTGATGCTGGACTAGGCCCGGATGCAAGCGACATGGGCGCCATCACTCCGTCCGAGGTCGTTCCGGACGCCGCAGGTTTCGACCAGCAGGGCGCTACGCAGTTGCCCCCCGACGCCGCCACCGCCGCCGCCGCTGACACCGCCGCCGCCGCTGACACCGCCGCCGACACAGGGGCGTTACGGCCTACATCGGAAAAGCGCTTCTGCGACTACGATGCTGGTAGCGCCGCGGAGGATGCGGCGGAACATGCCGAGGCGGCGGCAAACGCTACCGCCGCGTCTTCAGCCCCAGTTCCTCCCTCCGCTCACTGAGGGGCTCAGCCGGCTGCGGCTCCGCAGCATCTCAGGTGGCACCGTGGTCTCTGCACGGACCGTTCGCTTGCGCGTCTTGGAGAGGTTGGGTTACGGTGGCGCCCTTGGCCGCAAGACTAGCGCATGCGCCGATCCGGATTCTGCAGCTGCTCGAGGCCGCTACTGCCGATTCAGGAGGTACAGCTCGGTGCGTGTCGTACCAGTGTCGGTCAATTGCGGCACCCGACTTCGAGGTGGCGTTGGCATTTCCCCATACCGAACGAGAGTTGGCGCCGGAGGTGACGCAACTCGAAGCTCACGGTGTTTCGCTTCATCCGCTGACGCGCAGTAGAGCTGCAGCTAGTGACCTTGCGCGACTGGTTCGGCGCAGCGACGTGGTGCACTACAATGGCCTCTGGTCGCCCCTATGCCTTTGGGTGGGCCGTCTTGCTGCGCGTGCCGGCCGCCCGCTTGTGATCACGCCTCACGGATTACTCGAGCCCGAGGCCATCGCTCACAGTGGGATGATGAAGCGAATAGCCATGGCGATGGGTTATCGACGAGTGCTGCGTGGCAGTAGCGTCCTCCATGCCGCTGCACAGTCGGAGGCCGCCCACTTGAGAGAGTTTGGATTATCTCAGCCAATTGCCGTCATTCCGAATGCCGTCGTCGTTCCACACGGCCCCGATTCATTCACCGCAAAGGACCAGCGCAAGCAGCTGCTCTTTCTGTCGAGGATCGATCCGAAGAGCGGCCTCCTGGAACTTGTGCGGGCGGTAAGTAGACACCAGTCGTTGTTAGAGCAGGGGCCGTGGCGGTTGGTGGTCGCCGGGTCTGATGACGACGGGCACTGGGCTGAGGTTCAGAACGAGGCGCAACGACTGGGCGTGCTGCATCTGATCGACTACGTCGGTCATGTCGACGACGAACGGAAGTGGGAGCTCTATAGCTCCGCCACATTGTTTGTTTTGCCGACACACCACCGGGATCCGGAATTAGCCATAGCCGAGGCTTTGGCTTGTGGAACTCCCTGCCTCACCACCAACGCCACGCCATGGCAGGAGTTGGCAGCGCTTGGCTGCGGGTGGTGGCATCCTATCGGGCAGAACGAATTGGAGCAGGCTCTAGCTGCGGCACTCAACACGCCGCTGGAGGTGCTGGCACAGATGGGGGAGCGCGGAGCGGCTCTCGTGCGTCGTCGCCACGACATCAACGCTCGACGGGGTGCGTTTCACGACCTGTACGACTGGACCTTGCGGCGACGCACGGACCATCCGGAGTTTTTTTACGAATCCTAAGAACCCGCCCAGATCGTCGCGGGTGACAGCTTGACGATCCAGGTCCCGTCCCCATTTGCTGTCCCAGGACGAGGCAAATGTGGCGGCCGGGGCGACTTGTTTGACTGGACGTCTGGGACCTCGAGCGGAGCGTTCATGTGGTTCGAGAGTTGGTCCGGAATTGGCAGGACGATAGTCGCTGGTGTGGTCGCTTGCGCCGCGTTAGTCGTCATCTTGCGGATATCGGGCAAGCGAACACTGTCGAAAATGAACGCCTTCGACTTCGTAGTCACTGTGGCTTTGGGGTCCAGCCTCGCGACCGTCCTGCTGTCCAAGGACGTGGCGCTGCTGGAGGGCCTGGCCGCTTTCTCCGTCTTGGCCGGTATGCAGTACCTCGTCGCTTGGGTGTCGAGTCGTTCCAGTGCGATTGAGGGGGCGATAAAGTCCTCCCCCGTGTTGCTAAACTATCGCGGCGAGCTTGATACGGTGCGCTTGCCTCGTGAGCGACTGACAGCAGGTGAGGTGCGAGCCGCCGTGAGAAAGCAAGGCCTCGCGTCCATGGACGGCGTCGAAGCCGTGGTCTTGGAGGCGGCCGGTGAGCTGTCGGTACTGAAAAAGGGCGAGTACTCTGCCACTGCACTCGAGGGAGTCACGGGAGCGACAGGCAAGCAGCAATGACCAGCTTGTCGTCCAAGCGGTGCGCATCCGCGGCGCACCATAGAGGGCCGTGGACCTCCTTGACCCTGCGGGTCCTTTGGGCGCTCTTTGCCCTTTCAGCCGACGTTACTCAGGCGCAGGCACAGGCGTTGGAGCCGCCCGCTGCCGAGCCCAAGGGGGAGTCAGCGGAGGAGGGGTCGGATCCACTACCAACTCCTGAGCGCGTCGACGTATCGCCCCAGGCGCGTGACGAGCAGATACAGGCGCGGCTTCAGCCGATCCTGCTTGCGACGGGTTGGTTTAGTGACCCGAACGTGCGCGTCAACGAGGGCGTCGTATTCCTCGGTGGAACGACCACCGAGGACCGCTACCATACCTGGGCGGCGGCGCTGGCACGACGCACTGAAGGGGTCGTGGCGGTCGTCAATGAGATCGAAGTAACGCGTGCGAAACTCACCGATCTCAGCCCGGCCCTCGACGGCCTGGAAGCGCTGTTGCGCGGCGTGACTCGCGCAATGCCTTTCGCCATCGTCGGTCTGCTGCTTCTCGTCATTTCATTCTATGCGGGTCGTATCGCCACCTGGCTGTTCCGTAAGAGTATGCGGCGGCGCAATCAGCCCGATCTGGTGAGAGAGCTTTCGGCCCGAGGTGTGGGGCTGTTAGTGTTTACCTTAGGATTGTACCTGGCACTACGGGTCGCGGGTCTTACGCGGCTGGCTGCGACCGTACTTGGGGGCACGGGCATACTTGGCCTCGTCATTGGTATCGCCTTTCGCGATATGGCCGAGAACCTGCTCGCGAGCTTATTGTTGACGCGGCATCAGCCATTCCGTCGGGGAGACCTGGTCGAAATCGAAGGCATTGAGGGTTATGTGCAGCGATTGACGGTGCGAGCAACCATCCTCATGAGCCTTGATGGTAACCACATCCAGATACCAAACTCCACCGTCTACAAAAGCGCGATCAGGAACTACACCAGCAACCCCCTGCGCCGCATCGACTTCGTAGTGGGGATCGGCTATGGCGATCCCATCGCGCACGCACAACAAATGGCGCTGGAGGTGCTCGCGCAGCATCCCGCCGTACTACGAGAGCCCGAGCCGTGGGTTCTCGCAGAGAGCCTCGGCAGCGCAGTTGTAAACCTGAGGGTTTACGTTTGGCTGGATGGCAGCAAACACTCTTGGCTCAAAGTCCGGTCTTCCGTCGTCCGACTGGTGAAGAGAGCGTTCCAGGAGGCAAACATATCCATGCCCGACGAAGCTCGCGAGATCGTGTTCCCCGAGGGCGTGCCCGTCAAGATGTTGGAGCAGATCCCCGTCGGCTCGGCGCCTTCTGCGCTCGCCGGCCCATCGCCGGATACTGGTCGCGAAGAAACAGCAGATATCTCTACTTCCGGAGAGGCGCGCCTGGAAAGCGACAATGCGACCATTCAGCAGCTGGCGCAGGAGTCTAGGGCACCCGAGGGAGGGGATGACCTTCTGCACTCCGACGCCGCCTCAGGCCCGAGCGCTGGTGAACGAGGCGCTCTAAGGGCCGAGCGGTGAGGCATTGATGGTCAGTCGCGCCGAGGGTACCGCGGGGCAAGCCTCGGCGCGGCCACCCCTAGAACATGGAGTACACCAGGTTAACGGAAGTCAGGATGTCCGTCATCGCGTAGTTGAGCTCGATGGGACTGTTGTCGTGCCTGATGTCCAAAGCCGTCGCAATGCTGAACTTGTCTGAGACTTTTGCGGTGAGCTTCGCGTTGGCGCCCACTGACCAATTCACTCGAAAGACTTGATCCCCGAATTGCTGGTCCTCGGTATCCAAGTTCGTGGGCTCGCGGTACTCGCGTTCGTAAGGGGAGAGGGCTTGTAGGTATTCTACGCCGCTACTGAACATGACGGCTTCATTGAGATTATTCGAGTATCGAACCGCAAGCCGCAGGCTGTGCAGTGTGTCGTCATCGTCACCGGCGGCCGTCGTCCAATTTTCGTACTGTAGATCATAACCGACATCGAACGAGAGCTGCTCCCGTTCATCGTCGATGACATAGATAGCGATGCCAGGATCTACGTTAAGTCTGAGGTCGAGACCCTGGAACGGATCGTTGAGTGCCGAGACCTGAACGAATCCGGACACCACTTTCGAAAAGAAGCGATCGTAGCGGATCAACCCCTGGTAGTTCTCCAGCGTATCTTCCATTGGCGGCAGGGTGCCGTCATCGAGGCGTGCGCCCGACGAACGGGCAAAGTTCGCACTGGCCCGCACCCCGAGCTGGTTCATGTCTCTGCGTAGCTGGAAGTTACCGGCAGCCGTGTAGGCCAACGTTTGCGCATTACCGGCTGCGAGTAGACCGCCGGCCATGAGCTCTAGGGCCAAAAAGTTTTTATCGTCAGCGGGTCTTGCCGCGCTTTGAAAGCCGCCTTGAGCAACCTCCGTGCTTCCAGTGGTCGTCTGCTCGGTGGAAAGCAGGCCGGCAGGCTCCTGAGCGTAAGCGGGCAGAGCGAGGACAGAAAGCGCGATAGCAGCGTTCCAAGCAAATGTTCGTTTCATTAGCGTCTCCGTATTGATTGAGCGACCTGGCGTTGGTCCGGAGCGCATCGCGACCTTGCGTCCTCCCGACCACCGCAACTGCCTGTTTTGCAGTCGGCGCGCTGCGCGTCAAGATCTGTGCGATGTTCCGTTGAAGGAAGAGGGCTAACGCACGGCGACGCGGCCAGGGAGCTGCCTGATGCGTACTCGCTTTCGCTAGCGCTGGGGCGCCAAGTTGTTGACTTAAGGTAGTGTTTGCGGGTCAAATAGTGTAGGAGTCGGCTGGAGACTAGCGAGGGTAAGTGAGCGAATGTGTGCTTATGAAAGCATGACAAGCCTTCGCGGGTAGTGAATTCGAACTAACGCAGATGAATCAAAACTAGATCGGCCGCGGGTGTCAACTCGCGGTCAGTCATCGAACCGCTCGCTAAACCAGAACAGGGGGCGGATTCGGTTTGGGAGTAACGACAAATGAGAAACAGACTTCGTACAAGCTTGTGCACGTTGGGGGCATCGTGGTGCTTGGTCAGCGCTGGCGCGTTGGCTCAAGATGCATCGGTTGGCATTTCTGCTTCGACGAGCGGGGTAGAGACCTCGGCCGACGCACAGGCACCCGTCAACGAGGCGCCGCCACAGGTCGTTCCAGCCGCGCCGGTGGCTGCGGCTGCTCCACAGGCTGCGGAACCATACAACCCCGAGCCCATTCCCCATCCGGTAGAGCTGGGCATCTACCTCGGTGGGTTGTTCCCACCGGGTGACCACGCGCTCCGCGATCCCAACCGCGCGATGCAGCGCTACGAATCCGTAGCGCCCGAGTTCGGTGTGCGTGCGGCGTGGTTACCCATTCCGTACCTGGGAATAGAGGGTGAAGGCATGATCGCCCCAAGCTCTGACACCGAAGGCGGGGCCGCCAACTTGTTTGCCCTGCGTTTGCACGGCATCATACAGGTTCCGACTAAGCACCTCACGCCTTTCTTGGCGATCGGTGGCGGTACGTTTTGGGTTGACGGCGAGAAGCTCGGTGAAGACTCGGATAGCAGCTTTACCCTCGGCGCAGGCGTCAAGATACCGCTGAGCGATACCCTTCGCTTGCGCGTCGACCTACGTGACAACATGCTGCCTCAGCAGACCGCCGGTGATACTCCTGACTGGTACGAAGTACTGTTCGGTCTCACGTGGGGCATAGGCGGCAAGAAGCCGCCGCCCCCACCAGCTGCTCCCGTTGACAGTGACGGGGATGGGCTAACGGATGACATCGATAGGTGTCCAGTGGCGCCTGCAAACACTCCAGATGGATGTCCCATTCCTGATAGTGACGGCGACGGTGTGCTCGACAACGTGGACGAATGCCCTCAGGAGGCCGGAACTCTGCCCAACGGTTGCCCGGATCTGGATCCGGACAAGGATGGCGTTCCCCTTCCCGCCGACCAATGTCCAGACGTCGTAGGGATTGACCCAGACGGCTGTCCCGATCCCGATCCAGATCGCGACGGGATCCCGGTGCCTAACGACAAGTGCCCGGACCAGCCGGAGACGGTGAACGGCTACGAGGATGCCGACGGTTGTCCCGATGAGGTGCCGGAGAGCGTCAAGCAGTTCACGGGCGTCATCAAGGGCATTCAGTTCGACTTCGGTAAGTCGACCATTCGAAAAGAATCTTTCAAACTACTCGACAATGCGTCCGCTGTCTTGACGGAGCATCCGTCACTGCGCCTGGAAATCTCGGGGCATACGGACTCGGTCGGGACGCGCGAGCGTAACGTGGAGCTGAGCTTGGCACGTGCCGAGTCGGTCAAGGAATACTTGGTGGGCAAGGGTATCGACGCCACCCGGCTGGTGACGCGAGGCGCTGGTCCTGACGAACCCGTTGCCGACAACGCGACCAAGGCGGGACAGGCACAGAATCGGCGCATCGAGTTCAAGATACTACAGTGAAAGTCACAGCGACCGGGCGCCTGGTGCGGCCGGTCGCTGGATGCACATGTAGGACAATATGTCGCATGGTGCCCGCGAGCTCACGCTCGCGGGCTTTCTGGTTTATGGATGAGCGCCGGAAGCGGCGAGTAGCGATATGGATGTTTTGAAAATCTTGCTGGTGGTCTTTCACATCACGGTGGCCGCAGGGGTGCTCGGCGCCTCCTTTGGATGGGCGCGGCTGCTCAGGAAAGCGAACGCGGCTGGTTTACCCAGCCTGCGCGTGGCTGTCGAACACGTGGCCTCGCGCCTGCTCGTGTTGCGCATAGCGTCCTTCATGACGCTGTTCACTGGTGTGGGACTGATCTTCACAATAGGCGGGTTCGCTATTGCGCCGAAGAATTATCACATCGCCTTGACGGTCATGCTGGTGGCAATTGGATGGAATTTGTTCTTTCTGGCGCCGAAGGTCAAGGCGCTGGGAGCTGTCGTGGCCGCGGACTCGGTTAACGCGGACGAGTGCTCGAAGCTGTTCGGCAAGATTGGCATGGGTACGGGCGTGCTGCACGCCGTGTGGCTCGCGCTGCTCACGCTGATGTATGTGATCCTCTAGGACCTGCTCTAAAGCAGCGGCCAGCGGAAGCCACGTCCGAGACGTGCTGGAAACACAGTGACCGGCGGCCGCGAGCCCAACGGTCACGGTCTAATCCGTTTTGGCTAGCGCAGGACGCTGAAATGTTCGCCGTGCCGGAAATGTTCTGTTCGGGTGCACTTTCGGGGGCTGGTGACCCGATGTGGAAAGTTTACGAGCTATCCGAAAGTCTCGGTTGCGGTAATTTACGGAGTTTGCTGCTTTCCTGGTTGCTTCGAAGGAAGTAGCGGTTTAGGGAGAGCCCATGTTTGGAACTCTTATCAAAGAAGCTCGTGAGCGCGCAGGGTTAACTCAACGGGATCTGGCTGAAATGGCTCAGACCACCAACTTTCGGGTGAGTACCTGGGAGCGAGGCGCCGAAGGTATCAGCTTGGAGAAAACCGAGGTTTTGGCCAAAGCTTTGAACATTCCCCGCGCTAAGCTAATCGCTGGCGTCCTTCAGTATTGGCTGGATAATGCGGAGATTGAATACACCGTTTCGGTAAAGAACCAGAAGACAGCCCGAGTAAACACTGGCGCTGCGTTGAAGAAGATGCGTTTGGACCTGGGGATCCCGCTGCGTGGTTTGGCCCGAACCTTAGAAGTGGCCCCTCCCCGAGTGGTAGACCTGGAGCGTGGAAACAAGCTGATCAAGCCGGAAACTGCTTGGTGGTACGCCGATGCCCTTGGGGTCGATCACAAGGAACCGGTGCGGCTCGCCCTGCAGGACGCGGTACAGCGCCAGTGTGGACTGGGCTTTCGCGTCAGCTTGTGAGTCGGCAGTCGACGGCGCCTAACGGTGCTACGAGCTGGAACGTTGACTGACGAGCAAGAGCGCGATCCCTTTGCGTTGACGCTTGTTCCGTTCCACTGACGTGCTTTCTGCGGCCCCACCGGGGGTAAGAGCCGCAGAAGGTACTGGCGATGTACCTCGCAACGACCCAAGAATAATTTGCCCGGTTCCCTTGACGACCACCATCCGGTTTCGATGGCGTCTGAATGTCAAAGCTCGTGCGTCAAGATGAGCGTCACGCCTGACCTCCTGCTTTCGAGTGGGTTCCTCGGTTTTGCGCGCCACCTCGGCTTCTTGGACGCCTGGCATGAAGCAAAACTTCCCTACGAAGCCATCGTTGGTACGTCGTCTGGAGCTTTGATAGGGGCCTTCCTCGCTACAGGTCGCTCCCCGGAACAGCTTCGCTCCCTGTTTCAGGGCTCACGCCCGGTGGCCTACTTGGCGTTGTGCGCTCGTCCGTGGACGGGACTGTGCTCGTTGCGCCCGCTCATGGATATTCTGGAGCGCGAGTTGCCTGAAGAGTTCTCACAGCTCGAGCGACCGTTCGGGGTGGGTGTAACGCGCTTGGACGGCGCTCATGAGCTGATCACTTCTGGTGACTTGCGCCGTGCAGTCGTGGCCTCATGCTCCATTCCGCGCCTGTGTGCCCCCACAGCCCTGCGAGGGGAGCTTTACGGCGACGGAGGTGCCGCCGATCGAACTGGGATCGCTGGGTGGCGGAGATGGCGGCCATCGCGCTTCGGTGTGTTGCACCGCATCGACCCTCGCCTGGGGAAGGAACCGCCCGGCACGTTGGATGAAGTGTTCGTGGTAAAGTCGCCGCGCGCGCGCGCTCACTGGCTGAGCTGGGGCGACTTCGATCGACAGCGCGCCGAATCCCGCGAAACAACATTAGCTTGCATGCCGTTGCTGATGAAGAGCTTATGCGCCAAATAGACCTGCATGACCGGGTGTGGGTCTGTCGAGCAATGGTTGGAGCATGTCAGTGCGTGGAGCAACGTAGTCATCATCACGGGCGCCGGTTGCAGCGTGCCCTCGGGCATCCCCGCGTATCGCGGCGCAGATGGCCGTTGGCTGCACCGTTCGCCGATCGCGTATGACGACTTCTTGGGCAATGAGGCCGTCAGACGTCGTTATTGGGCTGGTAGTTTGCAGGGTTGGCAGCGCATCGCTGCAGCGGAGCCAAACGTTGGCCACCGCGCGTTGGCCCAGCTGGAGGAGGAGGGTTATGCTCGCATCATCGTCACGCAAAATGTGGATGGGCTGCACCGCCGCGCTGGCAGCCGCAGGCTTGTGGAACTGCATGGTGACTTAGCTAGCGTCGTGTGTGTCCGTTGCGGTTGGCGCGGCACGAGGGAGGGCTTCCAACAGCAGCTCCTGTTGACCAATCCTGTGTCGAGTACTGGCCACAAGGTCGCGATGGCTCCAGACGGAGATGCTCTCGTTCCAGAGACTGCGCACTCGACGCTGCAAATCCCCGATTGCGAGTACTGCAAAGGCCTCATCAAACCGGACGTCGTCTTTTTTGGCGAGGCCGTGCCCAGGGCGCGCGTGGATCACGTGAAAGCTCACGTTGAGCATTGCGATTCGATGCTGATCGTTGGCTCGTCTCTAACGGTTTTCTCGGGGTTTCGGTTCGTGAAGTTGGCAGCGGAGCGTCGTATCCCGATTGCAGTACTGAATCGAGGCGCAACGAGAGCAAACGCTGTGGGTGCGCGGCATTTGGATGCAGACGTGCAGCACGTCCTACCACGACTTGCAGCGCGAGTCTCATTGGGGCGTCGCGCGCTGTGCGATAACCTCTAGTTCGCTTCGCGTGCCTCTACTCGAGAGTTCTGTTCCAGGTTATCACCTGGGTGTAGAACGACGCGCAGACCAGCATCGAGACCAGCGGTAACGACCGCTTGCTCACCGTTTCGGCTACCGATTTCCACGTGGCGCTGCGTTGCGACCTCATCCGACACTGAAAAGACGGCCCAATTCTTACCGTCGCGAAATAATGCGGTTTCCGGCACCAGCAGCGCATCCGATTGGCGTTCGATTTCTACTTCCGCTTCCACCCTGAAGCCGTCGCCAAGGCCTTCCCATTTCGATGGCTCGCTGAGCAGATCGATGATCACGTTCACGCGTTGCTCTTCTACGCCTAGCGCTGAGATGTGGGTGCTTGCTTGGGGCTCGATCCTTCGCACGCGACCCTCCAGCGTTCGTGGTCCGCCCCAGCGAAGAATGTCAACTTTCGACCCTTCGCGGATCTGAACGGCGTCGGTGGTCAACACGTCCACCGAGATTTCGAGCACGTTGGGATCCCCTAACTCGAAGAGCGCCGCTCCAGCGGGGACGACAGTTTCGCTTTCTTGAAAAACGCGCAATACCTTCCCATCAACCGGAGCAAGCAGGTGGAAGGCATCGTTGCGGTTGTCGCTTTGCCCATTGGCTCTCAACAACGCCGCCCGCGCCATTTCGACTTCATGCGCGGCGACTTGACGTGCGTAACGGGCTGCGTTGTAGTCCTGTTCGGCCGCCAGTGTTTGCGCCTTTCGCGCCTGCAGATTAGCCTCCGGCTCGGCCCCTTTGGCAGCCAGCTGCTCCGAACGCGCGAGTTCGAGCTGCACATAACGGAGGTTGGATTCGGCGGCAGTCTGGGCACTTTTTGCACGGGCCAAACTAGCTTGGCTTGCTGCTAGTCTGGCTTGAAGCTCCTTCTGACTCTGGCTGTCGAGCAAAGGCGGCAGTGCCGGTCGGATGGCTGCTAGAGGTGCTCCTTCTTTCACGATGTCGCCTGCCCGCAGGCTCAGGCGACCAACGTTCCCGGACAGCGGCGCCGAGACCACGTAACGTTCTCGCACACGGGTTACTCCATCTTCACGGATTGTTCTCACGAAGGTGCCGCGCTTGATCTCTCTCACTTCGACGGGGATGGGCTTGGCTCGAAGCGAGAAGATCAAACCGAAGACCATCGCGCCCACGACGGCCATCAGTACGACGCGCTTGACCCAGGGCTTGCTTCTGGTCCTGCTCGGCGCACTGGGGAGTTCGGCTGGCTTCTTGGTTACCACGACAGCTCCTTCGGTGACTTTTTATGGGTATTTGTATCGACGCTGGCTACCCGCCCATCGACGAACCGTATCACGCGATTGGCCATATCGCTGATCGCGGCGTTGTGGGTGATGACGGCCGTGGTCGTTCCGAGTTCAACATTGATCCGCTCGATCACCTCCAGGACGACCATTCCCGTCTTGTAATCGAGGGCGCCGGTTGGCTCATCGCAGAGTAAGACCTCAGGGCGTTTAGCGATCGCGCGGGCAATTGCCACGCGTTGCTGTTCACCACCGGAGAGTTGGGCCGGAAAGTGATCGAGGCGATTTCCCAGTCCCACGAGCTTCAGAGCTTCTTCGGCGTCTAGGGGATTGGCCGCAATGTCCGTCACCAGGGTAACGTTCTCCTTGGCCGTGAGGCTAGGAATGAGATTGTAAAACTGGAACACGAAACCCACGTGCTCCCGACGGTAAATCGTCAATTGAGCTTCTGTGGCAGCAGTGATCTCCTGTGAACGATAAAGTACACGGCCGGAGCTCGGCGTGTCCAAGCCTCCCATGATGTTGAGCAACGTCGACTTGCCGCTTCCAGAAGGGCCTAGCAACACGACGAACTCGCCGCTCATCAACTCGAGGCTCACCCCGCGTAAGGCATGTACGGCCGTCTCGCCTTGGCCGTATGTTTTCGTCACATCGATGGCTTGCAGTACGGGCTCCGAAGCGCCCGGTGGGTGATCACGGCCAGGGAGAGGCATGCGCTCGACAGGTTCGGGGGGAACAGAAGCCCTGATGACGCAGGGACAACGACTGCGCCTATCAGAATTTGGTGGCTGCTGTCGAGGCCTGGAGGGCACAGCGGTAACTTTGCTCCCGATGCAGCTCTTTTCCCTCAACGAGCACGAAAAATTCGGCAACATCCATGCCCATGAGCGCTCTAGGTGCGAAGTTGAGGCGGGACCTCCTGTCATCGAAGGCGCAGGTAGTGACGATAGCCTTGGTCATCGCCGCCGGTGTGTCGAGTTACGTCACGTTGCAAAGCACTTGGGACTCGCTGGTTGCGACACGTGACCGGTACTACCAGCAGTTCCGATTTGCGGACGTGTTCGCGAGTTTGAAGCGTGCACCGGAGTCGCTGTCCGAGCAACTGGAGTCAGTTCCCGGCGTAGCAATGGTCGAAACACGGGTGGTGGAACGCGTGCGTATTCCTCTCGGCACTGCCCGCGATGCGCTGTACGGCCGCGTGGTTTCATTACCGGAGTTCGGCGAGCCCCGACTCAACCAGCTGTTCGTGCAGCGCGGACGTTTGCCCGAGCCAGGCCGTACCGACGAGGTCGTCGTGCTCGAGAAGGCGGCGTCGGAGAATGGTATTGCCGTGGGCGACCCCCTGCCGACCATCCTGAACGGCACGCTGCGCAGGCTCACCGTCGTAGGTATCGCGAGCAGCCCAGAGTTCGTTTACCCGCTGGATGCTAGCAACCAGATGGGCGTGGATGATGCTCGCTTCGCCATCCTCTGGATGCGTCGCGACGTTCTAGCGGCTGCGTACCAGTTTGGAGGTGCTTTCAATGACGTCGTATTCCGACTGCAACGCGGCGCGAACACGAAAAGCGTCGTAGACCAAGTCGAGCGCATCACTCGCCCGTACGGGGGCGTTTCGGTGGTTCCCCGGGAACTGCAAAGCTCGAACTATTTCCTCGAAGGCGAGATGCGACAGCTGAGTGGCATGGCGACGGTAGTACCGGTCATCTTTCTCGGCGTCGCAGCGTTTGTTCTTCATGTGGTACTTGGACGTCTGATTGGTTTACAAAGACCAGAGATTGCTGCGTTGAAGGCTTTGGGATACAGCGGATTCCAGGTTGTTCGCCATTACTTAGGCTTCGCGTGGGCCATCGGTGTATTGGGGGTGATGTTCGGGATGGGGATTGGGGCTTGGCTTGGTAGTGCGATGACAGCCTTGTACTCTGGGTTCTTTCGCTTTCCCTTCTTGAGCTATGATGTCCACGCCGGGACCCTGCTACTAGCAGTACTGGTCGGGTTGTTGGCTTCGAGTACGGGAGCGGCTTTGTCGTTGGTACAGGTCCTGAAGCTCCCACCCGCCGAGGCGTTGAAACCAGCGGCACCTGGGCGCTTCGGTAAGTCTTGGCTCGAAAAAGTGGGCATGGGTGCATACTTGTCGCCTACCGTGAAGATGGTGCTGCGCGAGATCACGCGGCGACCGCTTCGTACCATCATCTCCGCGCTCGCGGTCGCCATGAGTGTGGCAATACTCGTCGTCGGTCGTTACAACGTCGACGCTGTCGCTCACCTGTTGGATGTCCAGTTCAATAGGGCCTGGCGCGAGGACGCCGTCGTCGACCTCACCGTGGCCAACCAGCCTCTGGCGTTCAGTCAAGTAGGTCGCTTGGAAGGCGTGCTCGGGGTTGAAGGGTTGCGTTCACTTCCAGTTCGGATGCGCGTGGGGCATCGTCATCGCGATGGGGCGCTCATCGCTTATCCCGACGAAGGGGATCTTCGCCAGGTAGTAGACGTCGAAGGAAAGGTCTTCGAGGTGCCCGAGAGCGGCGTGCTGGTGACGCGGAAACTTGCGGAAATCCTTGCTCTGGATGTCGGCGGACAGCTGCGTCTCGAGACGCTTGACGAACACCGTGTTGCACTGGACGTCCGTGTCGTCGGTCTCGTCGACGAAATGGTCGGGCTGCAGATTCATATGAGCGCTCGAGAGCTGTCTCGTCTGCTGGGCGAAGAGTTGAAGGCCAGCTCCTTGCTATTGAGGTTGGACGAAGCGCATCGAAGCGACGTCATGCGCAAAATTAATACGTACCCGCAGGTCTTGAGCGTGACCTCAGCGCAAGACAGCTTGGACAAGATGAGTGAGCAAATGGATCAAACCGTCGTGGTGATGACGGGGATCTTGACCTTGTTTGCGGCGGTCATCGCCGTCGGTGTCGTTTACAACAACGCGCGCGTTACCCTATCCGTGCGCAACCGTGACCTCGCCTCGCTCCGGGTGCTCGGTATGACGCGAGGAGAGATATCGACCATCTTGCTGGGAGAGTTGGTGGTTCAAGTCCTGTTGGCCTTGCCCCTCGGCTTATACTTCGGGCAGCTCATGGTGCAGGGCCTTAGTGGCATGGTCGACCCTGAACGGTACCGACTCCCGGTCGTCACCTCCGTTCAGACCTACACCTTTGCAGTCGTCGTAATTGCAGCGGCGGCGTTGGTGAGCGCTGGGCTCGTGCGCCGGCGACTGAACCGCCTGGACCTGATCGGGGTGCTCAAGATGCGGTAGAGCGGCGCACCTGACACCTGTGCGGTCAGCCTCGGGCGAGGAAGTTTCGGGCGGGACGCGGGAGGGGGCCGCCGCCGCGAAACGCTCGTTCAGGGTCGTTTTCCCTCGGCCGTCGTTGCGCACGGGAACCGCCATCGGTACGCTGCGGGCCATGAGAATTTTGGTGACCGGTGGCTGCGGATTCATTGGTGCGAACTTTCTGAACATGTCGGTTCCCACGCGGCCGAGCGACGAGTTTCTCAACGTGGATGCGCTTACCTATTCCGCCAACCCCAAAAGCGTGGAGGAGGCAGCGCGTTGTCCCAACTATCAGTTTAGGCGTGTCGACCTTGCGGATGCCGAAGCGACTTCTGCTGTGGTAGCCGACTTCAAGCCGGAGCTCGTAGTCCACTTCGCGGCAGAAAGTCACGTCGATCGCAGCATCGTGGGCCCGCGTAGTTTTCTGCAGGCCAACGTCGAGGGCACGTTCAATCTGCTCGAGTCCTGCCGCGCTTTGGGTTCCCAGCTTGCCTTGTTTCACCATGTCAGCACGGATGAAGTATACGGATCTTTGGGTGCGGAAGGCTACTTCACGGAATCGACGCCGTACGACCCGTCGTCACCCTATTCGGCATCCAAAGCGGCAAGTGATCACTTGGTGCGTGCGTGGCATCGAACCTACGGCCTGCCCGTCAAGGTGACGAACTGTTCCAACAATTATGGGCCTTTCCAGTTCCCGGAAAAGCTCATTCCGTTGATGATCTTGAACGCCAAGGACAATAAGCCACTGCCGATATACGGACAGGGCACCAACATCAGAGACTGGCTCTACGTTGCCGATCACTGCGACGCCATTTGGGCCGTCATCGATAGAGGCAAAATCGGTGAAACGTACAACATCGGCGGCAATAACGAGCTGCAGAACATCGACGTAGTCCACCGCATCTGCGAGCTGGTGGCGCGCCATACGGGTGCAGACCCCGCAGCAAAGATCAGCCTCATCACCTACGTAGCTGACCGTCCCGGGCACGACAAACGTTACGCCATCGATGCTGCCAAGGTGCGAGCAGAGTGCGGATGGGAGCCAAAAGAATCTTTTGCGTCGGGCTTCGAGAAGACCGTGGAGTGGTATTTGAGCAACCCGGAATGGGTCGCTAGCGTCCAGACGGGAAAGTACCGGGAGTGGGTCGAACAGAACTACAGCAAGCGGGGTGTGGAATGAGAAAAGGTATCGTTTTAGCGGGTGGCAGTGGCACGCGGTTGTATCCCATCACCCATGCCGTGAGTAAGCAGCTCGTACCAGTATACGACAAGCCGATGATCTACTATCCGTTGAGCGTACTGATGCTGGCGGGTATTCGCGACATACTCGTCATCAACACGCCCCACGAGAGCGAGCAGTTCAAGCGGCTGCTGGGGGATGGATCCCAGTGGGGGATGCGCTTCGAGTTTGCGGTGCAACCCAAGCCCGAGGGGCTGGCTCAAGCGTTTCTGATCGGCGAGTCGTTTCTTGACGGGGCACCGAGCGCGATGGTCTTGGGAGATAACATCTTTTATGGTCACGGGTTACCGGAGATGGTGCAACGTGCTTCAGCCCGCACCGCCGGTGCGACCATCTTCGGCTACCACACACAGAACCCTCGGGACTACGGTGTGGCCGAGTTCGACGCAAGCGGGCGCGTCATCGGTCTGGAGGAGAAGCCGGAGCACCCGAAGAGCAACTATGCAGTCACTGGACTGTACTTTTATGACGAGCGGGCGGTGGCCTTTGCCAAAACGTTGAAGCCCTCTCGGCGCGGGGAACTAGAGATCACTCACCTCAACGAAAAATATCTCGAGCAGGGGGACCTGCACCTCGAGCGTATGGGTCGCGGCATCGCGTGGCTCGATACCGGCACTCCCGAAAACATGTTGGCGGCTGGAAACTTCATTCATACGATTGTGGTGAGACAAGGGTTGCAGATAGCTTGTCCCGAGGAACTGGCATTCAACAATCGTTGGATCAGCGCAGAGCAGGTGCTCGAACTCGCGAAGCCACTCAGCAAGACCACCTATGGTCAGTACTTGATCCAGTGCGTGGAACGTCGATGACGACCGAAGAGGAACGGAGCAGGGGATGAAGACGACGGCATTGAAGATTCCTGGAATGTATCTGATCGAACCCAAGGTCTTCGGTGACCAGCGTGGGTATTTTTTGGAAACCTACGCTAGCGAACGTTACGCAAAGTCGGGGATAGCCCTGCCCTTCGTGCAGGATAACTTATCGCGGTCAGGTCGAGGAACGCTAAGAGGCTTGCATCTTCAGCATCCCCATGGGCAGGGGAAGCTGGTGAGCGCAGTACTAGGAAAGGTCTGGGACGTCGCGGTCGATGTAAGGCGAGGCTCACCGACTTTTGGGCAGTGGGAAGCCTTCGAGCTGTCGGACGAGAATCATCTTCAGCTGTACGTACCGCCCGGCTGTGCCCATGGCTTCCTGGTTCTGAGCGAGGTCGCATTGTTCTCCTACAAGTGCACCGATCACTACCATCCGGAGTGCGAGCTCGGCGTCGTGTACAGCGACCCTGACTTAGCCATCGCTTGGCCGGCAGAGATTGGTGAGGTATCGCCGCGGGACAAGGCACACCCTCGATTGTCCGCGATCGATCCCGCCCGTTTACCCGTCTTCGAAGGCGCAGAATGACGGCCAAGGATGTCTTACTGCTAGGCGCGGACGGCATGTTGGGCCGCGCCTGGGAGGAGTTCTTGATCGAGCGCGAGATAGCGCACGATGCCGTCTCCCGCCGGCGTGAGGGCAGATTGTGTGTGGACGTGACCGATCACGAGCGCGTGCGCGATACGATTGCCACCGGTTACCGCTGGGTCATCAATTGTGCCGCGTACACGGCTGTCGACGCCGCTGAGCAGGACGAACGGACAGCATTCGCTGTCAACGCAGATGCCGTCAAAGTCATCGCGCTCGCGTCAAAAGAATACGGTTCTCGCGTTCTGCACTACAGCACGGACTACGTGTTCTCCGGCGACGCCAGCGAACCATACCAAGTCGACGCACCGATCGCCCCCCAGAGCGGCTACGGTCGGTCGAAGGCGGCTGGGGAAGAAGCGGTGCGTAACTACGCTGGTCGTCCGCTGCTCGTGCGCACCAGCTGGGTGTACGGACCATGGGGTAACAATTTCGTCCTCACGATGTTGCGTCTCCTAGCCGATAAACCATTGCTGCGCGTGGTGAACGACCAGCGTGGTCGACCGACGAGTATTCTGGGGCTCGTGCGTAATTCTTGGGCGCTGATGAACGCTGATGTGGAAGGGACATACCACCTGTGCGACGCGGGGGAGTGCACGTGGTTCGAACTCACCTGCGAGCTGCAGAAGCGGGTGCACGCAGCAGCGCAAGTGCAGCCATGCACGACAGCTGAGTTCCCGCGCCCTGCCAAGAGACCGGCTTATAGCGTCCTCGATTTGAGTCTTTCCGAAGCGGCTATCGGTCCGATCCTGCCTTGGCAGCAACAGCTACAGGAAGTCTTGGACCGTCTGTGAGCGGGAGTCATCGCAGATCCCCGGTGTCTCAGCGCAAAACCACCGCCACCGAAATCAGACCGACGCTCAGAAGCGCGCCTTGGCAGCCTTCAGGATATCGATGGTGCTCAGTATCCCGACTAACTCGCCGGATGCCTGCTCCACCACGGGAACAGCCGAGGTCTTGGTCGTGAGGAAAACTTGAATGGCGTCCGCCACCGACAGCTCCGGGTCCACTCGGGGAGCGTCCTCGTTCATGACACGAAAAACGGCCCAATCCAGCCGCTCCCTTACCTGCCAATCATCAGCCTGAAAGCCTAATGTCTCACGGATATCGTTTTCCGAGAGAAAGCCTTCCAGTCTGCCATCGGAGACGACAGGAAGATGGCGGATTTGATGCCGTCGCAATAGCTCCAGTGCGTCCCGCACGCGGGTTCCCGGATCTGCCACCGCAACGGGGGCAGTCATCAGGTCCTTTACCCGAAGGCCAGTGCGATGAGTACCGGTCACGCTGAGGCCTCCTGCTGTGGGGGAACGACGAGAACTGGTACCGACGAATGGCGAACGATATGAGTGGCGACGCTGCCTAGTACCCACGCCTTTAGACCGGCATGTCCGTGAGTGCCGACGACGATCCAGTCGCAATGATGGGTCTGCGCGTGCTGGAGTAGCAGCTTGCGGGGATCGCCGGAGGAGATGAACCAGTCGAGCTCTACCCCCGAAGCGTCGAACTGAGCGACAAAGGCTTCCATGGACGTTGCGGAGCTCTGACGGATGAGCTCGAAGAGGTTATGGTCCCGCACCTCGCGGGGGAGCGTCGTTGCATCAATGGGTGCTTCGGCATAAGGCGCGACCCACGCGTTCAGCAGATGTACGGAGGCGTTCAAGCTTTTCGCGAGTCCGATCGCCGCCCGCATCGCCGTAGCGCTTTGGGGGCTGTAGTCGACTCCGACAAGGATCCGTTTGGGAAGGTCCATATCCAATGTTTCCTCTTGGCCAGACGAAAGTGGTGTAACTCAGGTCGGAGAAGATTGAGAAGCCGGCAAGGAACTCGATGAACGGCTGGCTTTCGGCCGTACCAAGAGCACCGAACACGGAGCGTTGCGTACCACGCTTTCCGCGCAAGAACCTATCCACATACGGGAATAGCCGCGCTCGCCTTGTGCTCCGACGATGAGAACGTCGGCAGTGAGCTTAGATGCCAATGCGCACAGCTGATCTTGAGGAGGTCCGCCGAATAGCAGGTGCAGCTCGAGGGGGACTTGCTCCGTGTTCAGTTCCGCGACGAACTCGGCGAGCTCGTGGCGGAAGTCGGGGGGCGTTTGGGGGTCATCGCTCGAGTGAGGCGCATGCTCCGCGAGAGGACCCTCCTCCACGCAGCGCACCACGTGCAGCTGTCCTCGTCCAGAAACGAGTTTGAAGGCTTCCTGCAATGTAAATCGACTCATCGGCGATTGATCGATCCCCACAACAACGACGTACTGCATCCTTGCTCCTCCCTTGCCAATGGCCGCGCGTGACTGCCGGCCTCTACGGCGTCGCCAAGACAGCCGGCAAACTTGTTCGTTTCATAGGCGTCATTGACCAGGAACTCTCACCGTGAGCACGGGACAAGGGGCGGCGCGTAACACCTTTTCCGCCGTTGAACCCATCACCAGCCGCGCAAAGCCAGAGCGACCGTGCGTCCCCATGACAATCAGGTCGTGTTTCTCCTCTTCAACGACGTCTAAGATTGTCAGCGCTGCTGGACCCAGCAGCACTCGACGGGATAGTCCCAAGTCCTCGCCGACTCCGAGCCTGAACATGAAGTCATCCAGCTGTTCGATGGCGTGTCGCTCTGCGTGCTCGGACAGCGGCGCGTCGACCTCGCCCATCAGCACGACCACGTGGGGGGGGATGAAAGTGGGCACCTCGAACGTGTGGATGACGTCCACCTGGCAGTTCAACTTGTCGCGCAACATCAGCGCATGCTCCAGCGCAGCTGCCGAACAGTTGGAAAAGTCTACGGGAACCAAGATCTTGCTTATGCCTGCCATGTTCAACCCTCGTTGTTCGCCTATACCTCAGATTCCGCCAACTCTGCGCTCTTTCCTCACCACGCTTAGCCCCTCATGCCCCGTCAAAGGCAAGGACGAAGCAATCTTTGAGCCATGTGCGGCCAGGGCTGGCGCGGACGTTGACGTGTCTGTTTGGAACACGGCGGCTCCGTCTCTTGTGCCCGGAGCAGTGGACGAGGTGAGGCACAAGCGTTGCAGACTGCCTCAGGATCTGGCAGCGTAGTCCCGGGTGTTCAGAACAAACTCCTATGCAATCTCCTAAGTGCCGAATATAGCACTAAAATCCGACTGGCCCTTTCCGCCTCCGGACCGCTCAGAGCGGTCCAGGTGAGCCAAAGTTACACGGCATGAGCAATTCCTTAATTCAAAATCTGAGTTGGCCCACACTGACCTTTCTTTTCGCGGACCAGCGTTCCACTGCTTTGGATGAACTGGTGCAGACGCTCCGCGATCGCGGCCACCAGTGCCTGGTGACGGATGACTGCGATTCGGCGGAACAGCAGCTGATCAATGGGCGCCCCGACGTTGTCGTGTTCGACACCTGTTTGCGCGGTAACCAGCGCCTGGAGCTGGCGTCTAAGGCACGTCTGGCACCCGAGCCACCGGTTGTGGTCGTGATGACGGCCGAGCCAACGCTCGATACAGCTATCGAGGGATTGAAGATCCGCGTAGATGCCTACTTGCTCAAGCCCTTCACGTCGGACGACCTGCTGTATGAAGTACGCGCTGCTTTTGCAGAACGAGAGCGAGCTGCTAGCCGGAATTCGGTTTCCCCCTTTTCCGACGCGCCCCGTTTCGAATCTCAGGTCAGACCGTCTGCAGAGTTCGAGATACCCGCTCACGTCCGGCGTCTCACCCGCCGTGAGTACGAGGTGCTGCAGCGCGTGCTAGTCGGAGACGATGTCGCGGCCATCGGAACCGTGCTGTTCATCAGCCCCCATACCGTGCGCAATCACCTGAAAGCCATCTACCGAAAGCTGGACGTTCGGTCACGCGTCGAACTCGTCGTCCGCTTCGGAGCATTGAAGCACGAACCTGCTCCGCAGTTTCTTGCAGGTTAACGACCCGGTCGCAGAACGTTGCTTGCCGTCGCCGTGCGGTCTTAACATCATTCGAGAGGTTGAAATAGCTCTTCGATATCCTCTTCGGACAACGAGTGGGCAGAGCCTTGCCCCAGGATGGTATCCGCCAGGTGGCGCTTGAGGCGTTGTAGCTTGAGCATGCGTTCCTCCACGCTTCCGGCCACGATTAAGTTGTATACGAACACCGGACGCTTCTGCCCAATTCGATACGCTCGGTCGGTGGCTTGAGCCTGGGCGGCGGGGTTCCACCAAGGATCGTAGTGAATGACGGTGTCTGCGCTCGTCAGGTTTAGGCCGGTGCCGCCCGCCTTGAGGCTGATGAGAAAGATGTCCGCCTGGCCCGTCTCGAATTGGTCACACTTGGCCTGCCGGTCCTGAGTCGCTCCAGTGAGCTCTATGTACGGGAAGCCGCGTTCGCGCAACCCATCGCCGATCAAGCGAAGCATGCGCGTAAACTGCGAGAACAACAGCACACGGTGTCCATTGCTGAGTTGATTCTCGAGCATCTCCATCAGGAACTCGTACTTGGAGGAGTTCTTGACGGTGCGGGCTGCCGGTGAAGCGATGAGGCGAGGATCACAGCAAACTTGGCGAAGCTTCATCAGGGCGTCGAGGATCGTGATGGTGGATCCATGCAGCCCCTTCTTTCGGATCACCTGTCGCACCTGATCGTGCGCCGCGATACGGATGCTTTCGTAAAGGTCGCGTTGATCTCCGTCCAACTCCACGGGGCGGACGAGTTCCGTCTTCGGGGGCAAGTCCTTGGCCACGGTATCCTTCATCCTGCGCAGGATGAAGGGCGCAACTCGGTGCCTGAGCTGAAGCAAACGCACCTCGTTGCGGTCCTTTTCGATAGGCGTTTGGTACCTGCTCTTGAAGGTTTGGTGGTCTCCCAAAAAGCCGGGCATCAGGAAGTGAAACAAAGCCCACAACTCTCCGAGATTGTTCTCCACGGGCGTGCCGGTCAAACACAGACGGTGATTGCACTTCAGGCTGCTCACAGCAGCGTGGGCTTGGCTGCGCTGATTCTTGATGGCTTGGGCTTCGTCGAGCACCACGAGGTGAAAGTGGAGCTGCGCGAACCGGTCGAGGTCCCGGAGCAACACGGGATAGGTGGTTGCGATCACCTGAGCACGAGCAATTTTCTCATATTGCAGATGCCGCTTGGCGCCATGGACGGCAATTACTCTCAAGAAGGGAGCGAACTTCTTCAGCTCTCTCTGCCAATTGCCGATCAGACTCGTGGGAACGACCACGAGTGAAGGGGAGTCCATGCGACCGCTCTCTTTTTCAGTGGCGAGGTGAGCGATCGTCTGCAGAGTCTTGCCCAGCCCCATGTCGTCTGCCAGCACGCCGCCGACGCGGTTAGTTATGAGGTTCTGTAGCCACTCCAGCCCTTCCTGCTGGTACGGACGAAGCGTCGCTTGCAGACCTGTTGCGGGACGAACTTTTGGAGGACCATCTGTCGAGGCAAGCTGCCTTGCCTTTTCGACCGCGGAACGGGTGCCGGTCCAGCGTAGGCTTTGCTGTTCGTCATCGAACGTTTCATCTAGACCACGGACTAGTGGAAGGTCTGTCTCGCGCAGCGCTAGTGACCTACGGTTACCCGAGTACAGCTCCTCCAGCACGTACAACAGTCGACGAAGGCGTTCAGGCGGCAAAACCGCGTAGCGATGGCCATCGATGGGAATCGCCCTGAAGCGCGTTGGTGTGCGAAATATGGACTCGAGACTCTCTGAATCAGCACACGTGTTGAGTACCTCCAGTAGACCAGGTAACAGATTAATGCGTTGGCCGTCGACGTCTACTCCAAGCTCCAGACTGAACCAGTTGTCTTTGGCCTCGTCCTCCTCGATGTTCGCATACCACGGCGTCTCGGCACGCACGACTTGATAGGGATAGTCCGCAGCGACCTCGATGGTCCACCCCAGCCGTTCCAGTTGAGGCACGGCATAGGCGCTGAAGGAACATAGTGCATGCACGTTGTCCGAAACGTGCACTAGGTAATCGGCACTAGCCTCACCGTAGAGAGTAGGAACACAACTGAGCTCTACGGCACCGAAGCTCTCCAATACACATTGTGCTTGCCGTTCAGCGGCACGATTTCGTGAGACCCGCGTCAAGGAGCCAGAGCTAGCAATGAAGAAGCTCTCCTGAGCATCCGAGACCTTTAGCCGTGTCGTACCGTACTCGAAATCTAGGGCTAACACTGCAACGTCGCGTTCGACGTATGCGGACTCGGAGTTCGTCTCTACCAGGAGTCGTTCGGTGTAAAGGCGCAAGATCGGGCGCGGCGCCACCACGTCGACCTGCGGCGCACCTGCCTGTGCCGCATCACTCGACCAAACCCTCTCGTAAGCCGGACCCTTTGAACTCATTCAGTATTCCGCGTAGCAGCTGAACGTATGAACACGATCAGGCCAGCTGTTTAAATGTACAGCTAAAATTTGTCGACTGAAACCATGTCAGGTTGCAGCCACACGGGCTTCCCAGCACAAGCGGCACGTTCCGGCGCGCCGTAGGCGGCTTTCCCAGCCTTTGCTAGAACCAACCTAGGCCGAGCTTCCCACATGCCCCCACGCCCCACATGTTGGGGTGTCAGCGGCGAACAGAACGACATCTGGGGCAGCGACTCCGTCTGACGGCAAAGTGGGTCGATCCTTCGGACAGCCGTGAGTCTGAGCAGGGACGAGCGCCTTTGGGTCGCAGGGCCGGTGGTTCGTGTTCGAACACCAGCTGCAGTAAGGGTGAGGCTTTCCGCTGAGCGTACGCGTGGGCCTTTGGCAGGCTCTATGCTTGGCGGGAATAGTTCAGAGGTGGTGGTACATGGCGCGCTGCGACATAACGCAAATCGTGCCGCTTGAGATTAACGTCCTCAGACTGGTCACGGCCTGTTATCGTAAGCCTCATCCGTTGCTCGGATCAAGTGGCGATATGCCGCGGGTTGGGCGGCTCCCCGCTGGAGCCTGGCGGAGGTTACCGCTGCTGGTCAGGCTGATGACATCATAGTACAAAGACTGTGAGGTGTGTATGGCGCGAGTTGGTCGTAGTGTTTCGAGACTGGTCGATGTGCAGGTGTTGCGTTACCACGACCGAGAGCGGAAGGTCTCGCGTCCGGAACGATCCCAGTACGCGGTGAGCGGCCCATTCCCACGGTCTCTTAGCGGAGTCGGCGACGGACGTGACGAGTACCATGGCGACCGAGACGGCGCAGCAAGAAGCGGCGAGCGAGCAAAGTGCCTACACCCCGTGCTCACGCTGTCTCGAGAGTACGGTGCGGGAGGGGGTGACCTTGCTGGCATGGTCGCCGAGAAGCTCGGCTACACCCTGTTTGGACAGCAGATGGTCCACGAGATTGCGCGCCGTGCCCAGGTGCAAGCAGCGCTGGTGGAGACTATCGACGAGCGATGCCGCGACCGCATCGAGCGCTTCGTGGCCGATCTGATCGACGGCGGCGGCTTCCGGACCGCTGATTACTTGGAAGCGTTGGCTGTAGTCGTGCGCCGCATCGGCAGTGCTGGTCGGGCGGTTATCGTCGGACGCGGCGGGCACCTGCTGCTCGAGCCGACCGCGACGTTGCGCGTTCGAGTGATAAGTCCAATGCAAGATCGGGTGAGACGTGTCATGGCTCGGGACCAGCTTCCGGAGTCGGAGGCTTTGCAGAAGGTCTTGCGGGTAGACGACGAACGGCGCGCTTTTCACCGTCAGGCGTTCGGGATCGACATCCGGGAGCCCACCCAGTTCGACATGATCATCAACACGGGACGGGTATCGTTGAAAGAGGCTGCGGACATCGTACTGGCTGCCCATGTGAAACGCTTCACTTCAGAAGACGCGCCGACGAGCGGCGTGCGCTGGGCGGTTCCGCAGCAAGCGCGTATGGATGCTCACGACCAAGCACGGTAGATATAGACGCGAGTGCGTGGAAGGCGGGTGTCGCCTCCAATGTGTACAGGGGTGCCCTGTTCCGGGGCAGCTCTAGGGTACGGAGGTGACTAGGTGTGGACGTGTGGGTTGTGTCGCGGATACTTCAGGCAATGCACGGCGGCTGCTGGTCGCCCCGCTCACACCGGTTGGTCCTATGCAATCCGTTCTCGACTTCATCGACCGCTACGCCATCGACCCTCAAATATACATCGTCGCTCCTCACGCAGACGGAAAGCAGCGCTTCGAACTGTACTGGGAGAGAGACAAGTCTCCCACACGCTGGCGCTTTCGGCTGATTGGCAGTGGCGAGTGGATACGCTTGTCGACTCCGATGCTGGCTACCGTTCTGAAGCAGCAGGGGGCGGACATGGAGCGCCTGGAGTTTCAGTTGCGCAGCCTAGCGCTTACTCAGGTGGTGTTTGCTGAAACGCTGACCGAGGAAGCGCGGCGCCTGTTTGGTTCACGCTGCGTCGACCAAGCGGTCGAGGACCACCACGTGTTCCTCGAGCAAATTCAAAGTGCGGTAGGGCGTTTTGCACGCCGGCGTTTGACCGCTTTGCCAGGTGGCGGACAAGGCTCAAAAAAAAGAGCTGGCCAGCTCTTTCTTGTGGCTGACGAGTGAGGTCCGCGAACGAATGGATCCGTTGCACCAAAAGCGTTCTCAATCCGATCGTATCGGCGTTTCAATTTACCGCCCCGGTGCAGCCTTACACTCAACGCCTGGGCGCGTTTTGCCGTCGGAGGCAGTTCTCGACTTTCCGCCTCGCTCATACCGATCGTGCCTGGCATGTTAGCGGCATGTTTCGCTTTTCGAGCACCGAGGGACGTCCCGCTACAGGTGAGTCTGTTGCAGGTGAGCGTAGGACCATCTGGCCGTGCACGTTGTCCGTTGCCCTGTTGGGCGCCCTGGCCGTAGCTGGCTGCGGCGCAGACGACGGCCACATCTGGCCAGGGCCGGGAGGTAACGAACCCACCGGGAGTGGTGGCGACGTCAGCCCCTCGGGCGACGGCGTCTCCCCTTCTGACGGCAGTATGGGTGGTGCAGCTGCAGGGGGTAGTGCAGGCGGAGGCGGTGCAGGCGGAGGCGGTGCAGGCGGAGGCGGCGCAGGCGGAGGCGGCGCAGGGGGCGCAGAACCGACGTCGGGCGACCTGGGCGGCGGAGGCGGCGGTCAAGCGGGCGTCGACCCTTCGCCTGGCGATCCGTCGTCTGAGCCGACCACCGGCGGTGAGCAACCGGATGACCCCACGCAGCCGACTCCAACGACCGGATCCCCCGGCGCCAGCGGCAGTCCACTGGT
This sequence comes from uncultured Polyangiaceae bacterium, assembly GCA_964577325.1. Classification (GTDB taxonomy): domain Bacteria; phylum Myxococcota_A; class Polyangia; order Polyangiales; family Polyangiaceae; genus SZUA-265. The sequence continues at coordinate 28,569 of CAZNZA010000045.1, forward strand.
CCCGTCGCGCATCCGCAGGCTGAGTAATCGCGAATATGGCAACTCCGTGCGCGCCTTACTCGGCACGACGGAGCCGTACGAAGCTACCCTGCCTACGGACGTGCGCCAGCGTAACTTTTCGGCAAATCAAGCACAGACGGTGTCCTCGGATTGGAACGCGGAGATCGAACGCGTGGCTAAAACAGCTGCGGCGGCCATCGTGCAAGC
>CAZNZA010000045.1:28875-31422 GCA_964577325.1 uncultured Polyangiaceae bacterium
CTCACCAACATGATGGTGGAGTGGTTCACGTCCGACTGGGTACTGAATGCTTCCAAGGACAACATTCCGGAGTTCAATCAACGCCGGGAGCAGTTTCTGAACGAAAGCCGCGACTTCGTTCGCACCGTCATCGAGTCCCACGACGCCGACATTCGTACGCTGCTCACCGCTGACTTCACGGTGGCGTCGCAAGAAGTGGCCAGCTATTACGGGTTGTCAGGCTCTGGCCAAGTCTCACTCGCTGGCTCTCCGCGTCGTGGCATCATCACGCAGGCTTCGTTTCTCGGTGGACATGCCTCACCCAGCCAATCGACGCCAATTCGCCGCGGCGTCGCGTTCATGCGGCAGGTTCTGTGTACGGATCCGCCGGACCCGGCGAGTGTGGATCTAGTGGTTGCCGCTCCGCCGCCCGATCCAAACCTGTCGACGCGTCAACTATTCGCCGCCCACAGCAGCGACGCCCTTTGCCAATCCTGTCACCAGCTGATCGATCCCATCGGGTTCGCTTTCGAGGAGTTCGACGAAGGCGGGCGTGTGCGCCAGGGACCGCAGGACAACAATGGCCATGAGGTGGATGCCTCTGGCTCTTTGCGCATCGGCAATGAGGAGTATACCTTCGACGGCGCTGCCGACTTCTTGCAGCAGGTGGCACAGGGCGATTTGGCTCAGCGTTGTGTTGCGCGAACGGCGGCTCGCTACGCCTTCGCCTGGGCTAATCCAGCAACCGAGCTCGAGTTCGTGAAGACCTGGGAGACGATGGACGAATCCACACGCACGCAGCTTGACGATGTGTTGGTCAAGCTCATCGAAAGTGACCTGTTCATCCAGCGGAGAGCACAATAAAATGACGATCAAGACCGCAATGGACCGGCAGAAATTGCTGCGACACCGACGTTCCTTTCTGCGCGCCGTAGGAGCTTCGGCCGTGGCGTTTCCCTTCTTCAGGTTGCTCGAGCGCTCGGCGATTGGACAGACCGATGCGCCCCTGCGCTTAGTCACCATGTATCACCCGCACAGCGCATCGTCGCCGTTGTTCCGGATGCAGAACGGGGATACGGAAACCTCGTTCAACCTGAACTACGCAGACAGCGTCTTGTCTCCCCTCGAATCACACAAGAGCCGGATCGCTGTCATTGAAGGGCTCGACCTGATGAACGGCGCCGGGCATGACGCACCGAAAACCATCTTCGCCGGCAGTGCGGGCACGACCACTTCGCTCGACCAGTATCTCGCGGTCGAGAAAGGACTCGGAGACTCCACCGTCGTCACCAGCTTGACGCTATCCGTCGGCACGGGTGACAGCAGCTCGGCCCCGGATGTCATCTCACTGGGGGCAGGGGGATCCGTCATCCCGCAAATCTCCAGCCCTTCGCGCGCCTTCGACAAGGTCTTCGGCGGGTTCCAACCCGTAGCAGCAGCGAACGACGCGACGGGCGGCAACTTCGCCTACGAACAAGGCAAATCCACGCTCGACTTCTTCCGTGCCGACATCGCCCGGATTCGCTCCCGGCTTGCTGCCGAGGAGCACTACAAGCTCGACCAACATCTCACTGCGCTGCGTGACATCGAGAAGCGTTTGGACGCTGTATCCGGAGGCTCGGGCACAGGCGGCGGAGGCGGTGGCTCGGCGGATCCGTCGTGCGCGACGAATCCGCGGCCCCAGGAGTATCCCACTTACAGCACGTGGAACAATGGCGGGCCCCACGCCGACGAGGACCACAATCTTCACATCGACATCATTGCCCAAGCGTTTGCTTGTGACATCACTCGCTTCGTCTCCTTTTTCCAGGGCGATCTAAGTCGCGGCGCGGTCATGGGCACGGGGCTAGAAGACCAAATGGGCTACAGTGCAGCGGTCGATGTGCACAATTCGATGGCCCACCAATACTCACCGGATAACCGCCAGACGTGGGTGACGCTTGGCGTGCAGAATCGTTATAGCTACGGCAAGCTAGCGCTCTTGATGGACCGCTTGATGGAGTTCGGCGTGCTCGACGACACCCTGATCGTCATGGCCGGAGACATGGGCGACCCTGCTCTGCACTCCAGTCGGAACGTCCCTGTCGTGGTGGCGGGCAATGCGCATGGTCGGTTCAAGACCGGGCGTCGCATCAAGCTGGCCGATGACTGTCCACCCGGCGACATGTGGTGTCAACCCACCACCGATAACAGCATGACGAAGCTGTTGGTCAGCGTCGCCAATGCTTTCGGTGCCGGAGTGAATGGTTTCGGCACGGAGACGAGTGTCGGTCCCCTGTCTGCACTCGAGGCGTGAGCGAGATCCCGCGCAGAGGCGAGGCTGGGAGAGCGATCCCCCACGCCTCTGGGCTGCGCCCTCAGCCTCTCTCAGGCTGGCGTTACTAGCCTTCGTATCAGCGCTGCCTGGTTGGCTCTTCAGTGCCAGTGCGGTCGCCCACCCGCTGGGCTTTGCGACAGGAGATCTTTACCTCGACGACCGTCAGGAAAGCGAGAAGCCGGTCGAGCTCGAACTCGTGGTCGATGTGCCCGAGGACGAGCTCGAGACCAGAACGGGGCAAGCGGATGGCG
>CAZNZA010000045.1:31522-33208 GCA_964577325.1 uncultured Polyangiaceae bacterium
CTTTTGCTGTCGCAGTGAGACAGGGGTTCGCCCACATCCTGCCTCTCGGCTTGGATCACGTGGTGTTCATCCTTGGCCTATTTTTCCTGGCCACGAGGGTTGCCGCACTGATCGTCGAGTTGAGCATCTTTACGCTCGCCCACAGCATCACCCTTGCGCTCGGAACTTGGGAAAGCTTCCGGATTTCTGGTGACGTCGTAGAGCCGATGATTGCGCTGAGTATCGTTTTAGTCGGACTCGAGCCGCGGATCCGTGGGTGGTGGGACACCAACCCAAGGCGGCGGGCGAAGTTCAGCCTGCCGATGCTTCGGCTCGGCGTGATCTTCGCCTTCGGATTGTTGCATGGGTTAGGCTTTGCGAGCGTCTTTCGAAGAGTAGGAGGAGAGGACTCGAACCTGCTGCGCACGTTGCTCGGATTCAACATAGGGGTCGAGTTGGGGCAGTTAGCTGTGGTGGCCATCGCCTTGGTGACCTTCGGACCCTTCCGCGCGCGCACCTGGTATGTGAAGCGCGTGGTGCCCGTGGCGTGCACCATGGTGGCCGTGCTGGGGGGGCTTTGGTTTCTGGAGCGGGTCCTGGCGTGACCCGTTAGGTATTCGAGCTCGCCGGTTTTCGACGCTGCTCCGTATCGAGCCCGTGGCGGTTAGGGGCGACCGTCCAACTTACCGCGCGATTCCGTCTTGATGAGATCCTGAACGCCAGCAGTGCCGAGGAACTCGTGAGGGAAGCCCAATGCAACGCGGCTAACCTCGTCGAGTCGCTCGAGATGCTCGGCCTCGAGCACGAGGTCACTTGCCGTCAACACATCTCGAAGTTGCGCTACCTTGCGAGCTCCGACGATGGGTAGCATCCCATAGCCTTGAGACAACACCCAAGCGGTGGCGACCGACGCCGAAGTCACTCCCAACTCGTCGGCCACAGCGTCCACGGTGCGTGCAATCTGTAGGTTGCGTTCCGAGGTACGGCCTCGCTGCTCGTTCCCAGCCTTGCGTAAGGAGTCGTTGTCGGCGTCGCTTCGGGTGTACTTGCCCGTCAGCAAGCCGGCACCTAGCGGTGCCCACCCCAGCACGGAAAGCCCGTTGTGCTGCGCCATGGGGATGAGTTCTCGCTCTGCAGTGCGCTCGATCAGACTGTACTCCACCTGAATGGCACTATAGCCGGTAAGCGAACGCAAGTCGGCGTACACGTTCGACGCCGAAACGACCCAGGCCGGTGTGTCGCTCACTCCGAGGTACAGAACTTTACCCGCGCGCACCAAGTCATCTAGGGCACGCAGTGTTTCTTGATATGGGGTGCAATCGTCCCAAGCATGAACCCACATCAAGTCTATGTAGTCGGTCTGCAGCCGGCGTAGACTGGCCTCGACAGAGCGCACCAGGTTGCGTCGGTGGTTACCGCCCGAGTTTAGATTGGAGTGGTCCATGGCGAGGGTGTACTTAGTTCCCAAGACCACGTGCTCGCGACGGGCTGGTAGCCAGCGCCCTAGGATTTCTTCGGTTTCCCCTCCGTGATATTTGTTGGCGGTATCCACGAAGGTCCCGCCAGCGTCGAAGAACGCATCCAAAATGGCGTGGCTGGTTTCTACGTCGGCCCCAAATCCCCACTGTTGCCCAAAGCTCATGGTGCCCAAGCAGATTTGTGAAACACGAAGACCAGAAGGACCCAACAGCTGATAGCGCATGTGAA
>CAZNZA010000045.1:33308-37346 GCA_964577325.1 uncultured Polyangiaceae bacterium
GCAACGGCCGTATCGCCGCGGCAGCCCTGAACATGTCGTGCAACGTCCGCCAACGCCACGATGCCGACGACGCGGCCGTGATCCACGACCGGAATACGCTTGACGCGGTGTTCGCGCATGAGGTGCAGGACGTGTTGCACGCTATCGGTGGGCCGACAGCTGTAAGCAGTCTTCGCCATCGTGTCTTGCACGCTGAGCTGTGACAGGGCCACGCCCCGGGTATAGGCCGCCATACAGACGTCTCGATCCGTCAGCATCCCGATCAACGTTCCCTCCTCATCGCCAACGGGGACGCTGCCACAGTCGGCGTCCCACATGATCTGGGCTGCTTCGCTCAACGTGTTCGTCGGCAGGCAAATACGAGCCTTGGACATCACCTCGTGAGCCGGCGTCTGCAGTTCAGGAACCTCTTGGTCTAAAAGCAGCTCTTTCACCGACGAAGTGAGCTCTTTTACGAGTTTGGCAGCGCTTTCGGTAGCTCTCTCCCCGTCGTGCTCGAGTCGAGCCTGCAGTCGATCGAGGCGGGACTCTAGTTCGTGCCAACGCTCGCGCGCTTCCAGCGACAAGAGGTGTACCCGCATCCGAGCGCTGTTTCGGGCGGCCGAGAGCGCCCCTAACATGTCCTTCGGCGTGCGTAGGCTGGGTTCATGGTTGTGGTCTTGCATCTGCCCTCCTCAACGAAAAAAAAGAATGCGAGCGAACGCGCCCGTGCGGCGTCCAACGGTGCAACGCACATGCCGCCGCTCCAAGGCACGCCCTGTTGCCTGAACTCTGAAACAGCGGCTCCTCGCTTGCCGCTTTAGCGTCGGGTCTTATGATGGACGGCGCACGACCTGATCGCGCGAATGCTCTCCCCGCAGCGTTGACGGTCCGTGTCCCAGGCCCACCTGCACCGGCGGCGCCGAAACGTCGGCTCTTGCCGTGGGGATGACTCTGCCACGACGGGCTGCCACGACGAGCTGCCTCGGCGAGTCGTCTTGCTCCGTGGCGGTAGCCCCCGCCCCTTCTTCCTCATTCATGAAATTCAGCTATTCCAACGTAGAAGAGAACGACCGCATGGTGCGGCGAGGCTCACCTCCGCGCCGTACGACGGAGCGCATGCGCGTCCTTTCGGCCAGCGAGGAGAGGGCGCTCTGTCGTCGACTCGTGGATTGCAAGCGCGAGTTGCAAAGCCTGCTGCTGCAGACGCCCGCCGGTGTTCAGAAGCTCGAGCGGGTCCTGGAATCGCTCCAGCCGACCGTTGTCCAACAAGCGCTACCTTCCAACCTTCGGTCCATGCACGTCCGTGCTCGAGCGCTGTGGCAAAGCCTGGAGGATCAGAGGCATCTCGATGAGAAAGCGCCCGCTATGGACCTGAAGTTGGAGCAACTGCGGGGCGAAGTGGAGCACTTGTGGGCGCAGGCCAATCTGCCCGAGGACGTGCAGGAATCGCTGGTATTGGCTGGGCTGGCTGCTGACTGCCGCTCGATAGCTGACCAAGGGGCCGCCGCCGAAGCCTTGCCCGATGCGGCCGTGCGCTACTTGCACGGGCGCATGCGCTGCACCGGACATGAGCTCGAAGCGCTGAAGAACCACCTGATCGCAGCCAATCAAGGGTTGGTGCGCTTCATCGTAAAGCGTTACGCCGGCCTGGGTCTCAGCTTGGCAGACTTGATGCAAGAGGGAAACATAGGACTCATGCGCGCGGTGGATAAGTTCGACGTGGAGCGCGGGGTGCGCTTCAATACCTATGCGGTATGGTGGGTGCGCCAAGCCGCTCGGCGGGCGCTGGCCAATCAGTCACGCACCATTCGTGTCCCAGTACACGCCTCGGATGCTCGTGCGGCGGTTACTCGCGCTCAGACGCGGCTCGCTCAGGAGCTTGGCCGGGAGGCATCCGCCGAGGACTTGGAGCGAGACTTGGGGCTCGGCACGAACGCCATCGAACGCGCATTGAACCTCGTCAAGGAGCCGCTGAGTCTGGAAGCTCCACGCGGAGCCGACGGAGACTATCGCCTGCTCGACTCGCTCGTAGATACCACGCAACCACGATCGGACGCCAACGTCTGGGCCAATCAGCGCAAGGCTCGTTTGGAGGGCCTGCTATCGGAGCTCACGCCGCGGGAGGCGCACATGATGCGCATGCGTTTCGGTCTGGTCGAGGGCGAAGACGAAGCCACGCTGGAAGAGATCGGCCAAGCCTTTGGCCTCACGCGAGAGCGCGCGCGCCAGATCGTGGACGCGGGACTAGGTAAACTGCGCCGCGCCGCGGCGCGGCAGGGGATCGACTTGAGTTGAAGTGGAAGCGACCATGACCATCAGAGCAGACGTTCTCGAGTTGGAGCGCACGCTGCGCGAGGCAGGGATCACGGACGAGCGCGTGCTCGTCGCGTTGCGCGAGGTGCCGCGCCATGCTTTGGTGCCTGAGCCTTATCGCTGCTCCGCCTATGAAAACCAGCCTTTGCCCATTGGGCTTGGGCAGACCATCAGCCAACCGTACATCGTGGCGCTGATGAGCCAGCTTGGCGACATACGCGCTGACCACAAGGTGCTCGAAGTGGGCACTGGCTCGGGCTATCAAACTGCCGTGCTCGCGAAGTTGGCACGACAGGTGTACACGGTCGAGATAGTAGAGGCGTTGGCCGAGCGCGCACGGGAAGATCTGCAACGGCTTCGGTTGGCCCCGAACGTACGGTTTCGCGTGGGTGACGGGTATGGCGGCTGGCCCGAGGAGGCCCCGTTCGATGCCATCATCGTGACGGCAGCTCCGCCGGACGTTCCCGAGCCTCTGCAGGAGCAGCTGAAGGTAGGGGGCCGACTCGTGATCCCGGTGGGAGAGGGGGTTCAACAGCTACGTACCTTGATCAGACGCCCCGATGGTTTCGAAGAGGAAGCGCGAGTCGCTGTGCGCTTCGTGCCCATGACCGGTGAGGCACAACGGTTGTTTCAGTCCGCGCCCCGCCTAACGACCTAGGCCCCCGCGTGCAAGCTCATATCCCCCAGGGTCGAACGACCTAGTGCTGCGACAACTAAGTTCTGAGCCCACCGCCGGCGACTTGGTGCGACATGTGTCAAATCATCAATGCTTGTCGCAGCACTAGAAAAGCAGGAAGAGCCGAGGCAAACGGAAGCTCTTCGGCAGTTTCGATGCCGACCCTCACTGTGCTGTGGGAGGGCATCGAAACCGGTCAAAACTTGGTTGCCGAGGCACTAGAAAGGCGGCAGGCGCGTCGGGTAGAACCCTCGCATGCCCCATCCGCTCGAACCGTTGTTTGCCCCTCAGCGCATAGCCGTGTTCGGCGCCAGTGACCGTCCGGAATCGGTCGGCGGTCAGATCCTCCGCAATCTCAACGACGGCTTCGAAGGCGACGTGTTTGCCCTCAATCCGAAGTACGAAGCGGTTGCGGGACAGGCTTGCTACCGAGCCATCAAAGACGTGCCGGCGCGGGTCGACCTGGCTGTGGTGGCAGTCAAAGCGACGGCTGCACCGGGTATCTTGCGCGAATGTGGGGCCGCAGGTGTACGGGCAGCCATCGTGGTGGCGACGGGTTTCTCCGACGGGGGCCCGACCGGGCGTGCGTTGGAACGAGAACTGGTGCGCGAAGCGGAGCAGTGGAACATCCAACTCCTCGGGCCGAGCTGTCTTGGACTAATTTCGACCCCCGCCCACATGAACGCTACCTTCAGCGCGATTGGTGCCAAGCCTGGCTCATTGGCGCTCATTTCCCAATCTGGCGCGCTCTGCACAGCGATTTTGGATTGGGCCAGCGACTTGCCGATTGGCTTTTCGAGCGTCGTGTCGATCGGAGATGCGGCAGGCGTCGGTTTCGGTGAGGTGTTGGACTACTTGGCTACGGATAAGCATACCGCCGCCATACTGCTCCACGTGGAGGGCGTGAAGAATGCCCGGCGCTTCATGAGTGGCTTGCGTGCTGCCGCTCGTTTGAAACCCACCGTGGTGCTCAAGGCGGGGCACTCGAAGGCAGCGCAAGCCGCGCAGTCTCATAGCGGGGTGATAGTGGGCTCGGATGATGTTTTCGATGCCGCACTACGTCGCGC
>CAZNZA010000046.1:0-18645 GCA_964577325.1 uncultured Polyangiaceae bacterium
GCGCTCTTCGTCCTGCAGCAACTGCTCTAGCGGCACGATGCAGCGCCGCAACTGAGGTTCGGGGATCGGAGCTTCTAAAGTTGCCGGGTGGGTGAGAGCGATGAGCGGGGGCTCGCCCTGCCAGCACGCGTCGCGCACGGAGGGACAGCGCGGAGCGAAGGTACAGCTGTCGAATTGAGGACCATCCAAACGCGGCGGAAGGCCTTCGATGCTGCGCAGGCGGCCCTCGGCGTTGGGGCGAGGCAAACTGCGCAGTAGCGCGCGCGTGTAAGGGTGGCTTGGGCGCTCGAATAGCAGCGCCGTGGGCGCTTGCTCCACGATGCGGCCTGCATACATGACCAAGACGCGATCACAGGTTTCGGCAACCACGCCGAGATCGTGGGTGATGAGAATTGCCGACAGTTGGCGTTCCGCCCGGAGCTCTAGCAGCAGTTCCAGGATCTGGGCTTGTACCGTGACATCCAAAGCTGTCGTAGGTTCGTCCAGGATCAGAAGTTCGGGTTCGCCCAGGAGGGCCATGGCGAGCATGACTCGCTGTCGCATGCCTCCGCTCAGTTGGTGAGGGTAGTCCCGCAAGCGCGAGTCGGCGTCGGCGATGCCGACACGGTGCAACATGTGCAGAGCCTGCTGCTGGGCGCTCTGGGACGCTAGGTGGCGATGCAGAATGAGCCCTTCTGTCAGTTGCTCTTCGATGCGTAGGTACGGATTCAGGCTGGACATGGGATCCTGAAACACCATCGCCATTTGGCGTCCGCGTAGCCGGCGTCGCTCATCGGGACCGAGTGTGGTCAGTTCCGTGCCTTGGAAGCTCATGTTTCCACTCACAACGCGCCCGTGAGGTTCTGACAGCAGGCCCATGATGCTCAAGCTCGTCACGCTCTTGCCGCACCCGGATTCACCCACGATGCCCACCACCTCGCTGCGCCGCACCTCGAAGCTCACGCCGTCCACGGCTCGGACCGTGCCTCGCTCGGTGCTGAAGTGAGTGTGCAGGTCGTGGACGCTCAGAACCACGTCACTGTCCGGTCGATTCATAGCATTCATCGGCGATCCGTCTTTGGGTCCAAGGCATCCCGCAAGCCGTCGCCGATGAAGTTGAGACTGAACAGGGTCAGTCCCAAAAGCACACTCGGCCACAACAGCAACCACCAGTAAGACTCGATGGGGTTGACCACGCCGACGCCGTCTGCCACCAACTGCCCCCAGGATAGCTTGACGCCCAGTCCCAAGAAGGAGAGGAAAGATTCTAAGATGATGACGGCGGGCACGGTCAGCGTCGCGTAAACGAGGATCACGCCCGTGAGGTTGGGTAACACGTGATAGATGAGCACTCGCGTATGGCTGGCCCCAAGCGACTGCGCGGCAAGCACGAACTCGCGAGACCGCAGGGCCAGCACCTGCCCTCTCACCACCCGCGCCATGGTCAGCCATTGAACCAGCCCCAGCGAGAAAAAGACGGGCAAGGGGTTTCCTCGTGCCGTGTCCGAAAACATCAGCATGATCAGAATGACGAGGAACATGTACGGAATGCCGTACAGGAAGTCCACGAAGCGCATCATGACTTCATCCGCCTTGCCACCGAAGTATCCCGCTAACGCACCGTACATGACGCCGACCAGGACTGACGCGGCAGTGGCTGCCAAGCCGATGAGCAGCGACGTCTGGCCACCCACCAGCACGCGGGCGAAGTAATCTCTGCCTAGGCCGTCCGTGCCAAACCAATGCTGCCATGACGGTGGTCGATGATGTTGGCCTGGCGCCGTCGTCTCACTGTCGAGTCCGAGCAACCAAGGGCCAAGAAAGCAGGTGGCCGTGATGAGCGTGAGCAGGACCATGCCGGCCAATGCCATCTTGTTGCGTCGAAAGCGGCGGAAGGCTCGCTGACTCGGACGCTCCGTAGGCGACAGAGTGTCAGCGGACGTTGCGCTGAGCTCGGCTGCGGTCCGTTGCCCGGTCACAAGCTGCCTCGGGCGCGCGGATCGAGCCACGCGTAGGCCAAGTCCACCACCAGGTTAAAGGCGGTGACCAGTGTCGTGTAGATAATGGCGGTGGCTAACACCAGGGAGTAATCCCGGTTGATGGCGCCCTTGACGAACCACTGGCCCATGCCGGGAATGTTGAACAAAGTTTCGACCACGAACGAGCCCGTCAGGATCCCTGCTGCAGCCGGACCGAGATAGGAGACCACCGGCATGATTGCCCCCTTTAGCGCATGGCGCAATACGATGATGCGCTCGGGTAAACCTTTGGCGCGAGCTGTGCGTATGAAGTCCTCTTGCATGATCTCGATGGTCCCGTTGCGGGCGAGGCGAGCCACGTATGCTGCATACGGTAGTGCCAGAGTGATAGCTGGTAGCACGAGGTGCTGATAGCTTCCCCAGCCTGCCACGGGGAACCAACGCAGGTGCAGCGAAAATACGATGATGAGCGCAGCGCCGATGACGAAGTTGGGCAGCGAGATGCCGACCAGTGCCAACGCCATGCTGGAATGATCACTGGCGGAATTGGGCGCAAGTCCCGCTCGCACTCCAAGCACCAGCCCGATCGCGACGGCGAGGGTGAGGGCAGCCAAGCCCAAAGCCATACTCACCGGAAAGGCCGGTGCAAGCAATGCCTCGACCGTTCGTCCGTGTACTTTCAACGATGGGCCGAAGCTCGATTCGAGGAGCAGGCGCTTCATGTAAACCAGGAAGAAGTCGACGGCGTTGTCAGGGACGCCAAAATGGGCGCGGAGAGCGGCCTCGACCTGGGGGGAAGTCGCGCGCTCCTGAACGAAGGGGTTACCCGGCGCGTAGTACATGAGCAAAGTCGTCACGAACACGAGTAACACGAGCGAGGGAACCATGAAGGCGACGCGGCGCAGAACCGCCGTAGGCGCGTAGCGTCCCGCGGTCACTGCGGCTAGCACGCCAATTGTCAGGGCGGGAATCGTCGACCACAGGCCTCTCACGACCACGACGAGCAGTGCTGCCAAGAACGCTGCCCCAACGATACGCACGGCACGCGGGGAAAGCCATGCATTGGCGCCGACCAACAGGATGCCAACCACGATGCCGGTGCTCTCGACCGCAGACAGCACGAGGTTCAACAGTGCAAAGACGAGCGCGGCTGCGCCCGAAACGACCAACCAGGCTGGCAGGCGGTGAGACATCAGGGGGCCACCGTGATCGAGTACAATGGATGTAAATCTTGCGGGTTGGGTGCGCTTCCGGAAGCTCCAGGGCTGTAGAAGCCGGAGACCTTGGGTGAGATGAAACCACTGTTGACGTAGAAGTATATGGGGATCAGCGGGAACTCCTCCTGCACGAGCACAGCCTCCGCCTCTGCAAGCAAGACCAGGCGCAGTTGTCGGAACAGCTGGGTGCGGGCCGTGTCGGAAGATGTGCTGTCGAGTTGTCGATACAGCTCACTCAACGCGTCGGGGTCTTGCATGAGAGCCAGCGTTCGCTCGCGCGTTTGAAGGGTTGACGCGGGATCCGAAGCGGCACGGATGAGCGAGTCGTACTTGACGGAGCTGAAGCCAGTTTGGTTGTTGCCGCCGTTCGTTACCCACATGTCGAGGAAGGTGTTGGGGTCGAGATAGTCGCCGATCCACCCTGCCCGCGCCATGTCGTAGTCACCCGCGCGCACCGTCTCTTGGTACGACTGCCACTCCTGATTGTACGCATTGACCTGAATGTTCAAGTGAGCGCGCAGCTGATCCGCCACTACCTCAGCGACCTTCTTGTGCGCTTCCAGGGTGTTGTACAAGATCCCAAGTTGAGGAAAGCCCCGCCCTTCGGGATAACCCGCGTCAGCCAGGAGCCGTTTGGCCTCCGTCGGATCGAAGCGCAGCTCACTCTTTGGCTGCTGGTAGTGTGGCATGTCTGGCGGCACGATGTGATGAGCGGGAAGCTGCCCTAGCGCGAGGACATCGTCGGTAATGACCTTCCTGTCGATGGCAAGATTCAGCGCGCGACGCACCCGTTTGTCGCGCAATGGGCCCCGCTCGCAGTTCAATCTGTAATAGTACACGCTCATGGCGGGGGCAGAGTAGAAGTCAGGACGTCCACGGAAGCGGTGTACGAGCTCGATCGGGTAGGTTCCGGGTAACCAATGCACCTCTCCGGTTAGATACAGGTTCAACGCTGTCGAGGAATTCTCTATGGGAAGTGCATCGGCGCTCGCTAGCTTTACGTTGCCTGAGTCCCAGTACGTTTGACTGCGCAGCAGACGGATCCGGTCGTTGACCAGCCACCGGGCGAGGTTGAACGGGCCATTACTCACCAGCGTTTCGGGAAGGAACCAGTCGCGACTCCCCGGTGTCTTCTCGAGCAGGTGGCGAGGAACGGGGAAGGTCGGATAGAACGCGGTCAGTTCGAGAAAGTACGGTGTCGGCGCGCGCAGCTCTACCACCAACGTGTGGTCGTTGGTGGCGTAGAACCCTTGGTCCTTGCCCAGGTGAGCGTTGGCCAGCGCTAAGTCCTGTTCGAGCCGCTCGGCTTCCGGCTCCAGACGAGCAAGCAACTCGTCCAGCTGCTGTATGCTGACGTGACCTTGCCGCCGAGTGATGAGCTCCCGGGTGAAGGGGTCCGCAGCTTGTTGTAGAGCAGCGTGACCACCGGCGGCGCTGAGCGTGCGCTGAAAGTCGGCCGCTTCGACGGTGGGGGAAGCTTGCTGCTTCAGGCCTAGGAGAGCGGATTGAACGGGACCGCGCAACGCAGCGACGAGACTGGCGTAGGTGTTGAATGCCTCCGCATGCTGGATCATGTGGATGATGTACGCGTATTCGGCCCCAAAGGCGGGGTCGAGCAAACGCTTCCATGCGTGCACGAAGTCGTGGGCCGTGATCGGCGTGCCGTCACTCCAGCGCGCGTTGCGGCGCAGATGAAACGTGTAGTGGCGCTCGTCTGCGGAGAGATCCCAGCGCTCAGCAACGCCGGGAACGGGCTCCAGCGTGGCAGCATCGCGGCGCGTCAAGCCTTCGAAGAGCGCCGACAGGATGCGTCCCTCGGGGGCGCCCGTGGCCAACTGAGGGTCGAGTGTCTTCGGTTCCGCGCCGTTGACGAAGCGAAATTCTGCCTCGCCGCCGTCAGCCGCGGAAAACGTCAAGCCTACGGCGAGCAAGCCGACCAGCAGTGCAGCCACGATGCCGAATAGGGTTCGATACATATTGCACCTGTCGCTTGTTTACGATTTGCCGGGGCCCAACAGTCTCAGCGCGCGCCGCATCATGGCCGAGCCTGCGCTGGCGGCCAAGTCTGCGCTGTCGACCGCCGTTCATCGCACGTCGTCTTCGCTCGGTACGCCGTCGGGACCGAGACTAAAAAGTTGGTAGTCGGAGCCTTCCGGACCCTCGGCATAGTGGTAGGGGCGACCCCACGGGTCCGAAGGGGCGCGCGTGCCAAAGATGAACGCGAGTCGGTATCCGAGCGCCGAGAGGCGCTTCGGGTACTGCCCAGTGACGTCTGCATACGAGCTGAGCTCCGCACGCAAGCTGGTTAGCTCCGCTTGTGCTTTCGCGACGTGTCGCCTATCTTTTCCTGCCATCCAAACCATCAGCGCCGTTAGCGTTAGGCCAACGGCGAGCACCAAGGCCAAGCGCCCGCGGCGTTTGGCGCGTGCCGGAGAAGCGTTAGCCTGCGCGGGAGTGCGGCGGGCGTCCGTTGCCGGCACCGCAGGGGAGCTGGCAGCCGACGGTTCACTCTGAAGCGGCTGGGGAGGGGTGTTCTTTGGATCGGTGGACGGGAGAGCCGGACTCGAGCGAAGTTCCGTTGCCGGAGCGGTCCCGTTGTCGCTGGCTGCGCGTTCGAAGCGCGCCAGTAGCTTGGGATACCACTCGTCATCTCCCGCTAAGCCCTCGCCATGAAAACACTTGGAGGTGCGCGAGCCTTTACCTAGCCGGTACAAAGGCGGTTCTTCGCGCGGACAACGCTCGAAGACGACCGGGCACCGCGTGTGGAAGCGACAGCCCGATGGCGGATTCAGAGGGGTGGGCACATCTCCCTGCAGCACGATGCGCTGGACGCGGCGGCGCGGATCGGGGACTGGCACTGCAGACAGCAATGCCCGCGTGTAGGGATTAGCTGGTTGCTCGAACAGCTCGTTCGTCGCAGCGAGCTCCACCACCTGCCCCAAGTACATGACCATCACGCGGTGCGAGATGTGTCGCACCACCGAGAGGTCGTGAGATATGAACAGGTAGGAGAGTCCCAGTTCTTCACGCAGCTTGATCAACAGGTTGATGATCTGAGCCTGAATCGAAACGTCGAGCGCAGAAACTGCCTCATCGCACACCACCAGCTTCGGGTTCATGGCGATAGCCCGTGCTATGCCGATGCGTTGGCGCTGGCCACCCGAGAACTCGTGAGCATAGCGATCCGCCCAACGCGGTGAGACGCCCACCTTGTCGAGCAGGGCTAGCACCCGTTCCCTCAGCTGCTCTCGTCGCGCCAGACCGTGTACGAGCAGCGCCTCGCCGACGATGTCGAACACACGCATGCGTGGGTTGAGCGAGCTGAACGGGTCCTGGAAGACGATCTGCATGTCGCGCCGCACCTGCAACAGGTCTTTGCGAGATAAGTCGGCGATGTCTCGACCTTCGAACCACACCCGACCCGCCGTGGGGCGGTATAGGTGCAGGAGCGTGCGCCCGACCGTCGACTTCCCGCAGCCCGATTCGCCGACGAGTCCCACTGTTTCTCCGGGGGCGATGTCGAACGAAACGCCATCCACCGCCCGCACGTGTTCGACGGTCCTCCCCAACAGCCCGCGCGTGACGGGGAAGTACTTCTTCAGCGCTTCGACGCGCAGAAGCGGCTCGGTCACGCTGACTCCTCGCGTCGAGCAGGCGGAACGGCGGGTTGATGACCGGCCCGAGTCAAAGCGATGAGGTCTGCGCCAGGATTACGTTGGGTGTAGTGACACGCAGCTCCGTGGTTACCACGCACCACGAACGCAGGGTGTTCGACGGGGCAGGGCTCGAATCGAAAGGGGCAGCGCGGATGAAAGCGACAACCGGGAGGTAAAGCCAAAGCATCGGGTACATTGCCTTCGATGGGTCGAAGCGCTCCCGTCTCACCATGGAGTTTGGGTAACGACTCGAGCAGTCCGACCGTGTATGGATGCTGAGGCGTTTCGAAAATGTCCAAGATGTCGCCCGATTCCACCACTCGCCCGGCATACATCACGCTCACTCGTCGCGCCATCGACGCGACAACTCCCAGATCGTGAGTGATGAGCAGCGTGGCCATGTTCAAGCGCTGTTGCAGGTCGCGCAAGAGATCCAAAATCTGGGCTTGGACGGTGACGTCCAAGGCCGTCGTCGGTTCGTCGGCGATCAAAAGCTTGGGATTGCAACTCAAAGCCATGGCTATCATGACGCGTTGCCGCATGCCGCCCGACAGCTGGTGGGGATACTCGTCGAGCCGCTGCTCGGGCGAGGGGATGCCGACCAACTCGAACAGCCGTAGAGCTTCCTGCCGTGCCTCTCGGCGGCCAAGCTTTCGATGCAGTTCCACCACCTCCGCGACTTGGCTCCCGACCGTAAATACCGGATTCAGACTGGTCATCGGCTCCTGAAACACCATGGCAATATCGTTGCCGCGAATGCTGCGTATCTCGTTGTTCGATAGGTTCACCAAGTCGCGGCCTTCGAACACGATGCGGCCGGCGACCACGCGTCCCCCTTGACTGGCGGTGAGACCCAGGACGCTCATGGCGGCTACACTCTTGCCCGACCCTGATTCCCCAACGATGGCTAGTGTCTCGCCGGCGTGCAGTTGCAGGCTGACCCCCTCCACCGCCCGCACCACCCCCAGCCGCGTCTCGAACTGGATGACGAGGTCTTCGATCGACAGTAGGGGCTGGCTGCTCATGAGTCCAACTTTGGATCGAGGGCGTCGCGTAAGCTCTCACCCACTAGATTGAAGATGCTCACCACGAAGAATATGGCGAAGCCTGGGGCTAGGACGAGCCAGAGTTTGCCCTCCGTGCGTCCGTTGTTCAACGTGTCGCCCCAACTAGCCACCGTCAAGTCACCCACCCCGAGGAAGGCCAGGCTCGATTCGATGAGGATAGCTGTTGCCACACCGAAGGTGGCGCTGACCAAGACGGGCGCGATGGCATTCGGCAGTATGTGCCGGAAGATGATACGAGGCGCCCCGAAGCCAAGGGCGACGGCTGCTTGAGCGTATTCGAGGTTCTTGTGTTTGAGAAACTCGGCGCGAATCAGCCGAGCGACGCCGGTCCAGGAGGTCACGCCGATGATCAACATCACGTGGAAGATCGACCGCTGTTCGATCAGTGCAGCAATGGTCAGAATCAAAAAGAAGCTCGGAAAGCAGATCATGATCTCGATCAGGCGTGAGATCCAATTGTCGACTCTGCCTCCAAAGTAGCCAGCCAGAGCGCCGAGCACGACGCCGATGCTGACGTAAATGGACACCGCGACGACACCAATCGTCAGAGAGATCCTCGTACCGTACACCATTCGCGACAGTACGTCCCGCCCCTCGGTGTCCGTGCCTAGCCAGTGCGACGCGCTGGGTGGACGCAGGTTGTTGCCGGGTTCCGTACTGCGATAGCCGTAGGGAAAGGGGGGAAACACGTCGAGCAGCGGCTTTCCTTGCTCGCGCAAGAGCTCTGCTTCCGAGACGTAGTCCCGCACCCGCTCGGTGTAGTGCAAAGGGTTATCGATAACGACCCAACGCTCCGGAACGACTGCCAGGAAAGCCACGTGGTGTATAGCCAGGATGACGATCGTAGCGGGCCAGCGGCTTAGCGCGTGCGCTGGCTTGCGCACGCGGAAGTGGCGCCAGACCAGGGAAACCACCAGGTAAACGGGTGCAAGGACGAGAGCCAGATTGAAATACAGATCGACGCCGTTCTCGAATACGAGGCGATTGAACAGGCTGCGCAGGAACGGAAAGCGTAGGCCGCTCCCGTCATTCCACAGTAAGGGTTGGTTGTGCGAGAGCAAGGGAGCCACGATGGCGAGCCCGACCAAGCCGCCGATGCACCACAACCCGAAAGAGGCAATGCGACTGCGGCGCAACCGAGTCCATACCCGGGAAAGGTACGTTGCGTGTGCTGCGGTCTGGTCATCGTTGGGCATGTAGTCCTCGGAATCTCGTCATCAGCTGTACCGTATGCGCGGATCGACCAGCGCGTAGCTCAAGTCGGTGAGCAGGATGCCGACCAGAACGAGCACGGTCGACAGAAGTTGCACCGCCATGATGACGTTGTAGTCGCGCTGATAGATGGCGTCGATCATCCACAGCCCCATGCCGGGGATGCCGAAGATATACTCGATGATGACGGAGCCACCGAGAATGGCAGGCAATAGGCCAGAGAGAAGCGTCAGAATAGGCATTAACCCGTTGCGTAAAGCGTGTTTGCCGATGACGAGGGACTCGGGAAGGCCTTTGGCTCGTGCGGTGCGCACGTAGTCCGAGCGAATGACTTCCAATAGCCCCGTACGCATGTAGCGACTGAGAGCCGCCAGCGAGCCATAGGTGAGGCAGAACAGCGGCAGCACGAGGTGCCACAAGACGTCTCCGATCCGTTCGAGCCACGTGAACTCGTTCGCCTTCGCCGATTGCCAGCCGCCGGTGGGGAACCAACGTAGTGCCGCATAGTCGGACCCTTGGGAGAAGAAAAACAGCACCAACGTCGCGACGAAAAACGACGGAAGGGAGTACAGCATGAACAGGGAGACCGTCATCGCCCTATCCGTCGGAGAATCCTTCTTCACCGCCGAGAAGATGCCGATCGGGATCGAAATCAGGTACGCGAGGAGCAGGGAGCCGAGCGATAGCGAGAGTGAATACTTCAGTTTACCGATCAAGGTCGTCAGCACGGGTTCGCGCGAAACCAGTGAGACACCAAAGTCGAGCCGTAGGAGGTTGGACCAATAGTTGGCAAAGCGGGTTTCAAGGAAAAGGGCGCTCGCCTTTTGCATCGGGCTCAGATGAAAACGCGCTTTTCGCTCTGCATACCAGTCGTTCCACTGACGTACGACCTGTTGACGCTGCTCTTCCGGCGCATTGGCGCTGTACGACATGTTGCGCACGAGGGCGTTATCCAGATCGATGGCGCGATTCAGCGCTCTGAGTTGATCGTCTGGGCGCGGGTTGAAGGGGTCCACCAGCGGACGGCGCGCCGCCAATCGCAACATGCCGACCGCGACGTCGCGTACGCGTGCTTCGCCCTCCGCTTGGGCTTGGTTCATGATCGCAATCAAATGCGGAACCGCGTACGCGCCCCAGTCTTCGAGCTCGTCTTGAGCGCGGATGCGTTGCGCCGCTGTAGCATCGACGCTGCCGGCCAACTGGTGCACGCGCTCGGTCACGTCGGCCGTATCGAGGAGGAAGCGCGTATTGAAAAGCGTGGGCTTGTCGAGGTGGAACTGCTCGCGGAAGATGCGATACGACTCCTGCGTCGTGGACCCCATCGCGTCGCTGGCGAGCTCCGTTCGCTGCTGGGCTCCCGGACGGCCCGGAGCGAGGTTGAGCACGACGAACACGATCAAAGAGATCCCGAAGAAGGTCGGAATCATGATCAGCAGTCGGCGGATGATGTAGGTCGCCATGTCAACGGACTCGCGTCGAGTACCAGGGTCTCAAGTCATCGGCCGGGCGGTCCTTGGCGAACACGACGTTATGCACCGTAGAGCGCCAGCAATAGGGGCGCTTACGGCGAAACAGAAACGTGTAAGCCTGCTCCTCATAGATGATGGTGTGGATTTCGCGGAGGAGCTGCTTTCGTTCATCTTGATCAAACGTTTCGCGCAACTTCTCGATCAGCGCATCCGCCTGCGGATTGCGGAAGCCGACCCGGTTGGATCCTTTGGGAGTGTCGGCCTGTGACGAATGCCATATTTGATAAGGATCGGATTCCCAAGGCAACGCCCATCCGCCGCTGAAAGCATCGAACTGCTTCTCATCCATCTTCTTCTGCATCAGGCTCCACTCGGCGGCGTCGACCTCTAACTTGACCCCGAGCTTGAGCAAGTCATCTTTGAAGATGTTGCTCATCGCCGCATACTCCGGGCTGCTGCCGTAGATGAGCAAGGTGAAGGAGAAGGGGACTTTCTTCCCGTTGATCACCTTATCTAGTAACCCGTCACCATCGCTGTCGGTCCACCCGGCGTCGCTCAGCAGCTGCCTTGCCCGGTCTAGATCGAAGTGGAGGGGATCCACGTTGGGGTTGAGATTTCCCGACTCCGGGAGAAAAGGGCCGGATGCTACCTCTCCCAATCCGGCGAATACCCGGTCGACGATTTCCTGCCGCCTGAGCGCCAAAGTCATGGCCGTTCGCACACGCGCGTCAGCAAAGAGAGGGCGATCGGCATTCCAACCAATGAAGAAATAGCTTGCCTCGGGGACCACCTCACAGCTGATCTCGCCATTGAGAAATGGACTGTTCTTCGGCCATTCGCTCTTCGGCCGCTTCTCCCATTGAAGCACCTCTTCGCGGTACTGGCCGGGCTGCAAACCGGCGAAGTCGAGCTCTTTCGCTTTCATGCGCAACACGGTTTGATTGGGGTCGTTGTAGATGGGATACACGACGCGCTGGATGGCAGGTCGCAACCCAAAGTAGTCATCGTTGCGCTCGAGCTCTATGGATTGACCAGGTCGGTAGCTAACGAAGCGATAGGGTCCTACGCCCACGTAGCCCTTGTTGTTGTACCAGTGTTGGTTGAAGCGCAGCCCGATTGTTTCCTTGGGCAGCGCCTCACCCGCTTCGGAGTAGGCGTACAGAAACTTGGGCAGGGCCCAGGCGCCTAAACTGAAGGAAATGCTGTTGTAGGTCTTCTTCTTCCAGCGCAACACGAAGGTGTAGTCGTCGACAGCTTTCCAGCTCTCCAGATCCTCGTAGTAGTTCTTGAGAAACCCGTTTTCCACCTGCGGGTTCATCATCATGTCGAAGGTGAACTCGAAGTCGTGGGCCGTGAGTTCATGGTCGCCCTTGAGCCAGGCGAACTTGGGCTGGCTCAAGTCCACGCCAGCGGGCGTGTGCCACTTGATACCGCGGCGGAGGTAAAACGTGTACTCCTTGTAATCATCGGTGATTTCGACGCGGCAGGCGACGGAGCCGTGCCACTTGCCGGGATCTGTCCACTTGTTCCGCTCTGCCAAGGCAGTGTCCGTGTAGTTGATGACCAAGCCCGTCAGGTCAGCGGCGTTCTCGACCATCCAGTTGAAGCCCTTCGGATCTCCCGAAGCCCAGCCCCGGTGGAAGACTCCATCGAGCGCGGCACCGCCAGGCGGGTAGCTGTAGTCCGCTGACCCTACCGCGTTTTCTACCTCCGGATGGAGGAGTTGCCCGACCGGGCAGTCACTGGTTTCTGCAGATGAAGGGGACAGCCCTCCCGCTTTCAAGCGCGTCATCGCAGCGCTCAGCCGCTCCGTATTCTCGCCGAGAGAGCGCAGCTGTTGATTTTGAACAATCACACGCTTTTCCAGAGCGTTCAGCTGTACGACGACGACCAGGAGAAGCAGGAGGGCTACCAAGGAAGCCCCGGCGAGAAGAAAGCTCAGCGTATTGCGTTCTTTCATGGTGGCTTGGCCTGGCTTACAGGGCCCTCTGACACGACGCAAGCCCGCCTAGCCACTGGCGACCGGAAAAAGGGGAACCGCGGCTGACGCGAGCAATCGGGTCAAACGGCTGGAGTGAGAATGAGGGCCCCCAAGGGCGGTACCTGCAAGGTCAGCGACCACGGGCGGCCGTCACATTCTCCCTCGCTTGCCACCACGCGCCCGGCGTTGCCTACGTTGCTTCCACCGAAGGCAGCCGCATCTGAATTGAACACCTCCTCCCAAAGCCCCCCTAACGGCACGCCCACCCGATACTCCTGATGAACGGTTGGAGTGAAGTTGGCCACCACGAGCGCCCATTGCTTTTCGCCGTGACCGCGCCTCAGGTATGCCAGGATGCTGTTCGTGGAGTCGTGTAAGCGCACCCATTCGAAGCCGGCCGGCTCATAGTCACGGGTGTGGAGTGCAGGCAACGAACGGTACAAGTCGTTCAAACGCGCAACGACGTCGACAACCTGCCGATGCCGGTCGTAGTGCACGAGATCCCAACTCAGACTCGCATCATGGTTCCATTCGTCCCACTGGGCGAATTCTCCTCCCATGAACAGGAGCTTCTTGCCGGGTGTCGTCCACATGTAGCTGTACAGGAGTCGCAAGTTGGCGAACTTCTGCCAGTCGTCTCCGGGCATGCGGTTGATTAACGACCCTTTGCCGTGGACGACCTCGTCGTGGGACAGAGGAAGTACGAAGTTCTCGTCGAGAGCATAGATGGCCCGAAACGTCAATTCACTGTGGTGGTAGGAGCGATGAACGGGATCTCGCTGAAAGTACTGCAGCGTGTCGTGCATCCATCCCATGTCCCACTTCATGCCAAAGCCGAGACCGCCAAGTTCTACGGGACGGCTGACACCGCCCCAAGCCGTAGATTCTTCGGCCACCATTTGTATGTCGGGCGCTTCGGCGTAACAGGCCGTGTTGATGTCCCGCAGTAGACTGATCGCCTCTAGGTTTTCGCGACCGCCGTAGGTGTTTGGTACCCACTCGCCTTCTTTGCGGGAGTAATCCAAGTACAGCATCGAAGCTACACCGTCCACGCGCAGGCCGTCAGCGTGAAACTCGCGCAACCAGTAAACAGCGCTCGAGATAATGAAGCTGCGCACTTCGTTGCGGCCATAGTTGAAGATCAGGCTCTGCCAATCCGGGTGAAAACCTTGACGGCGATCGGCGTGTTCGTACAGGTGCGTGCCATCGAAGTAACCCAGCCCGTGCTCGTCAGACGGAAAGTGCGAGGGCACCCAGTCGAAAATCACGCCTATGCCAGCCTGGTGCAGCTGATCGACCAGGTACTTCAAATCGTCGGGCGTGCCGAAGCGGCGAGTGGCGGCGAAGTAGCCGGTGAGTTGATAGCCCCACGAACCCGAAAAGGGATGCTCCATCAGGGGCATGAACTGCACATGGGTAAAGCCCGTGCGCTTGATGTACTCGATGAGCAGGGGCGCAAACTCACGATACGTCAGCCACCGATTCGCCTCTTCCGGAACGCGACGCCAAGATCCTAGGTGGAGCTCGTAAATTGAAATCGCTGACGTGAGCGCATTGTGGCCGCCCCGAGCGTTCATCCAAGCGTCGTCGCCCCAGCGGTAGTGGTCGGATGATACGACGGATGCCGTTCGCGGCGGCAGCTCGTGACATACCCCACATGGGTCTGCCTTTTCGACCCGATAGCCGTCGAAGGGGCCATGGATACGGTACTTATACAAGGTGCCCTCGCCAACGCCGGGCACGAAGCAGGTCCAAATGCCGGAACTCTGCACCGGGTCCATGTCACTTCCGATCCATCCATTGAAGTCACCGATGAGCTCGACCCGACGAGCATTCGGGGCCCAAACGGAGAACACCGTGCCACGCACACCGTGCACGTCCATGACATGTGCTCCAAGTTTCCTCCAGAGCTGACGATGCGTCCCCTCGTTGAATAGATGCAGGTCTTCGGCGCTCAGTATGGGATGAAAATCAGACATTGCTGGGCGGACCGCGTAGCATTTTTCCGATCGGGCGCCTAGAGCGCACGCTGGCTTGCCGGGGCCGTCGTTGGCGTCGCTCGTAGACTAGTGTTGAGGGGCGGGCCGCGCTAGAGTGCCTCGGTGACATTAGAAGTTTGGCCCGGCGAACCCTATCCACTTGGTGCGACTTACGATGGCTTTGGCACCAATTTCGCCATTCATTCGGAAGTGGCGGACGAGGTCGTGCTTTGTCTGTTCGACGAGACCGGTCGCGAAACGCGCGTGCCTCTACCGGAGGTGACGGCGTACACTTGGCACGCCTACTTGCCGCGGGTAGGACCGGGACAGCGTTATGGCTATCGCGTGCACGGGCCGTTTTCAGCAAGCTCGGGGAATCTGTGTAACCCGAACAAGCTATTGCTGGACCCGTACGCCAAGGCCGTCTGTGGCGAAGTGACATACCACCACTCGGTTTTCGATTACGATCCCAAGACCGGCGAGCCGCGATTGTGCGAAGAGGATTCCGCCCCCTACGTTCCGCGCTCGGTGGTGACGGATCCGTTCTTCGACTGGAAGGACGAGCGACGGCCGAACATCGCCTGGCACGATACGATCATCTACGAGATGCATACGCGGGGCTTCAGCCGCTTGCGGGAAGAAATCCCCGAGGAACTGCGGGGTACCTATGCGGGTTTGGCTCATCCCGCCAGTATCGATTACCTGAAACGGCTTGGAATAACGGCCGTTGAATTGTTGCCCGTCCACGAGTTCGTCTCCGAGCCGTTTCTAGCGACCCGCGGCCGCCAGAACTATTGGGGGTACAACACGCTCGCCTACTTTGCTCCTCACGCGGCGTACTGCAGTCGCGGCGAGCGCGGGGAGCAGGTGCGCGAGTTCAAATACATGGTGCGCGAGCTGCATGCGGCGGGGTTGGAAGTCATCCTGGACGTGGTTTACAACCATACGGCAGAAGGCGGCAGGGGAGGCCCAACGCTGAGCCTGAGGGGTCTGGATAACGCCCGCTACTATCGTCTGTCGCCGCAAGATCCTCGCAATTACGTCGACTACACGGGGTGCGGCAATACGATGAACATGCGCGATCCCTACGTGCTTCAGTTGCTGATGGATTCGCTGCGCTACTGGGCCGTAGAGATGCGCGTGGACGGGTTTCGCTTCGACTTGGCCTCGGCGCTGGCGCGGGAGCTGCACGCCGTCGACAGGTTGAGCGCCTTTTTCGATCTCATCCAGCAGGACCCGGTGTTGCAGCGTGTGAAACTCATTGCGGAACCGTGGGACTTGGGCGAGGGCGGATACCAGGTAGGTAACTTCCCGCCGCAATGGTCGGAGTGGAACGGCAGGTACCGCGATAGCGTGCGCGACTTTTGGCGAGGGGAAGAACAAAGTCTCGGTGAGTTCGCGTTCCGTGTCACCGGCAGTTCCGATCTGTACGAATCGACGGGAAGGCGCCCGCACGCCAGCATCAACTTCGTCACGGCGCACGATGGTTTCACTCTACGCGACCTGGTTTCGTACAACCACAAGCACAACGAAGCCAATGGCGAAGACAACCGCGACGGCGAGTCGCACAACCGGTCGTGGAACTGCGGCGTCGAGGGCGAAACGTCGGATCCCAGCATCGTAGAGCTTCGAGCACGGCAGCAACGGAACTTCCTGACCACCCTTCTGCTCTCCCAGGGGGTTCCCATGCTGTGTAGCGGTGACGAAGTAGGCGCCACCCAATCCGGCAACAACAACGCTTACTGCCAGGACAACGAGCTGTCTTGGTTTCCTTGGAATCAGGTTGATCGGGGACTGCTCAGCTTCACTCGAGAGCTCATCAAGTTGCGGCAGCTGCATCCGATCTTCCGCCGCGGACAGTTCTTCCACGGTGGCTCGATTCGCGGCTCGAATTTGAGCGACATTGGGTGGTTCCGCCCCGACGGCGGTGAGATGACCGACGCTGATTGGAAGGCCCACTTCGCTCGAGCCATCGCGGTGTTTCTCAATGGGCAAGGCATTCACCGCAATGATGCACGAGGGCAACGGATCGTCGACGACAGCTTCCTGTTGTTCATCAACGCCCACAATGATGAGGTGCGGTTTGCCATTCCGCCCCCTTTGGCGGACCACACGTGGAAGGATGAAATCAACACGGCGCGACCAGACCCGGCACTTGGCCGCGATACGTTCGAAAGCAGGGATCTGGTGCCCGTCGCGGGTCATTCGGTGCGCCTCTTGCGGCGTCGAGGACGCCCGTTGCCGGAGATCGTTGTTCCGGAATCGAGCAACCGAAGGCGAAAGCTGCAGCTGTACAAGTACGCGCGCTGAGTTGGCGAGGCCAAAGCGTGGGTTTGCCTGGGACGGTGCTGTCCGTACGTTGAAAAGCGCAGCGCGGGCGGGTACATTCGCGCCATGGCAAACGACGCCTTTCGCTATCAGTCCATGTTGCCGCTCGGGCCGGACACGACCCAGTATCGACAGCTTTCGAGCGATCACGTATCGAGGCTGACGGTCGACGGGAACGCGGCGATTCGCGTCCAGCCGGAGGCTTTGACCCTGCTGACCGAGCAAGCCATGTTCGACATGGCTCACTTCTTGAGGCCGAGTCACCTCGAGCAGCTCACCAGCATTCTGAAGGATCCCGAAGCCACCGATAACGACCGCTTCGTCGCTCTCGAGCTCCTCAAGAACGCCAACGTGGCCTCCGGGGGAATTTTGCCCATGTGCCAAGATACGGGCACGGCCGTGGTCATGGGGAAGCGGGGGCAATGGGTGTTCACCGGAGGCAAGGATGAGGCAGCCATCTCTCGCGGCGTGTACAACACGTACGCCCGTGCCAATCTGCGCTACTCGCAGTTGGCGCCCTTGACGATGTACGACGAGTGCAACACGAAGACGAACCTGCCGGCGCAAATAGAGCTGTATGCGGCCGATGGAGACGAATACCACTTCTTGTTCATGGCCAAGGGTGGCGGCAGTGCGAACAAGTCGTTCCTGTATCAGGAGACGAAAGCCGTCTTGAGTCCTGAGCGACTGTTGTCCTTCATCGACGAGAAGATCAGGGGGCTGGGAACGGCTGCCTGCCCTCCTTACCATCTGGCGGTCGTGGTCGGCGGCACATCGGCGGAGTACAACTTGAAGGTGGTGAAGCTCGCCAGTGCCCGCTATTTGGATCAGTTGCCGGAGAAAGGTAACGAGCTGGGTCATGGTTTCCGCGACAGAACCCTGGAAGCGGAGATCCTGGCGCTTGCTCGCCGCACGGGAATTGGCGCCCAGTTCGGTGGCAAGTACTTCGCCCACGACGTTCGCGTGATCCGACTGCCGCGTCATGGCGCTTCTTGTCCTATAGGCATTGGCGTCAGCTGCTCGGCTGATCGACAAGCGCTGGGCAAGATCACCCGAGACGGTGTTTTCTTGGAAGCGCTCGAGCGAAACCCGGCGCAATACCTTCCCGACGCCGTGCCCGAGCATTTGAGCGCCGAAGTCGTTCGCCTCGATCTCAATCAGCCCATGAGCGACATAAGAGCGACTCTCGGTCGCTATCCGGTCAAGACGCGGCTGTCTTTGACAGGAACCATCATCGTGGCTCGAGATATTGCCCACGCTAAGCTCAAGCAACGCCTGGATGAGGGCCACGGACTGCCCGCCTACTTCAGGGAACACATCGTGTATTACGCGGGACCTGCAAAAACACCGGAGGGCTATCCCTCGGGCTCCTTTGGCCCGACCACCGCTGGACGTATGGATTCGTACGTGGAGATCTTTCAAGCCCACGGCGGCAGTTTGGTCATGCTGGCAAAAGGTAACCGTAGCCGGCAAGTTACCGACGCTTGCAAAAAGCATGGGGGCTTCTACCTGGGTTCTATCGGAGGGCCTGCCGCTCTGCTCGCTCAGAACAACATCAAACGGGTAGAGGTGTTAGAGTATCCCGAGCTCGGCATGGAGGCCGTGTGGAAGATCGAGGTCGTGGACTTTCCAGCCTTCATCGTCGTCGATGATAAAGGGAACGACTTCTTCGCCGACATTCAGCGTGTAAAGCTACACACCCTGCCTTGATTCCCTTGCCTGCGCGCCCGCTGTCGCAGAGGTTGACGTGACGCTTTGGCATGCGGTTTGCTGTAGAG
>CAZNZA010000046.1:18745-37008 GCA_964577325.1 uncultured Polyangiaceae bacterium
GCGCCCGCTGTCGCAGAGGTTGACGTGACGCTTTGGCATGCGGTTTGCTGTAGAGCGCAGTCCACGTGGTGAAGATGGACGGCCGCAAGCGAAGAGGGTTGTGGGTGGCGTTGACGGCGACCGTCTTGTTGGCGCTGGCTAGCTGGTTGCTCACGAGCCCTGGCGGCGAATCCTCCGAAACGCATGATAGTGCTCACTCAGAGCACGTCGCTCACGCCCAAGGTGTCGAACGAGGTCTCGAACAAGGAGCTTTCGACGACGCATCCCAAGACGCTGGATCCATCGTGGAGCATGCGCCGAACGACGCGGCGGTGCCTTCGCCCCAAGCGCGGACGACCAACACCGTAGCGATCGGAGCGCACCGTGTACTGGGTCGAACCGAGAATGTCTTGCTCTTGGGCTTGGATCGCAATCCCGGGGTGAGGAGAGGCGGATTGACCGATACCCTGATCGTCGCGGCTTTGGATGAAGCCAGAGGCCGACTTGGCTTGGTCAGTGTGCCCCGGGATCTCTACGTGGAGTTTGGCACGCACGGACGCGTACGCATCAACGCTGTCTACGGCCTTGCGCGACAGGCGAAGCGAGATCCAGTAGAGGCGCTGGGCCGTGTCATGCAAGACACGTTGGGTATTCCGATCCACCACACGATCGCCATCGATCTGGGGGTGCTGGAACGCGCCGTCGACCTCTTGGACGGCATCGAACTCGAGGTACCGTGCCCGATCGTCGACCGTTTCATCGACCCCCGCATGGATAGCGGACGCAGAGTGCTCGACGTGGCTGCGGGGCGCCAGCTGATGGACGGTAAGACGGTGGCCATGTACGTTCGTTCGCGGCACGGTCGCAGCGACTGGGATCGCTCCCTGCGACAACAGGCCGTACTGGTTGGTTTTCGTGAACGGCTGCTCCGCGGACGCAGCCTATTGCGTCTGCCTCGCCTGGTCGAGGAGGTGGAGGCGTCGATTCAAACGGACCTGAACCGATTGCAGCTTCTGCGACTGGCACATCGAGTGATCAGCGTCGAGCGCCAGCACCTGCATGGTTTGGTGTTGGGCGTCAAGGAAACGGTACCGATGCGCACGGCGCAGCAATGGTCCGTTCTGCTCACCGATGATGAAGCGGTCGAACAGCGTCTCTCGGATCTATTCCTTGCCCGCAGACCAGGCGTGGATACGAAGGAGTGTCCTCCGGCCGACGTCGCGCTCCGCAGGCGGAGCAAGGCCGCATCGAAATGACCTCCGGTAATGGGCAGGCCTTCGCAGTAGGTTTTGCCTTGGGCAAGGGATGTGATAGAAGCTCCCCGTCTCGGACTCCGTTCGTTCTTGCTTTGGCATGTGCCAAGCCGTCCGAGGCGCTAGGGCTTCTGCTTGTTGCGGTACAAAGAAAACATCGATTCCCTGCCAGCAGCGGTGCTCGAGTTTGGAACCCGAGCGTTTCACCTTGGGCATGAGCTGACGGAAATAAAAACGCTGTGTCGCCAGGAGCGGCGAGTAGCGGCAGTTCTGCACTGCGGTCGCGTGCTCGGTCCTTTGGTGAGGCATGCGAGTGAAGCCCGCTTTCCCGATCTCGCGGGCGACGTTCCCACGTCACTGAGAGTGTTGGCCGATGCCGGCATTGTTTCCCGAGCTCGGATGGAGCAGTTCGCGGCCTTGAATCGACTCGTGCAGGACGCGCAGACGGCGCGCAGGGAGATTCATCCGGCGGATCTGGATTACGCCATCCTTCTGACGGGCAAGGTGTTGACGTGGTTCTTTTGCGAGAACGCCTCTGGTCCGTGCCTGCCCTCCGAGGCGTTGGGAGCCTTGCACGTGGTTGCCGTTGCCGACGGCGAGCTAGCGATGCTCGTCGAGCGTTCCGAAACTGCGGATGTCGAGTTAGAAGCCACGGTAGGCCAACACCGTGCGGCGCTGCTGCGTAGTCCGGTGGGTGCGGGCCTGCTGCTTCAGGCGCACGTGGGACGGGAGGGGCGCATCGATAGCAATGTCTTGCATCGTGTCCGAGAGCTGACGCGCACCTTCCCGGAGGACGACTTGTTGCATCGTCTCATGGCGCGTGTGCTTTGGTGGCAAGGTGACCGGAGAGGAGCGCTGCTCGAGCTCGAGACGGCGTTGGGCATCAATCCGCTCGAGCCCGACGTGCTCGTAGGGCTTGGGGACTGGCACCAAGACGGCTGGGTTCGATCGCAGCGCACTGATGAGGCCGCGCTGCACCGTGCTGTGCAGTACTACCAACTGGCCTGGTCGCACTCGCGCGAATCGGACATGCGCGCGGGGATCGAGGCGGCGGTACTGGGTCTGGAGCGGGGGCGTCGCGAGCGGTCCGAGTCCATCGCCCAAATCATTGTCGAAGGCTATCACCGACGCTTTCGAGCCATGGGGTCAGCGTTTCGCTTTCGCAATCGTGCCGACCGCTTCCGATTGGCTCACGCAGCGTTAATCTTAGGCGAGTGGCAGTACGCGCGACGCCGGTACAATGAGGCCTTGATCGGTGCTTCGCGTACGGAGGTGCTCGAGGTGAAGCGGCGTTTGAAGCTTTTGCTTCCACTCGTTGGCATCGAACACAGCGCTACCCGGTTCTTGACCGGCTCTGGTCCGCGCCGCCGACGCTCCAGTCGGCAGCTGGCTTTGCCTTTCATCGAAACCGAGGCCAGGGGCGGTGCCGCGGTGTCGTCCACCGTGACGGTTGCTCGCTGAATCAACCTGCAGAAAACCCGCGTACGGCGCCGTGAATGTAGTCGCGAAGCACGGAGTACGTCTCCGCGTCGGCAGGACCCATTTCAAACACGACGTAGCCGAGCGCCGCTTCCGCCTCGTACATCACGTCGATCAATAGGGTGCGCCGCCGCGAGCCCTGCAGGGCGTCGCCGGGCAACAATTCCGTGGACGGAAACGAGGTTTGCGGAACTTCAACGACCACGCCTTGATCGGCGGCGGCTCGCAAACGCGACGTTTCGCCGTGGATGGTGCAAACGGCGCAGGCTGGAATCGCGAGCGAAGGCAACATTTCCGCCAGTCTCTGTGAGAGATCAGTCCAGGTGCTGGCGCGTAACAGGTGCGCGCCAACCGTGCGCACTGAGCTGCGCCAGTGACTGAGCTGCAGTCGCTGTTGGACCTGTAAGCGCTCGCTGATATTGCCAATGCGTGTGCGCGCCAAATGCCAGAGATTCTCGGCATCGTCGCTCAAAGCGGAATCATTACGAAGCAGGGGGCGCAACTCTCTTCGCAAGGTCGATACGAGCTCCTGAAACCGCCCCGAATCAGTATTGCTCCGAGGCCCGGCCAACACGAGGTGCTCGAGAACTTCGATGAAGGACGTCCGCTTCAGTAGTCCTCGGCGCTGCTTACAGACATCTGCGATGAAGGCTACGCAAAGCTGCTCGCACCAGCTGGCGTCGGCTTGCAGTTGAGGAGCAATCGCATGCAGCATTTGGTGCAAGCTTTCGCGCTTAGCGCGATACCCCTCTTCGAGCAGCAACGAGTCAGACAATGAAGTGTCGGGCAGCGATGAATGCGTCACTGCCGTATCGTCGCGAGGTAGGCGTGATGACTCGCGCCTGATCAGGCGCGCGGGCAGCACGACGTTGGTGGTGTTGCCACTTTGGAATATCTGGTTGATGACGTTCTCTAGCGCTCGCTTACCAAGCTCGATCAGCGGCTGACGCACCGTCGTCAGTGGCGCCGTCGCAAAGCGCGCGGCTTCGATGTCGTCGAAGCCGACCACCGCTACTTTTTGGGGAACGGCCACGCCCCGCTCGAGCAGCGCATTGAGTGCACCCAATGCCATTAAATCGCTAGCGGCTAACACGGCGTCGAAGGCAGCGTGACGATCATCGATCAAGGTACGAACTGCCGCATAACCGGAAGCCGCGTCGAAGTTGCCGAGCGTGATGAGATCGGGATTGAGTTCAAGGCCATGACTCCTCAACCCATCGCGGTACACGCGATAACGCTCCTCCGCTTCGCGATTGCCCTCGGGGCCTCGGATGAACGCGATGCGTCGGCGTCCACCTTCTTGGATAAGATGAAGCAAGGCTTCACGCACCCCAGCGTGGTTGTCGATGGCGACGCTTGCTGTATTGGGCAGAACGATTCCCACGCTGCAAGTCGGGATGGGCTCGAAGCTCTCGACGAATTCCGTCAACGCTTCGGGGCCTACGCGGTTGCCTAGCGTTCCGGCGGCCACCACCAGGCCGTCAAGCCGGGAGGAGCTGGCGCGGTTGTAGATGGTATTGTGCGCGGATCCAGGACCTCCGGGATCGAGAGCGCCGCCAATGAAACAATGCACGCTGACGTCGAGGCGGGAGGCCTCCGCGGTCAACCCTGAGAAAACCCGTTGCTGGTACTCCTCGGTCAGCGTATCGACGAAAAATCCGACAGTAACTTGTGGCCTAGACAATGCCTGTTTCTAGCTTTCTTTGGCGCGCTGGTGGGGCTCGTGGCACCTGGGGACAGGAGCTCGGCAGTCTGCCATGTTCTCGCCCCGTTGGCCACCGTTGCCCGGGCCCGCTCGGGCTACCGGGAGCGGCTTTCGGGCGGCCAAATTGGCATTCGTCGCCCCGCGACTGGGCTTCGTGCGGCTCGGACCGACGAAAGAGTTGGTGGCTTGCACGAGAGTCGCGATAGTAAGGCCATCGATGACGAGACAGATGCTGGCGCTATGCGCCCTTTCCGATAAAGGGGCTCGTGTCGTGCAGGGCCTAACTTCGCATTCACGCCCATGGCCTGCGCCTAGCCGGTGTTTGACCCAGCAGCTCTCGGGCAAATGTGGGGAGGAAGTGTCGACTCATGGTGGATGACGACTGGAGTTTTTGTCGGCGCGCGCTCGTCCAGCACTCGCGCACCTTTGCATTGCCCATAGCCCTGCTGCCGGACGTTTTGGAGCGCGGGGTCACGACAGCGTACTTGCTGTGTCGCATCGCGGACACGGTTGAAGACACTTCGCGTTGGCAACCCTGGGACAAGGAGTTGTTGTTTCGCCGCTTCCTCGATGTGCTGAGCGAGCGCAGCCCGGCCGAGGCATTCGTCACCGCTCGCTCGGCGCTCCCGCCGCTGGAAGATGCAGAAGGTGAGCTGCTGGACGAACTGTGTCGCGTGGTGCGGGTGTTTCGAAGCGTGCCAGCGCATGCGGCAGCAACGCCGTGGATAGCAGAGCTCGTGCGCGGGATGGCGTTGTACTCGCAGCGATTAGCGGGGCGGGACGGCGTTCAGGCCTTGGATTCCGTGCCGGACCTGGAGCGCTACTGTTACTTCGTGGCAGGCACAGTAGGTAAGATGCTAACGGAGCTTTTCAGCGGGCACTTGGGCTTGGGCGCAGAGTCGCAGCGTCGCTTGCACGACGACGCGGAAGCGTTTGGTAAAGGCTTGCAGCTCGTCAACATTCTGAGAGACATGAGCGGCGATCTGCAGCGCGGTGTCTGCTACGTTCCACGCTCTGAGCTGGCCAAGCAGGGATTGGAGCCGAGAGACCTAGTACGGCCGGAATGCGTGGTTCAGGCTCGGCGCGCCTTGGAGCCGCTATTCGAGATGGCGCGACGCAGCCTCGACGATGGCTTCCGATACGTACTGAGCCTACCCGCAGAAGCGGCAGAGGTGCGGAGCTTCTGCCTGGTTCCGCTGTGGCTGGCGGTGGCTACTTTGCGACGCTGCGAACAGGATCCCGCGTTGTTCCATACCGGCCATCGTGTGAAGTTGTCGCGTACTGAAGTCGCAGGATTGATTCGCGATTGTTCGTTACGAGTTGCCGATGACGGTGCTCTGCAGAGCGCGTTTTCACGCCTGCAAACCCAGGGCTTGGTGGCTGCCAACTAAGCGCCTTCGTGGCTGGTCATGCTGTTCGCCAGTTTCGACTTCTTGCTGTTCTTCCTACCGGTGCTTGCCGGTTACTGGTCGCTGTCGCGCTACCCCCGCGCGCGTCTCGTCTGGACCCTCGTTGCCAGCTACTTCTTCTACATGGCCGGCGCC
Organism: uncultured Polyangiaceae bacterium; assembly: GCA_964577325.1. GTDB lineage: Bacteria > Myxococcota_A > Polyangia > Polyangiales > Polyangiaceae > SZUA-265. The sequence goes on from CAZNZA010000046.1 coordinate 24,706, forward strand.
CGTCCCGTCGGCGGCGGTCTGCCCACGAAATGGTACTTCGTGGGGCTGCTCATCATCTCCACGCTTCTCGACTTCGTTGCGGGACTGCAGATCGAACGCTTCACCAAGCTGGATTGGCGGCGTCACGCGTGGCTAGCGCTGAGTCTGGCGGGTAATCTCGGTCTACTCGCCTACTTCAAGTACACCAACTTCGCGCTGGAGGTGATGGAGGATGTTGCCGGCGCGTTCGGTAGCACCTGGGCTCGACCCGTGATTTCCGTCATGCTCCCCGTGGGCATCAGTTTCTACACGTTTCAGAGTTTGAGCTACACGATCGACGTCTGGCGCGGGCGCCTAACCGCTGAACATAGTCTGCTGCGCTTTGCTGTTTACGTGGCTTTCTTTCCACAACTCGTCGCGGGGCCCATCGTGCGCGCCAACGAGTTCCTGCCACAGTTTAGCGCGCGTTTGACGCTGGACGCCGACGCGGTGGATTTCGCCGTCAACCGCATCGTTCGGGGTCTGTTCAAGAAGATAGTATTCGCCGACTTCATCGCCGCCTACTTCACGGACGTCGTGTTTTCGGCGCCCAACGAATATTCATCGCTCGAAAACCTGTTGGCTCTCTACGCGTTTACCCTTCAGATCTACGCGGACTTCTCCGGCTACTCCGACATAGCCATCGGTGTTGCTCGACTACTAGGCTTTCGCCTGCCAGAAAACTTCGACCGCCCCTATCAGTCGACCAGCGTAGGCGAGTTTTGGCGTCGCTGGCACATCACCTTGTCGACGTGGCTGCGCGACTACCTGTTTTACCCTTTGGGGGGAAGTCGCGGCACGGAGGGGCGGACGTACTTCAACCTGGGTGTCACCATGTTCCTGGTGGGGATGTGGCACGGGGCGAGTTGGAACTTCGTCGTTTACAGCCTGCTTCAGGCGACGGCGATGGTGTTCAATCGCTTCGTGCGTTTACACGCAGGCGGACCGTTGCGCCCCATTTCCTATTGCGTCGCCGGCGTGTTCTTGATGGGCCTGGTGTTCGGCGTTTGGCCATTGCAGCTCGAGCTTGCGGCGGCTCTCGGCGTTGCCGTGGGCGCCGGAGTGATCGCCCTCGTCGTGCTCGCGATTCCCGAGCCGACGCGAAACCATTGGTGGATGGTCGTGCACGTAGCACTGACCTTCCACTTCACGACTTTGTCTCGCATCTTTTTCCGTGCCGACAATCTCGAACAGGCAAGGGCAATGGCCGGGCAACTCGTTCATTGGGATGGACTCGGAGTGCGCGAAGGATTGTTCCGCATGCAAGGCCTCCATGAATGGGCGCAGACACGCACTGGCCTGGTTGCTGACGTTGCTCGCGAGTTCGCCGCCGCCGGCATCCTTTGGGTGCTGTGTGCCGGCTTGCTTTACCACTGGCTGCCGCGCGCTCCCCTGGAGCGTGCATTGCAGGTGGTCTTCCGACGCAGTCCGGCGCCAATCTTGGGTTTGCTGGTAGCCGGGGTGGCTTGGCTCGGGCTGTCGCTTCTGTCAGGACCGCGTGCAAACATATACTTCGCGTTCTAACTTCCCTCGCCGTGTCTGCTCGTCCTCCATTTCCACCCCCGCCCCCTCGGCGAGCTCGCGCACCGCTCGAGACCAACGCACCGATGGCGTCCGACGCGCCGCCGTTGGTCGGGCGCGGCCTGCTCGACGGCGCGGACGCGAACTCTCGCACTCAACTCCAGACGCAATCCGGTGAGCCGTTGTTCATGAGCCGCGCGGCCCGCGTTCGCCTCTGGTCGAGCGCCGCAGCTCTGTGCTTGGCCCTTGGTGCGACATACGTCGTTCCTGGACTGGAGGCGGCACAGCCCTGGGCGACGGATGAAGATTATGTTCCGTTCTGGAATGTGATCGGTCGTGAGTGGATGAGCCAAGAAGCCTCCGTAAAAGAGCAGACTGCAGATCTGGATGAGCTAGCGGCGCTGGCTAAGCGCGCCAATCGACCGGCGCCGAAGACGCAGGCGCCTGCGGATTCACCCATATCGCACCCCCGGTTGAAGGAGCAGCTCCCCGACGCGGGCAACGCCGAAGAGAGCGTGCCTCGAGCCGTCGCGGAAACCTACCCTGCTTATGAGCCCGGGGATGCGGAGCTAGCCGCCGAGGTGACGCCGATCGAGTTTTCGCAGGCTTTGGATTACTACTACTCCCATCTGACACTAACAGAGCTCGAGAAGCCGGGAGCGGTCACTCGCGCCGGACACTGGGGAGACTCGGCGCTCGGCAACGACGGCATTACCTCCGCCATCAGGCGTCGCCTCCAGGAGCGGTTTGGAGATGCCGGACACGGCTTTCACGTCTTAGCGCAGTACAACCTGGGCTACCTCCACCAGGGCGTTCGCTTCAAAGATCAAGGCGGTTGGCACAAGTGTCAAATCATCTTCAAGTGTGAAAAGGATGGCCTCTATGGGTATGGGGGCGTGAGTGCCTATTCCCCGGGAGGCGGTACGAGTTTTTGGGGCACGACCAAACGCGGTTTTGGATCTTCCGTCAGCCGCTTCGAGCTCTGGTATCTCGAGCAGCCGCGGGGCGGCAAGTTTCAGATCAAGGTGGACGGCCGTGTCGACCGCGTGGTGAACACGGAAGGACCAGAGGTTCGCTCCGGTTGGGCACGAATAGATGTGCCCGATGGGCCGCACGAGTTCGAGGTGCGTGCGATAGGTGACGGCGTGGCGCGCGGTTTCGGTGTAGTCCTGGAACGTGATGTGCCGGGGGTGGTTTGGGACGAGTTATCGTTGATCGGCAGTTTCACGCAACGACTGGACTATCAGCAGCCGCACCACATCGCGGAGCAGATCCATTTCCGAGACAACGACATGCTGGTGTTCTTGTTGGGCGGCAATGATGTGCAGCGCGAGAAAATGGACCTTTACCGCACGATGCAACCCTACGAAGAGGAATACCAGCGCGTCATCCGCAAGTTTCGAGCAGGGAAGCCCGAGGCATCCTGCTTGATCATGTCGCTGACCGACCACGGTGAACGGGTGGGGCGGCACGAGATCCGTACCCGACGTATCGTACCCAAGCTGGTCGCTTCGCAGCGAAAAGTGGCGGAGCTCGAAGGCTGCGCCTTCTTCAACACCTTCGAGGCAATGGGCGGGGAAGGGTCGATCGCCCGTTGGTACCGCGCCAAACCTGCTCTGGCAGGAGGCGATTTGGCGCACGCCACGAGTGCCGGGCATGAGGTCATTGGCGAGCTCTTCGTGCAGTCGTTGCTGCACGGTTACGCTCAGTTCCGTCGCCGTATGGAAGGCAAGCCTCTGCCAACGCTCGAGCCGAGATCGACCAGCGCTTCCGACTGATGTTGCTCATCAGCGTCCGGATATCCCAGGGCCGCATTCAGTGCAGGGTCGGCGGCGGGAGTCGGAGCCGAGGGTGTTTCTGTGTCGACAAGATGAAACTCGTCGTACGCACGCATGATGGCATCGCTCAAAGCCATCCCCATGCGCACGTAGCCGCGCGCATTGAGATGAATGTGGTCGGGGGAGGCGAGCGACGGCTCGGCGCGCACCCACTCGCGCATCGATCCAGGGCCTCCCATGAAGCGATAACCATCCCAGAACCCACAGCCGTGTTCCCTGGCGACCGCGCGTTGGGTTTCTATCACCTCCAACAGTTTTGCGCGCGTCATGTAGCCTTGGGGAGTCTCTTGGGGGAAGTCGAACGGCCCGACGAGCAAACAGCTTGCATGGGGTAACGCGCGCGCGAAACGTGCGAGCACCTCACCCAATTGTTCGCGGTACTGTTGGATGGACGCCCGCGCTCCAATCGACTCGTTGGTACCGTAAGCGAGAATGTACAGCGCGGGATCTCTACGTTGGACCTGAAGAGCCCACGCCTGTTCATCCCAAGTCAGGATGCTCGAAGCACGAGCGCCCCCGATGCCCAAGGTATCTACGACCACTCCTGGCTCGGGGCGTTCTATGGTTACACCGTAGACCCGAGTCGGGCCGTTACCTGCTGGGCGCACTTCGACCTGGTGCCAGCCGGGTGCCATTTTGAACTTGAAGAAGCGGTCTTCGGGTCCACTGGCACGGCCACCTAACTGGATGCGGGGAACCTCGTTGACGAACAGATGTAAGTCCCCGCCGTTGCGATCCGCGGCATAGGACAGTTCGTAGTCCGTGGCGGACAGGTAGGCATCGGTGTTGTTTTTCGGAACGACGCGCGCGGCCGCCGCTCTTGCCGATCCAGTAGCGGCGGCTCCCAGCAGCCCTAGGTACCCGTGGGGCGGTGTATTGCGTTGAGAGTGCTGGGTGATGAAGCCATTTTCCTCGATGCTGGCGTCCAGCATCCGGTGCCAGTCGTTGAGTTTCGCGAGAGGAACGAAGCCCAGTCCGCCATTGCCAAAGCGGCTTTGCAGATAGTAACGCAGATAGGAGGTGAACAGATCGCCCTGGGTGTGGGAGGCACCGTAAGCCAGAATGCGAACTTTGCCGTCTTGATCGCGACCGGTGGCGAGACGTTCGATCTGCTCATGGAAGTGCTCGAGCGACTTTTCGTTTTCAACCGGCACGAATGTGCCGAGGGTGAATCCGTTACGTCGGCTGTTGGCAGGGCGGGCAGGTGGTGGATTACCGAAGGCGTCTTCGAAGTAGGTATTCTTGCCGAGAATCCGCGTTTGCGCTTCATGCCTCAGCCGCAACAACTCGGCGTTGAGCACGGGCTTCGCGTCCGCGGTACTCAACGCAGCGGTTGCTTCCAAAGACGGTCGGTGTAGTACTACGTCCACATCTGGCGCGGAGTGCGCACTTGCTGCAGCTGTTGGCGCTGCCATGGCCGGCGTGATTGTTGCCAAAGCGGGAACGCCGATCTCCGCTGCATTCGCTGCGCCCTGCTCCGTTACGTTCCCACGCTCGTGCTCAGAGCTATTGGCGAAATGAACGTTGGTCGGTTGCTTCACTCCCAAAGCCAAAGGGGGCTTCTCTGGAGTACACGCCAGCAGACAATTGGCCAATAGCCAAACGCTCGTGGCGCAGAGAGATGAAAGCCGCGTCATCAAGGTGGGTTAAACGTAGCACGCGCTAACGTGTCAACGCCTGCGGCGGCGCAGAATTGCCCAGTTCTGGTGAGAAAGGACGATTCTGGAAAGGCGGGTGCGCTCTGGGCACGGGAGGTGTGGTTTGCGCGCGATTTCATTCCTGCACGGAGGACTAGATCAGCGTCGAGCATACGGCTGTAATGACCAACGTCCCGAGCAAGCTCAAGAATAACCCGTGCCGCACCATCATTCGCACGGTCAGCTCACCGCTGCCGAACACGATGGCGTTGGGCGGAGTAGCAATGGGAAGCATGAAAGCGCAACTCGCGCTCAAAGCAGCGGGCGCCATGAGGGCTAGAGGGTCTACCCCGATAGCTATGGCGGTCGCGGCGAGAATAGGCATCAGTAGAGTGCTCGTAGCCGTATTGCTCGTCACTTCCGTCAATGAGGTGACGGCGAGGCAGAGCAGCCACACGAGCGCTACGAGAGGCCAATGGCGAAAGCCGACCAGCGCCTGTCCGATCGCCAACGACAGGCCTGAGCGGTCGAACGCTTGAGCGATGGCTAGTCCGGCCGCAAAGAGCAGCAGCAGGTGCCAGGGGAGCGTTCGTGCATGCTGCCATCCGAGCAATGGGCGCCCTTCGCCATTTGGCACCGTGAAAAGCAGCAGCGCTGCCACGAGCGCAACCGTGCCATCATCGGCGCCATTGTCCCACAGCTGACCCCACCCTCCGAATGGCGCCGTGCGCGTGATCCAAGCAAGAGCAGCAAGTAGCAAAACGGCAAGGGTGCGACGCTCGCGGGGTAACCAGCGACCCTGAGATGCTTGCTCGGGCATAGGGCACGCCGGGGTAGGGACTAGGTTACGCGTCAACAGCCAGAAGGCAGCGGGAAGCATGAGCAACGTGCAAGGCAGGCCGAGCGTCATCCACTCGAGAAACCCCACCTGTCGCCCCGTCGTCTCTTCCAAAGCTGCCAATAGAATGGCATTGGGTGGCGTACCGATGGGCGTGGCGACGCCGCCTATGCTTGCCCCGTACGCGATGCTGAGCAGCACCGCCGGGGCGTGCTTGGGGGTGCTTGCTGCGGACTCCGTGCCGAGTGCCGCCACTGCTACCGGAAGCAACATGACCGCGGTCGCGCTGTTGGAGACCCACATGCTCAGCACGGCTGAAGCCGTCAGAAAAGCGAACACCATTCGCCGTGGACTCGCCGCCCCGACCCGTTGAAGCACCGCGTGCGCCACCCGGCGATGGGTTCCTGTCTCCTCCATCCCCTTCGACAGGATGAATCCGCCCAACAACAGTAGGATCACGGGATGCCCGTACGCGCTGGCCAAAGCTTTGGGATCGAGCACGTCGAACAGGGGGAACAGCACGAAAGGCAACAGCGACGTGGGGCCCATGCTCACCGCGTCAGTGACCCACCACGCCGCGCACCACGCCGTGACGCCAGCCGTCACACACGCCGCGCTGTTCAAGTTGGCGACGTGAGCGGCCGTGTAGGCGGCGACAGCCAGCGCCGGTCCGAGTGCGAGCGACCAGGCCCGAAACGCGCGTGGCGTCACCATTAGCGTCCGGGACCAACGAGTGTGAACGGCATGAGGGCTGCGGGTGTCGGATATACCAGAGCGATGCCGAGACCAGGCAAAACTTGGGAAGTCCGTGGCGAGTCTGTCGGTATCTTGCGCTTTTGGCGCGGCTTTGTCAGAAGGGACACCGTGTCCAAGCCTGTGCTCGGTTCGTTGCTTGCCTCATGCGTGGTCTGCCTGGAGCTGATTGGGCCGCTGGCATCACCGCTGTTGAACGTCGCTCACGCCTCGGGCGCGCGAAAGTTACCGCCGCAGTTCCGGGACTACCCATACTCGGTGATGTCCCTGACCGTAGGTCATCCCAACGCCGGTTACCAGGTTCGCGCCAAGAAACTGCGCGACACTCCGCACTTGGCCGTCAAGGCCTCGAGCGCGAATTATCGCTATGCCCACCCGGCGCTCGTGCTCATGTTGAGGCGCAGCTCGAGGGAGATAGCGCGCTCGGTGCCGGGATCGGTGATGGTCGTAGGTGACCTATCTCGCGAGGACGGCGGCCCCTTGCGAGGCCATCGCTCGCACCAGTCGGGACGTGACGCGGACGTCGGGTTTTACGCGCGCGACCGCGACGGAAATTCGGTCAAGCTGGAGCGGTTCGTCAAGTTCGGCAGGGACGGCAAAGCGACGGACGGCAGCGGTCTCGTCTTCGATGACTACCGCAACTGGTTGCTCGTGCAGTCATGGGTGCTCGACGCGCGAGCTGGGCTGTCCCACATTTTCGTGTCGCGAGGTCTACGGGCCCGCTTGCTGACGTACGCCGCGTCGCGCAAAGACTTTGCTCGGCATGTCGAGCGCGCGGCCGTGCTGCTCAAGCAACCGGAGCGGGGGGAGCCGCATGACGATCACTTTCACGTCCGCATCGCGTGCCCAGAGCGCCAGATAGGACTCTGCAAGAACGAGTCATTGAAGCGTTGAAGGATGCTGTGCCTGTGCTGCAGGACTAGCTTTTGCCGCGCGCGCCCATTAACGTCTGCGCATGCCCAAAGTCGTTGTTGAGGCCAATCCTGCCGGTAGCCGCAAGGAAGTGGACGTCCCTGAGGGGGGCTCCCTCATGGACGTAGCGGATGACCGCTGGCTGCCCATCCCCTTCTCGTGTCGCTCCGCCAGCTGCGCGACCTGCCAGGTGGAGATCCTGGACGGCGCCGAGTGCCTCGAGCCTCCAGAGGAGGATGAAGCGGACCTTTTGGACGTGGTGGGAGGGCCCCAGGGCAGCCGTTTGGCGTGCCAGTTGCAGCTCAAGCCGGGTTCGGGGACCGTTCGCGTAAAGCCAATCTAGCCGTTCACACACACAGCTGCAGGGCGGAGGCGAACACGACGACGGCCATCGGCAGCCGCGCCTCCGGCACCTCTCCGTCCGTTTCGAGCACGCCGAGGGCCGCTGATCCTGCGCCGGAACCCAAGGCCGACACCTCTATACAGCGGCCTCTCGTGACGTGGGTGCGAGAGCGGGAAAGGTGCGTGCCGGCATAGATGGCGCGCGAAAGACCGACGGCGCCGAGCTTGGAATAATCACCGAGCACGATCACGTCCAACAAACCATCGTCAGCTCGCGCATGGGGTGCAATCCGCATGCCTCCGCCAAAATATCGACCGTTCGCGAACGCCGCCAAGTAGGTACGTCCTACGTAGAAAGGTTGACCGTCGACCGCGATGGCAAGCTCGAGGTTACGATAACCCAACGTCGCGCGCAGGGCGGCGCTGTAGAAAGTTAATTTACCGCCGGCCCACTTGGAGCCGTCGTTGGCGAGCTGGCTCACACGAGCCGAAACGCCAACACTTGCAACGTTCAGGAAAGCGTAGTGTCGGGGGCACCCCAGCACCGTGGTCGTGGTACGGCCCAGATCTACGGGCAGGCGCCCCCCTCCGAGCATGCGCTCTACGGCTGCATCTAGGCTTTCGGGCAAGTCGAACGTGCGTCTCGAGTCTCCACCGGTCCCCGCGGGGATGAGGCACAACGCTGGCCCGCAGACCGGTCTTCCTGCTTCATCCAAGTAGGCCTGAGCGACTTCGTTGAAGCTGCCATCGCCGCCCATCACCGCGAGCACATCAACCGCCGAGGTCAGTGCTTCACGCGCTAGTTCCGTGGCGTGTCCGGCGCGCTCCGTCTGCGTCATGGTAGCGCTCACCCCGCGGCGCTCCAACAGACGTTTGAGTTGCGGAATTTTCTGTCGCGTTGAGCCACCGGCAGCACTAGGATTGACAATCACGTGTATGTTCATGGACGTTATCGGTGGTAGCAGCGCTATCCCTTTTGCCGCGCTCGGGGGACACCGACGGGAACAACCCTCGTCTTCGGCGGCATGGAACGCAACGAACGGTGTGGGGAAGTGGCTGTGGGAAAGTGGGCTGCGCGCAAGCGGCTAGGCGGAAATCGCTGTTGGGAAATCGCGGTTCGGAAAACCCTGTTCGGAATTAACGAGGCTTTGAATCAATGTCTGTGGAAGACGAGAGCAAGCTGTTCGTAGCGGGACTCGCGGACGCTGTCACGGAGGACGTCCTGAGGCAGCTATTCGAAGCAACCGGTGGCGAGGTCGTCTCGGTAACCATCCCGCTCGATCGCAGCACCGGCAAGGCCCGCGGCTTCGGCTTCGTGACGATGGGTTCACCCGAACAGGCGCACAGCGCCCGCGAGAGCTTGGATGGGAGCCTGCAGGCGGGGCGTTCGATATCCGTAAGATTGTTCCGTTCGGACCGAGGCTCACCGCCGCCGTCGCGCGGCGGCAACTATCATCAGCCTGAAGAGTCGACGTTGTACGTGGGCAATCTCCCCTTCGACGCCACCGTCGCCGAGATCGAGGAACTGTTTGGTGAGATGGGGGTCGATGACATTCAGCGCGTTCATCTGCCCACCGACGCCGAAGGGCGCTTCCGCGGCTTCGGATTCGTCATGCTCGGGAGCGCTCAGACGGCTCAGGCGGCCGCTAGCCAGATGCAGCACGCGGCAATCCGAGGGCGCACGCTATCGGTGAGCGTGGCGCGTGCTCGCGGGGCAGGGGCGGGCCGCCCCCCACGCCCGTCAGGTCCACCCAGCGCCAGCGGCAGCTATGCGTCTCGGGGGTCAGGGACGATGCCAGCCACGCGACCTCCGGTGTCGCGTGAATTTCGCTCGGAGCCAGAGCCCGTGCCCTTCGAGTCGGGTCCGCCACCTTCGTCTCTGGGGGGGACCGGGCGCGGGCCTCGCCGCGATCGGGACAAGGATCGCGAACGGAAGAAGGACAAAAAGCGCAAAGTGAAGCTTCAGGTGGACGCGCCGAAGCGTAGGCAAAACGAGGGTTTTCGCGCACCGCGTCAGCGGGCAGCCGAAGACTGGGACGAGGATTGAGGCCCTTGCCGGTGTTCCGGGGCCCGCGCAGCGAAAGATTGAGGTACTGCGGCACTGTTGCAACTTGCCGTCCGCGACGTTGGGGCTACTGGCCGTTTTGTCGGCGTCCAGCAATTAGCTGAACGCTTGACCCAAATTGCAAGCTCGGGTCAGGCCGTGCTAAGCCGCCCGTCCCAGCCGCAGGCAGCGGTCGGAACCTCAACCCGCGAATTTACCAATGATCTTTGACTGGCTTTATGGTCTGTTTTCCAACGATCTAGCGATCGATTTGGGCACGGCGACCACGCTCATCTACGTGAAGGGCAAGGGCATCGTCAGCTGTGAGCCAAGTGTAGTGGCGGTTTCGCGTGATGCGCGTGGGGAGAATCGAGTGCTGGCCGTAGGTCGCGAGGCGAAAGAGATGCTTGGTCGCACTCCGAGCAACATCCAAGCGATTCGGCCCCTACGAGACGGAGTCATTGCCGACTTCCAGATCACCGAGGCAATGTTGCGGTACTTCATCGCGCGCGCCCACAACCGACGAACGTTGGTCAAGCCACGCATCATCATCTGTGTACCATTCGGCATTACAGAAGTCGAAAAACGGGCAGTCAAAGAGAGTGCGGAGCTTGCCGGCGCGCGCGAGGTGTATCTCATCGAGGAACCCATGGCCGCCGCAATCGGTGCCGGGTTACCCATCACCGAGCCCAGCGGCAACATGGTGATCGACATCGGCGGCGGCACGACGGAAGTGGCCGTCATTTCACTGGCCGGCATCGTGTATTCTCAAAGCGTGCGCGTGGGGGGCGACAAGATGGACGAAGCCATCGTCGCCTACATGAAGCGCAAGTACAACTTGGCGATCGGCGACCAGACCGCCGAGCGGATCAAGATCACGATCGGGAACGCGTACGCCCTCGACGAGCAGATGACGATGGAAGTCAAGGGACGCGACATGGTGGCTGGCGTTCCCAAGACGGTGGTCGTCAACTCGGACGAAATCCGGGAAGCGCTATCGGAGCCCATCAACGCCATCGTGGAAGCTGCTCTCGTGGCGCTCGAGCGCACACCGCCGGAATTGGCAGCGGACATCGTGGACAAGGGTATAGTTTTGACGGGCGGTGGAGCGCTCTTGAAGAACCTGGACGTCTTGCTTCGAGAAGAAACGGGTCTGCCCGTGATGGTCAGCGACGATCCAATCAGCGCCGTGGTGCTCGGCAGCGGCAAGACATTGGATCACATTGAACTACTTAAAGAAGTTGCCATCGGCTGATGGTAGAGCCACGCTTGCGCTCGAATTGAGCTGCCGCCGAGCGAGGCGGTTTACAGCAAGCCGCGTGAAGGGCGATTGGTCCGCCCTCTGGATGAGACGAGAGGCGCGGACGCAGTCGGCGCCTCCGGAGATGTCGTGAACTTTTTCCGTCGCCTACGAGATACAGCCCTGGTGGTGCTGCTTTTGGCGGTGCCCTTCTTCTTCCTCAGAGCGAGCATCCGTCGCCCCGAGGACATGAACGTGGTCGATCGGTCGTTGATGGTGCTCGCTGCTCCCGTGGAATACGCGGCATCAGCCGCGGCTCGTACGTTGTCCGAGTTGCTCGGGCAGTACGTGTACCTGGTCAACGTCAAAGCGAACAACGCCAAGCTCAGTTACGAGAACGCGCAACTGCGGGCCCGGGTCGGTGAGCTGACGACGATGGAGGCGGAGAACCGGCGCTACAAGGATTTGTTGGGTCTGAAGACGACGTTGGGGCCGGACACCGTCAGCGCGGTCGTCGTGTCCAAGAACACGACGGACTACTTCCGCGTGACCCGCGTCACCCTCGACTTGGCCGCCCCCGGACTCGAACCCAACATGCCCGTCGTGTCCCTGGGCGGAGTGGTGGGCACCGTGTTGCGCATCAGCGGTGAGAAGGTCGACGTTCAACTGAGTGTCGACAGCGGCTTCGGCGTGGATGTGGTCGCCGAGCGGACGCAGGCGCGTGGCTTCGTGCGAGGAACGGGCAATGAAGAGCGCTACGTCGTGTACGTGGAGTACGTTCAGCGGGACGACGAAATAGACGTCGGTGACGTGCTGGTGACCAGTGGCTTCGGCTGTCGCTTTCCCAAGGGGATTGCCGTCGCCAAGGTGACGAAGGTCGTGAAGCGCGATTTTGGTATCTATCAGCAGGTCGAGGCCGTCCCGACCGTCGATTTTTCCCGGCTCAACGAGGTGCTGGTCCTGCTCACGGATCCGGAGAACTGCACTCCCGACGAGCGCAGAAACGTGAGGAGCGAGTGACTGACGCGACGGGGCATCGCCAGAGCTTTGAGGGCTTGGACCCCCGCCAAGAGTTGCGCCTAAGATACCGGGGATGGTCAACGGGGTACTGCCGGAGGCCTAGGAGACGTTGACATGCGCAATGCAGCCTTCATAGCGAT
>CAZNZA010000047.1:0-3030 GCA_964577325.1 uncultured Polyangiaceae bacterium
GGCAAGGCGCCTGTCGAACGATGGAGGGGAACATGGGACGATTCGAACGCAATCAACGCGGGCTCGTACAAACCGCACGCCGGGGCTTGATAGGCACGACCCTGCTCTTGTTGCCAGCGCTCACGGGGTGTGGAAGCTTCCAACCTGACCAAGCGTCTGAACCAGAACGCAACGGTCTACTGCGCCTTGCATTGCTCACGGAGACGAACGGCACGGTCTATCGCCTATCCGGCACCTTTCTCGTGTTCGATGGCTCTGCTGACGCAGGGGTTGTGCCAGTAGCAACCGTCGCGACGGCAAACACGTCGAATGCTCGGGCCTTGAGCCTCGAGCTCCCTGAGGGGCGTTACTTAGTCTTGCTGCAAGACGACTGGCGCTTGGAGGTGACCAACGATGGTGGTGCAACAGAGGTTGCAGCCCGCTTGACGGGTGATAACCCGATTCCCGTCGACATCAGTCGCCATACAAGCGCCGTTGCGCGTTTTCAGTTCGATATCATTGCTCCGGGCAGGGAGGACAGCGGAGAGCTGCTCATCGACTTCGACGTCAATGAGACGGCCGTGTGTGGCAACGGCGTGGTAGAGGCGCAAGAAGCCTGTGATGACGGCGCGGCTAACGGTCTGGTGGACCGTTGCGATACGAGCTGTCGGTTCGAATGCGCGGGGGCATGTCCGGTGCGCGTCGATCCCGCGGCGGAGCCGACGGGCAGCGGCAGGTCGTGGGTGGATCCTATGGCTGACTTGCAGGCGGCCCTGGATCAGCAAGCCAGCCTGGGAGGCGGCTCGGTGTGGGTGCTCGGCGGCGCGTTCGACGCCTTGTTCAGCAATAGCGCGACGCTCGCTACGTTGCCGTCCGATGTGGCCTTGTACGGAGGCTTCGATGGCACGGAATGGGACCCCAAACAGCGAGCTCCGTCTGCCCCCCGGACATTGTTTACTCGGGACACGTATGAACAAGCGGATCCGCTGATCGTCGTGGACGGCCAGAGTGGCGTGCTCTTGGATGGCATTGGCGTTCGGGACGCGTTGGGTGGCAGCGGTGTCACCGTCATGGACAGCCAGAACGTGGTGCTCAACGACGTGCAGCTCGAGTGCGGGGCGCTTTCAGGCGGGACCTGCTTGGAGATCGCGAGCTCCGGCGCGCGATTGCAAGGCTCTTTCATCCACTTGGGGGGAACCTCCTTGACTGTCGGAGAGTCTGACGTGGCGCTCGTCGACACGATGTTGGAAGGTTCGTATCCCGCGCCTTTCGTGTCAGCACGAGCGTCTCGGCTTTTGTATGAACGCGTGGACGCGAGCATCGGCACAAACCTGAGCGAGGACAGTCACCTGCTCGTAAAGGACAGCATTCTGCGTGAAACGACGCCCCGGCATGGCCTCGTCAATAGCTTCGGTGACCCGAGCCAAATCACGTTCGTCGACAGCGTGGCCTTCGATACGAGCGTCAGCCTCACGGCTATCGAGGCCCAGAGCGTGTTCGTCTGGAACTCGAGCTTCGTGCGGCTGTCGGGCACCCGCTCGGGGGGCGGCTACGCTCGGGCACGAGCCATCGAAGGGGTTCGCGTAGAGGTCGCCATGAGCACGTTCTACGACAATTATTGTGACCCAGTAGACGGCGAGTGCGTGTACGAGGTTTTGATCGGAGAGACAGGGTTCGTGCACAACTCAGTGTTCGTCAACGAGTACGAACCCCCGTACGTAGCTGCCGAAGATCCTGCGGAGCTCGCCGTGTCGCCGAACGGAGCGACGTCCGGCAATTGCAGTACTTATGACCTCGACACGTTTGTCGCTCCGTCCGATCCATGGGCGCCGGTTTTGGCCGTGGACCACCCGTGCCGAGATGGCGGAGACGAAGCGGCGCTGGAAGCGGCCCGTCAGCGCTTGCTCGAGCTCGCGGCTCCGTTCGCCGAAGCGCCGTTTCACGCTGAGCTGACGCGCTACGAAAGTCCGGACTGGTGGCGCACCCAGAGCGTGTTAGCGGACGAATGCAGCGACCAAGAAGCGCCCGACCCCGGACGTCACTATGCGGCACCTTGTCCGGAACAGGAGTAGCCGTCGCGCCGAACCCTCTCGACACTCTTAGCAACGGGCCACGGGGGGAGTATGCTGGGCGCCGTCAACCATGGGAAGCATCGGCAAGGTTCTGGTCACCCTCGGTGTAGCGCTGGTCGTGGTCGGGCTGCTCGTGTGGGGCGCCGAACGCCTGGGCTTGGGAAAGCTACCGGGGGACCTGGTGTTCAAGGGGGAACGCACGACCGTGTACTTTCCCCTCGTCACCAGCATCGTGGTTTCGATCGTGCTAACGGTGTTGCTCAATCTTTGGTTCAATCGTCGCTGACGCTCTGCGGTTGCCCCGTCCGAGTGACGACTGCGCACCAGCTCACCGTCCCTCTATGTTCCTATTCTTTCATAGCTCGGATGCAGGACGAGTATCCGCCTTCAGCACACGCTGCATGTAGTCCAGGGTGTAGTCGTTGGCGCTCTGCTCGACGGATGCAATGCAGTCGCGGGGAATCGACAAGTCGAAACCACGCATGTAGGCATCGTTGGCCGTGAACAGCACGCACACATCTCCCGCAACGCCAGTGAGAATGAGCGTTTCAACCTCTAGATGGCGCAGGAGGATTTCGAGGGTGGTGCCATAAAAGCCCGAGTGCTTGGGTTTGAGGACGAAGTAGTGATCGCCTTTTCCCGGCGCCAGAATTTCCGCTAAGGGCCGCCCCGGAACATCGTCCTTCAGACAGTACTCCACGACATCCTCGAAATCCGAAGTCCATCTGTCGTAGTTATCGTTGACGTAGATGACCGGGATGCCGGCTTCTCGTGCTCGTTGCTTCAACTTCAATATCTCTCGCGCCGCAGGCAGGGCATGCTCTAGCAACTTCGGCCCCGCCTCGAAGTCTAGGGTATTGATCATGTCGATGATCAGCAGTGCGACGCCAGAACGACCAATTATCTTTGGGTGGGGAGGCATGAGTCATCTATATATGCTGAGGCGCACCGGCGAGTGCAACGGGCGGCTTCACTGGCG
>CAZNZA010000047.1:3130-5146 GCA_964577325.1 uncultured Polyangiaceae bacterium
GGCGGCTTCACTGGCGTGCCACCAGCGCTTGAGAGGGAAGAGCAACGACATGAGCGACCGCAAAACGTTTCATTCAATCTACAGCCACGGCTTCGTCCGCGCATGCGTCGCCATCCCCGTGATCCGGGTGGCCGACCCCTATACGAACACCGAGCGCACCTTGGAACTCGCGGCGCGCGCGGCCGAGCTTCACGCAGCGGTCGTGTTATTCCCCGAGCTCGGCATCTCAGCCTACAGCAACGAGGATCTCTTTCAGCAGGACGCGCTGCTAGACGCGGTGAGGGAATGTCTCGCCACAGTTGTGGCGAAAAGCCGCACACTGCCGTCGATTCTGATCGTCGGTGCACCACTCCGGTTCGAAAGCTGCCTGTTCAACTGCGCCGTGGCCATTTACCGGGGACGCATCCTCGCGGTAACGCCTAAGACGTACCTCCCCAACTACCGGGAGTTCTACGAGAAGCGTCAGTTCACTCCTGCTAGCAATGCCATTGCTCGTGAAGTAACTCTACTCGGGCAGGCGGTACCGTTCGGCAATGATGTCGTGCTGAACGCGATCAACGTGCCGGGGTTTCGACTTCACATGGAGGTGTGTGAAGACGTCTGGACGCCCATTCCTCCGAGCACCTATGCTGCGCTCTGCGGCGCAACGGTCCTGTGCAACTTGTCAGCCTCCAACATCACGATAGGCAAGGCCAAGTACCGTCGCGATCTGTGTGCAACCCAGTCTGGTCGTTGTGTGGCCGCCTATCTCTACTCTGCGGCGGGACCAGGCGAGTCGACCACCGACGTGGCGTGGGATGGTCACGCCATGATCTACGAGAACAACGAGCTGTTGGCGGAGGCCGAACGCTTCGCCAACGACGCCCAGCTGATTGCCGCCGATATCGACCTCGAACGCTTAGCTCAAGACCGCATGCGTTTGACGAGCTTTGCCGACGCCGCAGGCGAGCATCGGGAGCGCTTGCGCGCGATGCGCGTCGTGCCTTTCGAATTTGACGACATCCACGGTGCCTCGAGGCTGCTGCGCTCGGTAGAGCGCTTTCCGTTTGTGCCCCAGGACTCCCACGACCGCGACGAGCGCTGCTACGAAGCCTACAACATTCAGGTTCACGGCCTCCAAAAGCGCTTGTCGAGCTCTGGCATCGAGCGTTTGGTGATTGGCGTCTCCGGAGGCCTCGACTCCACCCAAGCGCTGATCGTCGCCGCTAAGACCATGGACCGTTTGAAGCTGCCGCGCTCGAACATCCTGGCTTACACGATGCCAGGATTTGCCACGAGCGACCTCACGAAAAGCAACGCTGTTGCGCTCATGCGGCACCTGCAAGTGAGCGCCCAAGAGATCGACATTCGCCCATCGTGTATGCAAATGTTCCGGGACATCGGGCACCCCTATGCAGACGGCAAGCCGGTGTACGATGTCACCTTCGAGAATGTTCAGGCCGGCGAGCGCACGTCGCACCTCTTTCGGCTCGCTAACTTTCACGACGCCATGGTGCTCGGCACCGGGGACCTATCCGAGCTAGCGTTGGGTTGGTGCACATACGGCGTGGGCGATCACATGTCTCACTACAATGTGAACGCGTCGGTCCCCAAAACGCTCATCCAGCACTTGATACGTTGGGTGATCGGCAGCGCGCAGTTCGACGAGCCAACAAATCGGATTCTACAGTCGATCCTGGACACGGAAATATCGCCGGAGCTCGTTCCGGATGCGGCTCCGTCCTCGCAAGCGCAACAAGGTCCGAGCCAAAGCACTGAACAGAAAATCGGCCCCTATGAGCTGCAAGACTTCAACCTCTACTACACGACGCGCTATGGCTTCCGCCCCAGCAAGGTCGCGTTCTTGGCGCACAACGCTTGGGCCGATAAGTCCAAGGGAGCTTGGCCCGAGTCGTTACCTTCGGACCAACGCCACGAGTACGAGCTCGTTACCATCAAGCAGTGGCTCGAGGTGTTTCTGTGGCGTTTCTTCAAGTTGAGCCAGTTCAAACGCAGCTGCATGCCCAACGGACCCAA
>CAZNZA010000047.1:5246-18549 GCA_964577325.1 uncultured Polyangiaceae bacterium
GGCGTTTCTTCAAGTTGAGCCAGTTCAAACGCAGCTGCATGCCCAACGGACCCAAGGTCGGATCCGGCGGCTCGTTATCGCCGCGCGGCGACTGGCGCGCCCCGTCTGACTCCGAGGCGGTCGCTTGGTTGAAAGAGCTGCGAGATAACGTGCCGGACGCATAGACGCAGATCATCGTCGCGCCCTGTCGGACCCTGCTCCCTCGACCAGCACTGTTAATGCTGAGGCGTCAACGCCGACTTCATACGCGGGCGCTACTCAGGATCATTGATATCAACTTTTTGCGTCTCTTGAGTCAAGCGGAGCGACGATTGACAGGCTCTTGCGCATCTCCATGCAAGTGCACATGGACGTTCACACCTTCGTCTCCTGGGCGGGCACGGCAGCGGAGTTCGTGGGAGTCGGGGCGATGGTCGTGGGCGCGGTCGTCGCGGCGGGCTTGGCGGCGCGCAGCTTGTGGCGAGAATCTCCCGAAGCGGCCTTCCGGGGGCTGAGACAGAACCTGGGCCGAGCTATCTTGCTAGGACTAGAGTTCCTCGTCGCCGCCGACATCATTCGCACCGTCTCTGAGCAGCCGACTCTGCGCACCGTGGTCGTGCTGGGCCTGATCGTGCTCATTCGGACCTTTCTCAGCTTCACCTTGGAGGTGGAGTTGGAAGGACGCTGGCCATGGCAACGGCATGAGTAGTCAGGCACTGTTGGCCGTCGGTGTTGACGTACGGTGAACTCTGCCCCGCTTGTGACAAGACGCCCGAGCATGAATGTCGCGAGCTGGAGCGAGGCTGCCGACAGCACCAAGCCGCCACGCTTGGCACGCTATTTGGACATAACGATCAACGTGAACTTGAAGCCCTTATCTTTCGTACTTTCGTTTGCTGCTGGTGCCGGGTTGCTCGGCTGCGCGGGCGCCGATGATGAGCCGCTCACTCGCGTCGACTTCTGCGCTCGTTGGGCCGAAGCGGCGTGTCAGGACGAGGTGGTCTCGATCTGTCAGGCCTCGAACGCCGACGCATGTCGCTCCAGCCAGACGGAAGCGTGTCTGGACACCTTCCCAGAAGAGTTTCAGGACACAGGTGTCGATAGTTGTCTGCGGGCGGTCAGCGCCGCTTTCGCCGATGCCGACCTGACGGCCGATGAACTCGACGTCGTCGTACGCTATGGGCCGCCTTGTAACGAGCTCGTGCAAGGCGGAGTAGGCGGTGCCCGCTGCTCCTCCGATCTCGACTGCGACGGGGCCGCAGGCCTGCGCTGTGTGTTCAAGGATGAGGCCGAGGGCCGATGCGAAGTGCCAGAAGTCGTCAGTGCCGGCCTATCCTGCGACGAGCCCCAACAGACGTGTGAGGAAGGGTTTTTCTGCAACGGGGACAACTGCATCGTGGCCTTCGACCCGGGCGACGAATGCAGCAACAACGCGCAATGTGGTCCCGAGCACTACTGTGACGAGACATGTCTGGAGCGCCTGCCTGTGGGTGAGGATTGCGATGACGATTCACAGTGCCTGTCGGACCTCTGCTACAGCTTCGACGATTCCCGCACGTGTGTGAGCCGCATCCGGCTCTCGCCTGCGGAACCCATGTGCCGCTCCCTCAGGTAGCCCGCGTTCAGAAGTTGATACCGCGTTTGCGGAGAGGTGGACCAGGGAGCGGTCACCAAACGTCGACAAGCCCTTCGCCGCTCGATACAAAGCGGTATGGTTTTCCGTCTGTACGATTCCCGGCAGCGTAAGCAGGTGCCGTTCGAGCCCCGAGAGCCCGGCAAGGCGACGTTGTATCACTGCGGGCCCACCGTTTACTCGACGGCCCACATCGGGAACTTCCGGTCATTCTTGTTCGCGGACACCCTGCGCCGCTATCTCGAGTACCGCGGCTTTCAGGTATATCAGGTGATGAACATCACCGACGTCGGACATCTTACGGAAGACGACCGTGCTGACAGCCGAGGGGAAGACAAGCTACAAAAGACGGCCCAGGCCCTGGGTTGGGATCCGTATCGCGTCGCGCAACACTTCGAACAAGCCTTTCACGCCGATCGAACGGCTCTGGGGATCCTGACCGCGCACGAGTACCCGCGGGCAACGGAGCACATCCCCGACATGCTCGCGCAAATTCAAGAGCTGCTCGATCGCGGCCACGCCTACATTCCGGAAGCCACGGGCGAAGTCTACTACGACATCTCGAGCTATCCCGAGTACGGACAGCTGAGTGGTAAGCAGGTCGACGAACTCGAGCTCGGCGCTCGGGTGGCCATCAACGACGTAAAGAAACACCCCGCTGACTTCGCCTTGTGGAAAACGGACAGTGGTCACCTCATGCAGTGGGACCCGCACGCGGATGAGACGTGGCAACGTTACCCTGCTGCGCGCCCTGTCATCGACCCGCGTATTGGTCGCGGTTTCCCGGGCTGGCACATCGAATGTTCAGCCATGAGCATCCGCTACCTAGGCCCAGAGTTCGACATCCACACCGGGGGGGAGGACAACGTCTTCCCTCATCACGAGTGCGAGATCGCCCAAGCATGCGGGGCGACGGGTGCCGGTTTTGCTCATCATTGGATGCACGCGCGCCACTTGCTCGTCAACCAACGCAAGATGAGCAAAAGTGAGGGTACGTTGTTTACACTCGCCGATCTTGCGCAGAAGGGCTATAGCGCAAGAGAAGTACGCTACTTGTTGGTCACGAACCACTATCGTCAGCCGATGAACTTCACGCTCGAAGGTCTCGACGCTGCGCGCGCCTCGATAGCTCGGCTGCAAAACTGTCGCGATCTCCTGCAGGAGGGGACGCGAGAGGCGCGCGACGCGGGAGCGGCTGAGCAAACCGCTGATCCCGTTCGCATGGTCAGGGGTTGGATCAGCGACTTCGAACGCAAGTATGCCGACGCCCTCGACGATGATCTGAACGTGGCCAACGCCGTTGCAGCGTTGTTCGAGCTCGTCACTCATTTCAACCGTCAAAAGTTGAGCGGAGCCGCCGCCGAAGCGGCTTTGGACGCCCTCGACCGCGCCGATGCCGTACTGGGCGTGTTGGAGCGCGAGTCGAAGGCCGTTACACTCAGTCAAGACGAGTTAGAGGCGGGACTAGAGAACGCCGCCAGCGGCGACGCGCTGCAAGCCATTCTCGCCCAAGACTTTTTCACGCCGGACCAAGCCCGCGCTCTCGCTCTAGCGCGCCACGCCGCGCGCCGGCGCAAAGAGTTCGCCGTTGCCGACGCGATTCGCGACCGGCTCAAGGATAACGGCGTCGTGTTCGAGGACACGAAGACCGGCGTGCGCATCAAGCTGCCCTGAGACACTTCGCCGGGCTCGCGTCACATGACAGTGACCGACTTGGCGAGGTTGCGGGGTTTGTCGATGTCGTACCCCAAAGCGAGCGCGGTGTAATAGGCGTAAAGCTGCAACGGTATCACCGTCAAAATCGGCGAGACAGCGGGATGATGCGGAGGCAGGCGGATGACACGGTCCACCAGACCACCCACCTCTTGGTCCGATGCATCCGCGACGGCAATGACGTACGCACCGCGCGCCTTGAGTTCCCGCAAGTTGCCAATCATGCGCTCGCGGGTTTCGTCCGGTGGAACGAGCGCCCACACCGGCGTGCCGGGTTCGATCAGGGCCAAAGGACCGTGCTTCATGGCGGCCCCACTCATGCCCTCTGCGGCCACGTAGGCGATCTCCTTCAGCTTGAGGGCTCCCTCGGCCGCCACCGGGACGTTTACACCACGCCCCACGAACATGGTGAAGCGAGCTTTGCCGAAGCGCTTGGCGAGCTCGCGGCAGTCGTCGCTCTGCTCCAACATCAGTTGCACGGACGCCGGCACGTTCTCGAGGGCGCTGAGCCAGGCACGTCCGTCGGACGCGCTCAAGTCTTTCATGCGCGCAAACCTGAGCGCTAGCAACTCCGTGGCCAGCACCTGAGCGGTGAAAGCTTTCGTCGAGCACACGCTAATTTCCGGCCCTGCATGCACATAGGTGCCAAAGTCCGTCTCGCGCGCCAGACTGCTGCCGACGACGTTCGTGATGCCTGCCACCAAGCCACCGCGCTGCCGCACTTCGCGCACGGCGCCCAGCGTGTCCGCCGTCTCACCGCTTTGTGAGATGGCGACGTAAAGTGTACGGCGGTCTACGATCGGGTTCTTCACGGTGAGTTCTGCGGCGTCTTCAGCCACCGCAGGCAGCCGTGCGTAGCGCGTCATCAAGTAAGCCCCAACCTCGGCGCTGTACAGGCTCGTGCCACAGCCGCAGAACACGACCTTCTCGATCTCGAAGAGCCGATGTTCGTGGCTTTTCAGCCCCCCCAAGCGAGCCGTTCCCATAGCGGCGTCGAGCCGTCCTCGCATCGAGCGATCGATAGCTTGCGGCTGCTCGTGGATCTCCTTGAGCATGAAGTGCTCGTAATCTCCACGCTCGGCTTCTTCGGCTTGGTGAAGGATCTTCTCCACGCGTTTCTCGCGATCCCGCGAGTCGAGGTCGATGGTGCGAAAACTTCCGGCACGGATCTCCGCAATCTCGCCGTCGTCCAGTACCACCATGCGGTCGGTGAACGGCCGCAAAGCCACCGGATCCGACGCGACCCACGATTCGTCACTGCCCACCCCGATCACGACGGGACTGCCGATGCGAGCGGCCACGAGCACGTCGGGCTCGTTGCGGTCGACGACCACGATGCCCGCGGTGCCTTCGATGCGGGCCATGGCCTGGCGCACGGCTGTCGTCAGGTTAGCCCCGGAACGCACGCTCTGGCCAATCAGCTCGGCCAGCACCTCCGAGTCGGTCTCCGAACGAAACGTCACTCCCTGTGCTACGAGCTCGGAGCGCAAAGCCTCCATGTTGTCGACGATGCCGTTGTGAACCAGGGCAATGGTGTCCTCGGAATCGCGGTGAGGGTGACAATTGGCCTCCGTCACGCCCCCGTGTGTGGCCCATCGAGTGTGACCAATTCCCGTCGTACCAGGCAGGCCCTCCTGATGAGCTTCTTGCAAGGCTGAGATGTGTCCCACCTGGCGCGCCAAGCGTAAACGCTTCCGAGCGACGGTCACCACCCCCGCTGAATCGTAGCCGCGATACTCCAAGCGCTTGAGACCGCTCAACACGATGCCCCAAGCTTCCTTGTTACCAACGTAACCCATGATGCCACACATGGTGTCCAGTTCCTCTCTTCGTTATCGAATCGTCGTATGCTGATGACCGGCGGCCACGCCGCGCCTCGTTGATACAGCACGCGCGCGCCTCGGCCCAATTGCTGCTGCAACGCTAACCGTAGACGCGTCGTCGCAACTGCCGCGCCGTATGAGCGGGTGCGGTGAAGCGACCACGCGGAAGCTCCTGCGCGATGCGCTCGAAGATGTTGTCGTTCGTCAGACCCTGGTCGCGCAACTCCGTGTGACGTCGACGCACGTATTCGTCGACAGTGTCCGGGAAGCAATCCAAAACCTCGGCCACGACCCGACGAGCCAGTACCTGGGGCAGGCCGAACAACCCTTGAACGCGCGCAATAGCTAGCTCCGTCTGGGGCAACATGGGCCTGAAGCGTACCGGATCCGCCGCCTATGTCACTATTCTTGCCCGATTTCGGGCAGGATTCAGCAAAGAACCAGGCTTCCCCGTCTCGGACTCCCCCCCTCAGGCAAGGCGCCCTTTCGGAGTGGTGCTTAGCTTCTTCTGCGCCGAGCCGTACTTACTCGAGGAATGAACCCCAAGCTCACGCGGGCCTCCGTCCAGTTGTCGTTCGAGCCCAGCGTAGGCGTCGTGACGCCCTTGGCGGCATGGGTCGCGCAACTGTGCGAACTGGCACTGCAGGATCAGGACGCGAGTTCGCGTCTTCAGATGGCCGTTTACGAGTTGGTGGAGAATTCGGTGCGCTACTGCAAACCGGACAGCCCGGTGGGGGTAGAAGTTGAACTCGTCCGGCACGCGGAAACGTCGGAACTGAAGGTGAGCACCCGTAACCGTGCCACGCCGGAACAACTGCAACGCGCCGTGGAGCATCTGGCTTCGGTCAAGGGTGCGACGGACGCCGTGTCCTACTACGATGATCTGGTGCGCGATAGCGCGCCTAGGGCTGGCGTAAGCGGATTGGGGTTGGCGCGTCTGCGCGCCGAGGCAGACCTCAATGTCGATTACCACGTGATCGGCGATGAATTGACCATCTGTGTGCATGCTGCTCTCGACCCCCACTCCCTACATGACTGAACTGCACCTCCCCCAGATCGAAGAAACAGGCTTCGCACTGAAGGTCTGCAACGCAGACCCGCCACTCGTGCGCTTCAGTGGCAACGGAGACAGTGAAGCTATCGCTCCCCTGGAGCGCTTCCTGAAGCAGCTGCACGGTGAACTGCTCGCCAAGCACTGCCATGCCGTCGATGTCGATCTGAACGAGCTGTACTTCATGAATTCTTCCTGTTTGAAGAACTTCGTGGCGTGGATCTACAAAGTGGATGTCGAAGGCCGTGCCTATGAGATCCGGTTCTTGGCCAACCCTCGGCTGCACTGGCAACACCGCAGCCTGGCCACGTTGAAACGGCTGGCGCCAAAGGTCGTGTCGATTGCGGATGCCGAATAGGGCCAGCAGCGGCAAGCCTGTGCGTGCTTGGCCCCCGCATGGACGGCGCGCGCGGGGACAGCACGCCGATGGACGGAGTATTGCTAACTAGCAACGGGTGCTCTAGCTTGCCGGCATGAGAAGTGGGCTGACGTGTCCGGGCCGGCGCGACACGTTACGACTGCTAGCACTTCCTCGAGCGCCGCGCTTCACGCGCTTTTCCCTCCCAGCGAGCGGCCTCGCCACGACATTGGTCTTACTCGGCGCCGGCGCGTCAGCCGCAGACGGTAGTGCAGCAGACGGTAGTGCC
Source organism: uncultured Polyangiaceae bacterium (assembly GCA_964577325.1). GTDB lineage: Bacteria > Myxococcota_A > Polyangia > Polyangiales > Polyangiaceae > SZUA-265. The sequence continues at coordinate 12,093 of CAZNZA010000047.1, forward strand.
GCAGACGGTAGTGCCATTCCTAGCTCGCCCCTGCGCGAGCTGTCGGACTACGAAACGGAGAGTCTGAACTTTGCGCTGGCCGAGATTGATGGGCGCCTCGATCCGGGTCCCGAAGGCAAACGTATAGAAGCCATCGAGGTCGTCACGCTCGAGGTCATAGAACGTCGCGATCCCGCCCCGCGGTTTCTCAATTGGTTCCACGTCACGACGCAAAAGTCGATCATTCGCCGCGAAGTACTGCTGGCCGTGGGCTCACCCTATCGGCAAGATCTGGCTAGTGAGACGGAGCGCAATCTACGGGAGTTCGCCCAATTTAGCGTAGTTCTCGTTCAGCCCGTCGAAGGCTCCACCCCAGACACGGTGCGGGTCTTGGTCGTGACTAAAGACGTGTGGAGTCTGCGCGTTTCGTGGGAACCCACCTTCTACAACGGCCGCCTGACGTCGATCCGACTCTCACCCGCGGAGTCGAATCTGCTCGGCACCACTCAGATCGTAAGCGGGCACGTCTCACTGGATGCCAACAACTATTGGTTGGGGGCTACCTACTATACACCGCGCATCGGGGGCAGCCGTATCAACGCTTCATTTTCGGCAAACGCCGCCTTCGACTGCAGTACGGGCAACGTCGAGGGCGGCTCTGGAGTACTCGACTATGGCCAGCCCCTCTACTCCACGCGCACGAAGTGGTCATGGCGAGTGCGTTCCACCTACTACAACGCCATCGTTCGACCCCGAGCAGGTCGCGAGGATGCCATCTGTAGCAGCACCGGGCCTGACGTCATCAGCGTCGTGCCGCAAGCCGAAGCAGCTGACACCCTCGATACGCAACGCGACGTTTTGCTCGTGCCTTACATATACAGGGCAGAGCAACTCCGAAGCCAGCTCGTGTTCACCCGGTCACTATTCGTGCGCAACAAGATAGACCTTTCCTTTGGCGCAGAAGCCGATAGGCAAGCGTATACACTGCTGGATGAGTACTTCGAGCGCACACGAGCCGGCGTCGATCGCTGGGATGACGCCCAGCAATGCTGGCTATCGCCCGGCGCAGGAGATGACTGCTCGCATCGCTTTCAAGCCGAGGAGTATCCCGTCACCGATCGACCGGAAGATCGCGCCGCCGCCAGAACCTCGCTGCAAGGCGTGACCTCGGTGAACGACACTCGCGTCAGTCCTTACGTTCAGCTCCACGCCTATGAGGCTTCGTACTTACGCACGCTGAACTTGAATACGCTCGGCTTACAAGAAGATGTTCAGCTGGGGCATAACGTGTACTTGAGATTGTTTCCAGCTTTTCGACCCGTGTCTAGCCGCGATTTGCTCGGAGTCTTCGCCTCCGCCATGTACACGTGGTCTTTCGACGACGGGTTTGCCCGCGTCGCAGGCTCTACGTCAACGGAGCTCGCCGGACGAGAGAACGACCTTCATCGACCGAACCCGCTGCGAACACAGTCAACGTCCGAGATTCAGCTGCATGCGTTCGTCTCGAGTCCGGACCTGGGCGTTGGTCGCTTCGTCGTTGGTGCTGCATTCGCCGACTTGCCCATCAACTACTTCCGTCGATATCGAAGCCTAGGCGGCTCGGACCGCCTCAGAGGCTACACGCCCCTGGCCTTCGAAGGTCGAACCTTGTTCGTCAACAACACGGAGTTCCGCACCAAACCCGTGCGCTTGTTCTCCGTGCTGTTTGGCCTCTCGGCGTTCTGGGACGTGGGACATGCCGCAGATGGGCTGGATGAGCTCGAGTTCAGGCACGGGATCGGCGGCGGGCTGCGCGTGCTGTTCCCGCAACTCGACCGCCAGGTGTTTCGCTTTGACTTGGGTTGGCCTGCACAGTCCGATCCCGCGGGCTCATTCACCTTCACCGCCGGGTTTCGCCAAGCCTTTGAACCCCCGTCCCTGTATCCAGGATCTCTGCTCACTCAGTAGCCAGCGTCGTCATCATCGGTGCGTACGGGCAGCCTCACTCCGTTGCGCAGCAGGATCAACTCCGCCAGTTCCCGCACGGCGCCTCGCCCGCCTACGTTTTCGAGCACGAGGTCGACGGCCGCCTGAACCTCCGGATGGCAGTCATGCACCGCAACGCCACAGCCTGCCCAAGATAAACACTCCAAATCGTTGATGTCGTTGCCGACGAATACGACTTGCTCGCGAGACACTTGCTGGCGCTGACACCAGTCTTGTAAGGCGGCAAGCTTCTCATCGATGCCGTTCAGGCAGGGGATCTGAAGCTTCCTGCACCGCGCCTGAACGACGGGATTCTGCTCCTTCGAAATGACCAGCATCGGCAGTCCGCTCTTACGCAGCAGCTCGATACCGAGACCGTCTCCGCGATGACACCACACGGCTTCCGTTCCCTGCTGATCGACGAGCACCCGATTGTCGGTCAGCACGCCATCGAAATCCATGACCAACCCTGCCACCACCTTTGGAAGTCGCTCCTGACGGCGACGTCGATCGCGCTCCTGCCACACGGCGCGCAGCGCCAAACGCTCCGTAGGCTCGCGTAGTGACCATGCCTTCCATGGCTCGACCAATACCGGCGTCAGCGCTCGCAGCGTTTCCCGGGGCACGACGCGCAGTGCGCGAAGGACGTCAAGCTCGACACAGCCCGGCACTGACGTGTCAGCTAACGCACCCTGCTCGTCGCCAAGCCATACCCGAGAAGCGTGGGTGACGAGCACAGCTCGGTTGGATTCAGCGCACGCGGCAACGAGGGCTTGGTAGTCGCCCGCATCCCACAGCGGACACGAAGCGTCGACGACCACGACGATATCTACGTCCAGCTCGGCCAGGACGCCGCTGACGGGAGATGCGAACGGTCGTAAAGCGGCGTGCACCCGGGCCAGGCCCGTAGCTGGCGTCGGCGCGGCATCTGTTTGAACGGGACTATCTGCCGCGTTCGCAGCAGCAGGTGCTGCCGTCTTCCGCTGGCTCCGTTCGCCGCTGGCTTGCACCCACACGGCTTCCTCGACGTCAGAGAATCGAACCCATCGCACGCCCCAGGCTTCCACCAACCTTTGTACCGCAAGGGAGTCACTGACGACGAGCAGCGCATCCGGCGAGACCGTTCGCCTCAATTCTGTCAGCGTCCACTCCAAGCCCGTCCAAGCGCCCACTCGCATCAAGCTCGCGTCGTGCGCGATGACCACTGCACCCACTCTCTGACCCATGGCTGACGACGGTATCGGGCAACTCCGGCTGAGACAAACGACAACTTGCCTGGCGACGGCGTTTTCTTTCCGCCACTCGAGCTAGCTCTGGGTTAGGCTTTCCAGCCATGGCTCACATCCCCCTCGAATGGCCGAGCTTCGGCCAGATCCCTCAAGAAGAGCTGCTCACCGCGTCCCGACCCAAAGGACAGGCGTTGTCGAGTTATGTGTGGAGCAACGGGGAGATCCGTCCAGCCCAAGATCTGAGCATTCACTACTACGCCAACGCCCTGCACTACGGCACCGCCGTGTTCGAGGGCATTCGTTGTTATCCTACTGAGCGTGGCCCAGCCTTGTTTCGCTTGCGGGACCACATGGAGCGACTGCTTGGCTCTGCGCAAATCTACGGCATGCAAGTCCCGTACACCATCGACGAATTGTGCGAAGGAGCGATGGCCGTAGCGCGAAAGAACGGAGTCTCGAATGCCTACCTGCGCCCTTTGGCGTTCTTCGGGTACGGCCCAATAGACATAACCCCGAAGAAAGAGTGTGCGGTCAACGTATTCATCGCAACCCGGGAGCTAGGCAACTTCTTGGGCGAGAAGGCGCTGCGCAATGGTATTCGTGCTACCGTCTCGTCCTGGCGCAAGTTCCCGTCGAGTTGTCTGCCGACGATGGCGAAAGCCAGCGGTCACTACGCCAATAGCGTATTGGCGGCTCACGAGGCCTTCGACCGAGGTTTCGACGACGCCATCTTGTTGAACTTGGACGGCACCGTTTCGAGCACGAGTGGCGGCAATCTCTTCTTTTTACGCGGTCACACCTTGTTTACCAACGACGAGCGCTCCGCCATCGTGCCTGGTATAACGCGAGACAGTGTGCTTGCCTTGGCCGAGGATGCGGGGGTGAGCGTGCAAGTCCGTCCGTTCACTCGGGAGGAGCTGTTGAGGGCCGATGAGGTTTTCATGACCGGCACCGCCGCGGAAGTGACGCCCATTCGCGAGATTGACGGTACTGCGTTGCTGACTGGCAAAGACAGCCTGGCCTCGATGCTCCAGCGCGCCTACATGGCGGCAGCAACTGGAAAAAATCAAACGCACCTGCCCTGGATAACCCTCATCTGAGGGCGCCCGCGGCGACCGGAAGGCCGAGCCCACGTCGAGGCGTAGGCGAAAGCTACCGGCGACGGCGGTTTAGGACGCGGCGAAGCAGGTTCTAATCGAAAAGGCGCGGGCAAGCGGGCTGCCTGCACGAAAATCTCTAAATGTTCGTCCCCGGGGAACCTGGCGTGCACGCACGTGTCGGACTCGGGTGTGCACGCGCGGCACGACGTCAGGATGACGGTCGTGGCCGTGAGAGGGACTGAGGCTCTGCCCGCACGCAGGGCAGCGCCTCAGATTCATACCTGCTGTCAGGTATACACTGGAACCTCGGTTTGCTCTGGCAGTCAGTGTCATTGAGCCGGCCTATTTGAGGCGTGGATGGCGCGTACCCTCCTGGCTGATGACGGCCTGGCTGATGACGGCCACGCCGACACGACCGCACCCCACATCGTTCATCTACTGGCATCACCAGTATCGCATATTCACACCACTTCCAACTCAGCAAAGGTTAGCTGCAAGATGACTACTCGTATCGACAGTACTCCTCAGTCCCACGCTTCCCAGGCCGTTCCCGTTCTGTTGCCGGACGATGTCGAACTCGTCGGAGTTGCTTGTGCGGAAATACGGGTACTCTGGGGCGATGCTGTAATCGGTATAGAGCATCTGACTCCCCCACGAGACTTCTACGTGGGCGAACCGGCGCCTGGCTTGGACGTAGACTTCCTACTTCCCCGAGAGAAGCTTCATCTCACGAGAATACCGTTGTTAGTCAGCGACGGTGAGAATGCTTCGGTGATGCTGCCAGCCGAAGCTTCGGGCACTATCACATTCGTGGATGAACCACCGCTCGACCTGGCTGACGCACGCCGACGAGGGATACCAAACTCGTGCCTACCAGGCGCCCGTACTCTGCCGCTGCCGATGGGTGCCAGCGCACGGATACACCTTGCTGACTTCGTCTTCGAGATCCGCATGGTTGCCGCCGGGAAAGCGCCGCCGCACCAGCTCGCCGGCAACCTGAGCGGCCACGCCACGTACTTCGCGCTCACCGCTATGTCGATGGCCGGCTTGATGCTGACGGCGGCTTTCCTCGTGCCACCCCTGGGAACGACGTCCGGCGAACGCCTCGACCACGAGCGCTTGATCCTAATCCAGCAGTACTTGTCCAGCGCCGCTGAGCGTGAACGCGCAGCAGTTGCCGCTTTAGATTCCGACACACCAGCCCACGCAACGGCAGGAGCAGGCGGTGGTGCGACAGGTGCGCAAGGCTCGATGGGTAAAGAGTCTAGCATCCAGCGGGACCAACGCCACGCCGTGCAAGGACCGCGCGATAACCCCGACCCACACCTTTCGAAAGAACAGTTGCTTCGCGAGGCGGCGCAGTTCGGCATGCTCGGGCTACTCAACGCGAGCACCGTGGGAGACGTCAATGCACCGACAGCACCATGGGGACGTGAGACGTCTTTGGGACTCGATGATTCCAGCGCCATGGGCCGTCTATTCGGTGGCGAAGTGGGGGACGCCTTTGGAGCCGGAGGCTTGGGAATATCGGGCTCTGGGCACGGAGGCGGGTTTCGAGGCGAGACGATCGGTTTAGGCCGTATCGGCACCTGGGGACGGGGCTTGGGCAAAGGTGCAGACGGATTCGGCTCTGGTCACGGGCGACTGCCTGGCACACATGCGGCTCGCGCTCCCAGAGTGCGAATAGGCACGACTCAGGTGAGTGGAAGGCTACCGAAGGAAGTGATCCAGCGCATCGTGAGACAAAATTTCGGTCGCTTCCGCTTGTGTTACGAAAAGGGACTTGCCGGTAATCCGCAGCTCATGGGCCGCGTTTCCGTGCGCTTCGCGATCGATCGGCAGGGCACGGTATCCAGTGTGAGTCAGGGCGATTCGAGCCTCCCTAACGCAGAAGTCGTGGGGTGTGTGGTGCGCGCCTTCTACGGCTTGTCCTTCCCCAAACCCGAGGGCGGCATCGTGACGGTCGTCTACCCCATTTCTTTCGCGCCTGAGTGAGGCCCTGCCACGGAGGGTGAAGGGCTCACGGCCGACGCCTCACCCTCATCGCGGCATCGATCTTGCCGTCACCGCCGGGGTACGACGGCGGCCACGCTCTTGGGAGCAGCCAAGCCTGCTGCAGACGCTTCGGGCGCAGCTGTGTCAGGCGACGCAGCTGTGTCGGCGCCGACGGTGTCGCTCGACCCT
>CAZNZA010000047.1:18649-36297 GCA_964577325.1 uncultured Polyangiaceae bacterium
CGCAGCTGTGTCAGGCGACGCAGCTGTGTCGGCGCCGACGGTGTCGCTCGACCCTGCTATTTCGAACGGGGCGCGCGCCAATTCAAGTCCCTCGCCGTCGAGCAGCACGGCTGTCCAAGCACCGAGCTTGTTCACGTGTCGCGACGTGCCCCACGTGCGCCAACGAGGTTGGTCGGCGGGGATCTCTAGCTTCGCGAACCCCACTTTGCGGCCATCGTCGTGCTGAAACACCACTTCGACAGTCGCGGGCGCTCCCGGTCCAGAAGCTAGCTCCGCAAACGCAAAGATGGGCCCGCCCATTGGTAGCGTTGTGCCTATCGTCGTGGGTTCACGAGCGTCGATACCCGATGTTACCGTGAACCGCTTTACTTCGAGCCGGGCAGGCGGCGAAACTGCTGGCGAAACTGCCGGCGAAACTGCCGGCGAAACTGCTGGCGCTACGACAGGGGAAGCGGGCGTCGCCCCGATGGTCGCCGCCGCCGGCAAGCCTACTGCGCTCTGCGGCGTGTTCACCACGACTGGTTCGCCCACCTGCTGTGCCGGCTCGAGTTTCTGCTCACCCGCGGGCGACGTGACGTGGCCATCACTGGTGCGGTCATCACAACCGAAGGCGAGCCCTCCCAGCACGACGCCCCCCAGTATCGTCACCAGGTAGCCAAGCGACGGGCCCCAACCGAAAGCATTGCAGAACCGAATATTTGATTGTGTGCTCATGAGCAGGAGGAACTGCAAGAGGGAGACCAAGTCACCGTTAATGGCCACTAACCGCTGCAGCGCGCTGATACAGCGTTATACGCTCATCGCGCGCGGCTCTTTCGTCCCCGCTCGGCGTGTCTACGCATCCTCACGTCGCGGCAGGCGACACACGTCATTGCCTATCGAACCCAAAGCGACTTCGCGTCGCGTTTGATATCTAAGTGCAAGTGGTTGCGGTGGGCGCGATCGTAACTGGGGGTCAGATGATGATGAAACAGTTGAGCTTGCACGAGTTCGCAAAACAGGTTGCGCAAGTCGACGGTATTGTCCGTCAATTTCGAAAGCGTCGCCTTCGGCCCACAAGCTTCAGTTTCGATTCCAGCACCCCAGTCGTCCTCGACATCGAAAACCCGGCCGTCGCGGTGCTCGAGCGCCATCACGTCGATCGCCAATCCGTACGCATGCTGGCTCTTCTTCGCGCGTTTGGAGGGTAAACGCGCATTCGGTCGGTAGAAGTTGTCCACGAGAACCTCGACGATCCCCCGCTCTTCCAGAAACGCCGCGAATTCAATCAAGGTCAGGGCCAATCGGCAGTCGAGCAGGCCATAAGGACTCTTGCCGCCGGGGGCCACGAAGCGTACGCCACCGATACTGCCCGTAATGCGCAGTGGGTTCGCGATACCCGGCGTCGGTCCCTGACGTTTGAAGGAGGCTTTCTTCGCAGCTAAACGCGTCCGGCATTGTGCGGGGGAAAGGTTAGCGTGAAGCATGGCACTCGCCGTGCGCGAAATGGGAACGGTTGCGGGAGCGCGCTGAAAATCGTGTAGACGCTTGGATGTTTGCTGCCGTGCGGCAGGCGCTTCGGCCGTACGCGATGCGTCGCCCTTTCGGCGCGCGGGTGGTCCCGGAACGCTGGCCTTTCCCAGCTGCACTCCCGCCTCCGCCTCGTACCGCTCGTCCGGTTCGTGCGCGGCAGAGTGGGGAGCCAGCCCCATGACTCCGCCGGGGGCGGCATACGCGCTGGTGGACACCGGAGCGGTCCGGGGTGGGGCTGGATCAGTCAGCCCTGAGGACCAGATCGCAGCGCACCCCGTCCACGAGCAAGCCACCAAGGCCATAGCAAGGCGAGCATGTGCCTTCATACGGGGCCCGGTATAGCGACTTCTGCTCATCTGGAAAAAGAACGCGCGACGTGGCGCGCGGATCTAACGATGGCGCTTGCAAACGCTTCGCGCGTGGCGCGCCTTGGGCTAAACCGCCATCATGATGCGAACCAATCGCGCAGTTTTGGGCCACGACTTCCAACTCGGCGTCGCCACGTCCTGCTATCAAATCGAGGGCGCCGTGGCGGAAGATGGAAGATTGCCTAGCATTTGGGACGTCTTCAGCCACACCTCTGGGAAAACCAAGAATGGCGACACGGGAGACGTGGCCTGCGATCACTATCATCGCATGGATCAGGATCTGGACTTGCTCGCCTGGCTCGGCGTGGACTCCTATCGCTTCAGTGTTGCCTGGCCACGCGTCATCCCAACAGGTGACGGAGAGGTAAACGCGCGCGGGCTCGACTTCTACTCGCGCCTCGTGGACGGGCTGCTGGCGCGGGGCATTCGCCCCTGTCCAACGCTGTATCATTGGGACTTACCAGCCGCGTTGCAGGGTGGATGGCTCAACCCACTGACGTGCGACGCTTTCGCACGCTACGCGCGCGTCGTCGGACAGTGCTTGGGAGATCGCGTCAACGTATGGTTCACCCACAACGAGCCGTGGTGCCAAGCTTTCCTGGGATACCAAACGGGGCTCTTCGCTCCCGGGCATCAGGATTTGACGGAAGCGCTTCTGTGCGCTCACCACTTGCTCCTGTCTCACGGAAAGGCCGTGCGCGAACTGCGACAGGTAAGTGCTGCACCCATCGGTCCTGCTCTCAACTTCACGCCCGCCCATCCGGCGAGCGAGCGCGATGAGGACTACGCCGCAGCGCTCCGGCAGGACGGCTACTTCAACCGCTGGTTCTTGGATCCCATATCCGGACGTGGCTATCCCAAGGACATGGTGGCGTGGTACGGCGCAGCAATGCCCATGGTGACCGACCAGGATCTAGCCCTGATCGCGGAGCCGATTGATGTCATGGGTGTCAATTACTACGAGCGTACCATCGTCGCTGCGGCAGATGATGAACCGCTTCACCTGCGACACGTGCGTACGGACGAGTTCCCGCGCACCGCAGATCGGGAAGTGTATCCCCTTGGCCTGGGCGAAACGTTGGACCGCCTATCCAATGCCTATCGCTATCCGCGTATCATGGTTACCGAGAATGGCGCCGCTTTCGCGGAACAACCTAACGCACTGGGTGTAGTGGATGACGATGCGCGAGTATCTTTTCTCGACCAGCACCTGCAACAAGTGATCGCTGCCCGCTCGCGCGGAGTTGGAGTCGAGGCCTACTTTGCATGGTCATTGATGGATAATTTCGAATGGGCAGAGGGTTACGGAATGCGATACGGCATCGTGCACGTCGACTACGAGACCCAGAAGCGAACGCCGAAAAAGAGCGCCCACTTCCTGCGCTCGCTGGCGGCCCCTAAGTGACTCTTCGCTCGTGGTGTGGTGTCTCCCAGCGTTCACGGGTGTGCCCCTTGCTGACGATCAGTAACTGAACTCCACGCCTAGGCTTGGAATCGTCACCGGACCCACGGCTTCTTCCGAACATCCGTAAGCGTAACAACTGACGTTGAGCACTTCCTTGGACAATGTCGTATTCAACACCTCTGCCACTACGGCCAGGAACGCGCCTTCCGGATTCAATGCCCACCGCTTCTCCAGGCGCCAATCCAAGCGGAAGAAGGCGGGTGCGCGCGGGGGGTTGGCCGCGACTTCGACATAGGCCACCTCTGCTGGAAACCCGGTGTAGAGCGCTACTCGTCCCCCCACGCGCCATCCTTTACCCATGTCATATGCCAAAGCGGCGTTGACGACGTGAGCGCGGTCGAAGCTCGATGGTCCTTGCAGACGGCCGATCGAGCGGGTTGTGTGTGAGAGCGTGTAAGCCAGAAACCCGCCCAGGCGCTGGGTAAGCGCCCGCCGTAAGTAAACTTCCAGTCCGTAGGCATGGCCCGTGGTGCGATCGACTGCCGCGTCGACCGAAGGATCGCTACGCTGCAGGTTCAAAAGGCCCAGCGCGTCGCTGCCGCCGAATAGAGCGCTCTGGAAAGCGGTCAAGGTCGCGGTAACATCCATCGGCAGTTCCACCTCGGCGCCGGCGTAGCTGTGGGCGGCGCGTTGCAAGCCCGATCCCACGCTGCCACTCAGCCCGGGTATGGGAGCTCCGAAACTCGGAGGTTGGTGCGCGATGCCAAAGCCGTGCAGCAGTGAGACGCCCGAACTCAAGCGATAGCTCACGTCCACTCGCGGCTCGAAAGCGAAGGCCGCGGCTTCGCCGGTGCGATAGCTATCGATGCGCACGCCCGGAGTGACGAGAACTTGTCGACTAGCTTGCCAAGGAGCATCTATCCAAGCGCCGCCGAGCCAATCGTCTCGCGAGGTAAATAGGGCGTCGAGAACGTCTTGTCGGCGCAAGCGACGCGCGTCGATCAGGAAGTCTTCATAGCTATCAGGCACGCCAGGCGGAGGCAGAATCTCGAGGTTGCGTCCCAATCGGTCGCGTTCGATTTCGTCACCGTCGAAGCGCTCGCTGAGAGCGTCGACATCGGCTTGCAACCGTTCGAAGGCAACGTCGGCACCAGCGCGGATGCGCAACTCACCACTAAAGCGATGCTCGAGTTGGCCCCGCAAGATTGCGCTACCTTTGGCCAGGTTCGCCCCGGCATCCCCTCTGCCGTTGCCTGCATCCGTGCGATCAAGACCGGCTCCAAGGGCGAGGCTGAATGCCGTATGGGTGCCGAGCTGACGAGTGTAGCGGGCTTCTGCGCGGTGAAACGTAACGTCGTACAGATCTCGACGCTCCCCGAATTCGTTCTCAGCACTCAAGAAGTCATACGCGCCAAACCCAAACAGGCTCAACGTCGCGTCTGAACTGAGCGCGTAGGTCAGCTTGGCTTGATAGTCCCAGTACCCAATCGATACCTCGGGCACCAGAAGCGACAACACCGCGCCAGTGTAAGAGTAGCGCCCGGCCACCATCAGCGACCCCTTACCGTCGGCGAACGGAATCTCCAAAAACGCGCCGGCGTCTACTAGACGTACGCTGCCTTCCGCACGCACGCGGCCGCTCGGTTGAGCGGCTTCGGCCACAATCGTTGCCCCTGCGAACCGGCCATAGCGCACTGGTGCAACACTGGCGTACAGCTCCACGGCTTCGATGAATGCCGGGTGAATGACTCCGGGTCCCACCGCGGCGTGATACAAGGCTGGGATGGCGATACCGTCGAAGAAGTACCCGCCGTTACCCGGCGGAGCGCCACGTACGTAAAAGAATGGTAGCCCCGTAGCGACAGGAGTAACCCCGGGCAAGACTTCAATGGCGCGGAACGGATCACCAAAGGCTCCGGGCAGCAACCGTATCTCGGTGCGCGACAACCGCTGCGAGGGTTGCGCGCGGTCTCCCTCCACCGTGACTTCGGCGTAAGCCGTTGGTGCTTCGTCCTCACTTGTCTGGGGCTCGCTTAAAGGGGAGAGCGGCTCAAATGTAGCGCCTGGAGCTGTCCCGGAGACGGGCTCTTGCACCGGAGGAGCGGGCGGCTCGAACTGCACCTGGACGCGAATGCGAGCGGCCACAGCGTGAGTAGCACCGGTTTGGGTGTCCACTCGGCGCGCAGGCGTAAAGAACCAACTCAACGCGGCGCGTTCAGCTTGAACGGTGAATGGATGCGGCCCGTCTTCTGCTCGAGCCTGCGCCACCCGTCCGTCCTCATCCACGGTTACTTCAAGCACGACGCTGGCCGAGCCGGAGGCTGCTTGTGGGTAATCGACAGTGAGCGGCACGAGGGCCAAGGGGGGCTCAACCCGCACGACTGCGCCAGGTGGGGTTGTCTTGGCATCCGGCGCCAAAGCTGACGCGGCGGGTCGGGTCGGCAGCGCATCAGCCTCGGAAGGAGATCTCGCCTGCTGCGCCCACGTACCCGGCGCGTAAAGCACGCCAGGGAGCAGTAGCCGGAGCAGTAGCCTAGCCCGCGACAACGGAGGGTCGGGTTGCACGGCCCGCGGCTTCGGAGTAATGCTGAAACGACCGCCGGCTCCCCTGCATCTATCTTTCCACGCCTCCGTCGACAGACTCCTCATGATGCTTCTGCTGACGCCTCTGTTCAAGCACCGGGCCCTGAACCTCAGAAGCTGGTGGAGCACGACCTTCTTGGGAGCAACGCTGCTCGCATGCGGCTATGACTACCCTATCAGCCCCTCGTATTGCGACGATTTTTGCAACGCCACGTTAAGACCAGGCTGTGATCGCGAGCCCGAGAATTGTGTGCGCGAGTGCGAGCTCGGCTTCCGCGGCGAGGCTTGCACCGAGACACGCCATGCCCTGCTCGCGTGTTATCGCACCGCCCCCGACCACGCTTTCACTTGCAACGAGTGGGGCTCTTCCGTCCGCGTCAACGACGATACTTGCCGCAGCGAGCGTGATGAAGCACTGGTGTGTGAGTTGCCAGGTATGCACGAATGCCTCACCTTCTGTCGACCGCTGCAACAGGCGCTAGATGAGCAAGTAAGGCTCAGCGACGGGGGCGCGCCCGATGCGGCTGTGCCGCGTGCGTGCCCCCTCTTGCGCGAACCCTGCGAGACTTTGTGTTGGAACGTCGTGACTTGGGGCGTCTTGTCCAGCGAGGAAGCTGCTGCCGAGACCTCGCGTCCAACGGGCCCGCTCCACGACGCAGGGAGTGCAACGCCTGAACCAAACGCCGTGCCTGCAGAACTCGTGGACGAGTTGTTCCAACAGTGCGGAATTGACAGCCGTACGCTGTGAGGCCTTCGCCTCTAGCCGGAGACACGTCCATTCGGATAGGGTGTGAGCGGGTCGCGTTGCGGCAAAAGGTGCTTGGCGATGAAGTACCCCATCCTTACAATGCTTCGATGAAAACCAAAGCAGCCGTCGCGTGGAAGGCGGGAGAACCGCTCCGTATCGAAGAGTTGGATTTGGAGGGACCGCGAGCGGGCGAGGTGCTCGTTCAGATCAAAGCCACCGGAGTTTGTCACACGGACGCGTACACCCTGAGCGGTGCCGATCCAGAAGGTGTGTTCCCCGCTGTGCTCGGACACGAAGGAGGAGGCGTCGTGGTCGAGGTCGGTGCCGATGTCACGAGTTTACAGGCAGGCGACCACGTCATCCCGCTCTACGTGCCCGAATGCCGCGCATGCAAGTTCTGCATCTCCGGAAAGACTAATCTGTGCCAAGCAGTTCGGGCCACTCAAGGTCGAGGCCTGATGCCGGACGGGACCAGCCGGTTTTCCAAGGGCGGGCAGACCGTCTATCACTACATGGGCACGAGCACGTTCAGTGAGTTCACCGTCGTGCCTGAAATCGCTCTGGCAAAGATCAATCAAGCAGCTCCCCTGGATGAGGTGTGCCTCTTGGGCTGCGGGGTAACCACGGGTATTGGTGCCGTTCTGAACACAGCTAAGGTGATGCCCGGCAGCACGGTGGCCGTGTTTGGATTGGGTGGCATCGGGCTCGCGGTCATTCAAGGCGCTGTAATGGCCAAAGCCGAACGTATCATCGGCATCGACGTCAACCCCTCCAAGTTCACGCTTGCGAAGCAGTTTGGAGCTACAGATACCGTCAATCCCAAGGATTATCCCGATACCCCCATTCAAGCGGTCATCGTGGACATGACCGACGGAGGCGTCGACTATTCCTTCGAGTGCATCGGGAACGTCGAAGTGATGCGAGCTGCTTTGGAGTGCTGCCACAAGGGCTGGGGCGAGTCGACGATCATCGGCGTGGCGGGTGCTGGACAAGAGATAGCTACCCGACCGTTCCAACTGGTGACCGGGCGCGTCTGGCGAGGCTCCGCGTTCGGGGGCGTGCGCGGACGCAGCGAGTTACCAGGACTCGTGGAGCGCGCCATGGCAGGCGAAATCGAGTTGTCGTCGTTCGTCACGCATCGAATGCCATTGAGTCAAATCAACGAAGCTTTCGATCTCATGCACGAAGGCAAAAGCATTCGCACGGTCATTCAGTACTGACGGATCAACCGAAACGGGCATGACTATGACAAAGCTCGAGGAAACCAGCAGCAACCGCTGCTTTGGTGGTCGACAATTGGTGTTCGCGCACGATTCCAGCACTCTGCGCTGCCGCATGCGTTTCGCCGTCTATTTGCCCAGCACCAGCGAACGCACGCGGGTGCCGGCGCTGTACTACTTGAGCGGACTGACGTGCAGCGAGCAGAACGTCATCACGAAAGCGGGAGCGCAACGCTACTGCAACGACTACGGCGTCGCGTTAATCTGTCCCGATACCAGTCCTCGCGGTGCAGACGTGCCCGACGTCGATGAGGACGATTTGGGAGCGGGCGCCGGTTTCTACGTCGACGCCACCGAGCAACCGTGGTCGACCCACTATCAGATGTATACTTACGTGACTCGGGAGCTCCCGTCTCTGGTCGAGGCGCAGTTCCCGGTCACTGACGCCAGGGGCATCACCGGCCATTCCATGGGAGGCCACGGCGCTCTCGTGATTGGGCTGCGAGAACCCCAGTACCGGAGCGTGTCGGCCTTCTCACCCATCTGCGCCCCGTCCGAGGTTCCGTGGGGGCAAAAGGCCTTCGGCGCTTACCTCGGCGCCGATCGAAGTCGCTGGTCGACGTATGACGCATGCCAATTGCTCGGCGCGACGACAGCAGCCAAGCGGCCGTTACTCGTGGACGTCGGCACCAACGACCCTTTTCTAGAGTCGCAGCTATTGCCGAAGCGGTTGGAAGCGGCGGCGAGTCGTGCCCAGCACCCGCTCACGCTGCGATTGCAGCCCGAGTACGACCATAGTTACTACTTCGTCTCCACGTTCATCGGCGACCACATCCGCCACCACGCAGAGTAAGCGGCGAGGCACTCCGCCTCGCTTTGCCGCAGTTCGCGCCACCCCGGGTAGGGCGCTTATGCCGGTGCAGGGCGCGCGTGCCGACGCCTCGTCGTTCGCCGGGTCGGCACGTTCTTCGCAAGGCCTAGGCTCATGACCTCCAACAAATCGGAAAACCATAAGGCATCTCCACCGCCAGGGCGATCGCCCTTCGTCGATAATTCGGGACACATCGATCCGGAACATGCCCAACGGCTGCGCCGACTCAGCGCTGGCAACCCGAACGCGGAAGAGGAAGCTCATGCCTTCATCGACCATCACCGCACGCTCGTGGACATGGCTGAATCCTTCGGTGAGGACTCGGTCGTGCACATGACGACGGGCGAACAGGAAACGTCACTCAATGGCGACCCTTCGCCGACACCTGGCCGATCCAACTTCAACGAAGGCGACCTCGATTCATCTCTATGGGAGCGAGAGCTTGCTGCCGACGCGGAGGATGATGACGCTTTGGATGACGGCGCCACGCTGGCCGAGCGAGCCATCGGTGAACAACCTGGGGAAGCACCGGACGAGGACGAACTCGCCGAAGCCATCGACGAAGATGACGAGCTGCCGCGAGACCAGTGAGGCGCGCGCAGCTCCAGGCTGTTAGCTTTCGCGACCGCTGCGCCAGCTAAGCTGACGCCAGCGCGAAGACCTCGCTCGCCTCATTCGACGACGGACTTGGCGTGGTGAGAGACGGCAGCATACCTACCAAGTGCAGCGACAATTCCTCGACGTACGGCAACTGTAGCATCGTCGAGTGGCCACCGGGAACGTCGTACGCCCGGATAGGGCTTTGAATGAGTTGCTGCCAGTCGAACAAGGGGTCGCTCAGGATGTCCCGAGACGGTTGGTCTCCGCCGTGTCCCGACGTGGCGCGCACGAGGATCGCGCGTAGTTTTTCCGTCGGGATGCCCCGATAGCGCGGTTCGGCGTGGTTCCAGATGTCTCGAAAGCTTGGAACCGGTAACCAACTGGGCCAGGGTACCGAACGATTTGCCAGTTGCTTGACGGCTTCGATCTGGAGACGCGAAGACGCGCGCTCCATGCGGTGTCCCAGCTCGTAGCGCACACCGCCAGATAGTCGCTTCAAGCCCGCCCTCAATGCGCCCACATTCGCGCCTGAGGTGAACAACTTTCCAAGTTCTGCGACCTGGGTCATGCGGTGGGTAAGCGCCGTTTGCTTGCGCTTGGCGAAGGGAGGGGCGGAATCCAACAGCAGCAGGGTGGTATCAGCATCCTCCTCGGCCAGACGCCTCGCCACCTCGTACGCGATGACGCCACCGGCACACAATCCCCCCACGATGTAAGGCCCCTCCGGTTGGTGCTTCCGGATCTCGGTAACGTAGTGAGCGGCCATGCCTTCGACTGAAGTGTGCACGCATGGGATCGGGTCCTTCGCCTTTGGATTTACGCCATACACGGGGATCCCCGATGGCATTCGCTCCGCCAAGTTGCGATACAGCAGAGTCTCTCCGTCACCATCGTGAACGAAGTATGCTCCGAAAGGTGAACTGCCATCGCGCAGTTTCAACAGACACGCCGTAGTGGCTCCCGCTCCCCCTTTGATGCGCATCGCTAACTTGGCGGCGGTTGGTGCCTCCAAAATTACGGTAAATGGCAAGCGTACGCCGGTCCGGCTCGCAATCTCGTTGAACAAGCGCACCGCAAGCAGCGAGTTGCCGCCACTCTCGAAAAAGTCGTGGTCCACTCCAATGCTGGTATCTCCGAGCAGTGACGTGAGGATGTCGACCAACTGCCGTTCCAGATCCGTAGTCGGCTCGCGATAGCTGGTGGGCGTCCGCTGAAGTTGCGGTGCCGTCGACTCGACCTCCAGGCGATTGTCGTGCGTCAGTCGCACACGCGCGGCTGACTCCAACGTTTCCTTTTCCGTCGTCACGATCAGTCGCCCATAGCAACCGATGGGCAGCGCGCTGGAGGCGCCGTCGACGAGCTCCACGTCGGTGATGCGCTTGCCTTGCAAGGACGTGCCTAGCGCGCTTTCCACAACCGGCGCACTCAAGTCACGCAAGCGGTTGCGAACCTGACTTGCCGTCTGCGCTGGCGTGAGTTCCGCCGTTCCAACGGCTTTGGAGGGGTTGAGCACCAGTTGTCCAAGCAGGTGCACGAAGCAGTCGACCCAACCTTGAATGGTGCTTGCCGAGTAAAGCTCGAGCTTGTACTCCACGGCACCTTTGATCTGACTACCCCAGTCCTTGACCCACATCGTTATGTCGTTGGTCGCCGCCCCAGACGGCAACTCCAACTGCTCGATGCGCAGCGAGCCCATGTCTTTGTCGCGGTTGCTGACCATCTGAAAGCTGAACTCGGCTTGAAAGGCAGGCGCAAATGAGCCTCCAGGTCCCGGCGCGGAGCGCACTTTCAGCTGCTCGAGCGGTAGCTCTTGATGGTCGTACGCTTCCAAGCAGCGATCACGCACGTCAGCGACCAAGTCAGCAAATGTCGCCTCGGGTTCGACGCTCATGCGCAACAGCATGATGTTGACGAAAGGCCCAATCACCGCCTCTGAAGCCGGATGCAGACGGGCTGCGGCTGGCCCGGCGACGACCAATTCCGTCTCACCACTCAAACGGTGCAGCCACACGTAAAACGCCGTGAGCATGAGCATCTGAGGCGTGCTGCCCGACGAACGCGCCAAACGGCGAAGTTCAGTTTCAATTTCGGGCGCCAACACGTAGGTGATGTTGCCGCCGCGATTGTTGCTGAGCGGCGGTCTCGGGTAGTCCGTCGGCAACGGCAGGCGTGGCAATTGCTGCCCGAGCGCTTGCTTCCAGAAGGCTTCGAGCACCGCGCGGCGCTCCTCTACCCGTTGGCTCTGCCACTGGCTCAGTTGCGCGTAACTCGCCTCGAGTTCGGGCAAGGGTACGTGCTTTTGGCCAGAAGTGAAGGCGATGTAAGCGGTGCGCAGCTCCTGCCAAAAGACGTCGAACGACCAACCGTCGATCACGAGCGGTGAGAATGACGTGAACAACCAGTGCTCCGCGTCTGACATCCGGATCAAGTGCGCTCTCATGAGCGGCGGCCGAGTCACGTCGAACGGTGTAGCTGTCAGATCCCTCACCAAAGCCAAAGCCCGCGCCTGCGGATCCGGCTGCTTCTCTAGGTCGGTCACTTCGAGCGGCAACGACGTCAAGTCTTGCTCGAGCTGGGTCGGCGGATCCTTGTCGAGCTGAAATGACGAGCGCAACGGAGCATGACGCTGCAGCGTGTACTCGAGGCTTTGCTTCAGCGCACCCCGATCCATTGGACCCAAGAGGCGCAGCACGATGGGCAGCGCGTTTCCCGAGCGCGCAGCTCCCGCTTGACGTACCTGAGTCACGGAAAGCGGGACCGGCTTTTTCGAGGCGTGTACGGTGGCCGCGGTTACCGCGCGAGCCGCGACGTTCGCCGGGTGAACGCGGGCATTCGCGGGACCGTTTGCCGCGCCTGCCGTTTGATGTGACGACGGGTGCGCACCGTTGACTGCCAGGTGAGAAGCCTGTTGCAGCAGCGCCAGCAGGGCTGGCTTGTGCGCCTTTATCTGCGCCGCCAGTTCCGGTGTAATACGTCCAGGTGGTGCCGTAGCACGCAACTTACCGTCGTTGGCCGTCAGGGTAATGCCACTCTCTGAAAGCAGCTCGAGCAGACGTTGCGGATTCAAAACTCAATCTCCTCTAATTGGAGCGAAACGTCACTGCCGAGCCCCACGTTTGCCTTCTTGCTCACACCATTCGAAGTGTGGCTGGAGGGGGAGCCTGGCGCCGTCGTCGCATCTTGGGGGGAACGGCCAGCATGGCCTGCCTTGTCTTGGAGCCAAGTGGCTATGCCGTCCACCGTCTGAACCTGAAAGATGACCTTCAGCGGGACTTCGACACCGAAAGTCTCGCGGATGCGGCTGAGCATACGGACAGCCAGCATCGAATGTCCTCCCAGATCGAAAAAGCTGGTGTTGGGATCTACCGAATCGACGCGCAAGAGCATCTTCCAGATTTCCACCAGTTGAGCCCGGGGGTCGTTCAACGCGGGGCCAGTTTCCGGCTGTTGCGCTTCCGGTGGAGTGTTGACTGCCGGTGAGGCGCTGCTTGCTACTGGTGCCGTACGGTTGGTCGTGGTTGGACTCGGGCTCGAATTGCCGCTCGCATTCTGCTGCCTGCAGCTGACGACGAAGTCCGTCAGTCCGCGAATGGTCTGCAATTGAAAGACCGTACGCAGGGGCAGCTCGACCTGAAAGGCTTCGCGCACCCGGCTTACCATGCGCACCGCGAGCATCGAGTGGCCGCCGAGATCGAAGAAACTCGCGTCCGGCTCGACGCGTTCGACCCGCAGCAACTCGCGCCAGATCTCGCTCAGGCGCTGTTCGACGTTTGCGTCGTCGTTGTGCGCCGCACCCGCTGATGCAGTGGCGTTATTGGAACGGGGCGTGGGCTTTTCGCTCAGGGGCAGCGCAGCCAACGCTTTTCGGTCAACCTTGCCGTTCGGCGTTATGGGCATCGTATCAACCAACACGATGTGTTGAGGCAGCATATACGGCGTCAGCTTGTCACTGAGATGCGCAAGTACCGCCGCGGGATCGAGCTCGAACCCCGGCTGGGCCGCCACGTATGCCACGATGCGCTGATCACCTTCGGCCAGTTCGCGCACATCGACGAGAGAGCGACGCACTCCGTCGACTTCGGCAATTGCTGCCTCAATCTCACCCAATTCGATGCGGAAGCCTCGGACTTTGACCTGAAAATCGATGCGCCCCAAACACTCGACCTCGCCGTCCTCGTTCAACCGCGCCAAGTCTCCGCTCTTGTACATGCGGTGCCCCACCCGGAAGGGGTCGGGAACGAAGCGCTCTTGGGTCAGTTCGGGACGGCCGATGTATCCGTCCGTTACCCCCACTCCGCCAATCCACAGTTCACCCACGGCACCAGGAGTTACGGGTTTCATCCCTTCGTCGAGGATGTAGAATTGCGTATTGTCGAGCGGCTTGCCGATGGTGACGCGCTGGTTGGGGACCAACTTTTTACGCGATGAGTAAACGCAAGTTTCGGTCGGACCGTACAAGTTCCACACGCCTCCGCCGGCGCGTTCGAGCAGCGGTTTGGCCAACTCTGGAGGAAAGGCCTCACCGGTGGATACGACTCGGATCTTGGAATTGCCCGACCATCCGGAGTCGAGCAACATCGTCCACGTCGCGGGCGTGGCCTGCATGTAATCTATCTGTTCGGCCTCCAACAAGCGCTTGAGCTCGAACGGATCGGCCATCTCTTCGGCGCTGCACACAACGACAGTACCACCACAGATGAGCGGCATGAAAAGCTCGACGCCGGCGATGTCGAAGCTGATGGTCGTGACGGCCAACAGCCTCTCCCCCGACCTGAAGCCGGGTTCGCGAGCGATCGCCTGCAAGACGTTTTCGAACGCGCCGTGCGGCACGTCGACGCCCTTCGGCCTACCCGTCGACCCTGACGTGAAGAGCACGTAGGCGCGGTCGGACGGCTTCACCAAGATCTCGGGTGCCGTACTCGGGTACGCGGGCAACTGCGGCAAAAGCTCGTCGATGAACAGCTGCTTCTGCACTACTGGCAGTCGTTCACTCGCCGCGGAATGTCCCACGACCAGGCGCACGTGACCGTCGTCGGCCATCGCCTGCAAACGAGCCTTGGGGTAAGCCGGATCCATCGGCACGTAACTGGCCCCGGCCTTGAGGATGCCGAGCAGAACCGTCAACAGATGCTCGGAGCGGGGCATGCCCACACCGACACATTCGCCCTTCGAGACGCCATGCTGAAGAAGGAGGTGAGCGAGCTGGTTCGAATTCTTCTCCAGTTCCGCATAGGACAGGGTCTGTTGTGCAAAGCGTACAGCTTCGGCGTGAGGCGTGACGTTAGCCTGACGCCGAAACCGCTCATGGACCGCGAGACCGCTCAAGGGAACGTCGGTCGCATTGAGTTGGTCGAACGACGACGCCACTGCTTTGGGTGCGCTCACGGCTGAAAGCTCTGAGATTGTCGTCTGAGGCGCTTCGCATGCCTTCCGCACGAGCGAGAAGAATTCGTCGACCCATTGGCGGATCGTGCTCTCTTCGAACAGCGTCGTGTTGAACGAGCACTCCATGACCAGGTGCGTCTTGTGATCGACGGCGTTGACGAAAAACTCGAAGCTCTCGTAGCAGCGAGGGATCGTCTCGTACTCCACGTCGGGTCCGCTGAAGTCGAGCTTCTCCAGACCAACGTCAATGTTCACGCACATGGGAACGAGAGCCACGCGACTCGGATCGTGGGGGATGCGCAGTTTTGGTAGCAGCGTCGAGTACGTCACCTGTTGATGCTCGAAGCAATCGAGCATGGTGCGCTTAGTGGCCTTCAGGTGTTCGACGAACGATCGCGACCCGTCAAGCTTCCCCCGTACGGGCAACAGGTGCACGCAGTGCCCTACCAGTGCCTGCTCTCCGCTTGCCACTTGACCTGCCGCAGGTATGCCCAACACCAGGTCCTGCAACCCTGTCTTACCGGAGAGCCACACTTGCATGGCACCAATGAACGTGACCAGCAATGTGCAGCCGTTGCTTGCCCCGAGTTGCCGAAGCGGCTTCAGCAGCTCGGGACCCATCTCAATGTCGATACGCTTGGATGCAAATGTGCGCTCCGCCGGGCGCGCCCGATCCGTCGGCAAGTCCAAAACGGGAATCGGCGCGCTCAAGTGTTGCAGCCAAAAGTCGATGTCTGCGCGTCCTTCGAGCGACGTCTCGCGCGCCTGCTGAGACAGAGCGTAGTCGGTGAATGACGTCGCACGCGGCAGTTTCGCCGTCGTCGGATCACCCGACGCGAGCGCTGCGCGGTACAGCGCTGCCAGTTCAATCATCAGAATACCGGCTGACCACCCGTCGCACACCACGTGATGTGCCGAGAAAAGAAGACGGTGATTATCGCGACCGAGGTGAACAAGAGTGGTTCGGTAAAGCGGCCCATTGTCGAGATCGAATGCGGTCTCGACCTCGCGCCGCTTGAGCGCTTCGTACTCCTCGTCGCGCCGTTCTGCCGGCGTGCCCGACAGCTCCACTTCCTCGAGCACGGCTCGTTGCTGCTTGGCAACCAAGAAGGACTCGCCATCCTGACTGAACGTTCCGCGCAATGCTTCGTGGCGATCGACCAAGGCCTGCAACGCCTTGCGCAAGGCATCGCTCGATAGGCGACCCTCGATGCGCAGGATGAGGCACTCGTTAAACGCCCGGTTTGCGTCCTCGCCCCCCAAAAGCGAACCCAGCCACAATTCTCGCTGCGGCGCCGTGGAGGGTTCGGCACTGGTGAGTTCACCCGCCGCAAAGGGATCGTATTCGACTTTCTCGTAGGTCAGCACGCGTGTCTCCAGTACTTCAGCAGTGGCGAGCAGTCATAGTTACTCTGCAGCGGATACGCGCAGATATTTTCCGGGACGCTCCGGATCTTCGGTGAACCATGCTGCCTTACCTTCGCTATCTCGCCCCAAGCGCGCTCCCGCGACGGGAGCAGTGGTCCGTTCGGCCACCGGCGATGGCGGGAAGACGCCCAAATCCACCATATCGGCGGCCGCGCCCTTGAACGCTGCGGCAATGGCGTCGACGTCAGCATCACTGTGAGCGAAAGTGATGAAACTGGGCCGAGCCTCCCAGACGTGGATGCCGCGAACCCGCAATGCGTGGAAGAAGAGCGCCACGAGGGGATGACTCTCCTCGACGTGGATCTTGAACAATGATCCGAAGCGCTCGATGTGCACCGGCGACTGATGCCGCTCGAAGTGACCGTTCAAGTCGTCCACCAAACGGGCGGTTTTTGCGTTGATGCGTTCCTGCAATTCCGGTCCTTGGCTTTTCAAGAAACCAAGAGCTGCCTTGGAAGCAGCCAGCGCCAAGGGATGGCGCACAAAGGTGCCCGCGAAGTAGGTCACGCCAATCTCGGGAATGGAGTCGTCCCCAAACTGCCAGCCGCCGCCGTCGAGGGCGTCCATGAAACGCCGCTTACCGGCAATGGCACCGATCGGCATTCCTCCACCGATGATCTTACCGTAAGTGGCCAGATCAGCCTGCACACCGAAGTGAGCCTGGGCACCGCCGGGACAGATGCGGAATCCCGTGATCACCTCATCGAAGATGAGGGCCACACCTGCTTGCTCGGTGATAGCACGCAGCTCGTGCAAGAAGTCGCGAGGCTGCAAGTCAGGATGCCGGCTTTGAACGGGTTCGACGAGAACGGCAGCGAGTTCGTCGATGCGGTCGCGAATGATCTGCAACGACTTCGGGTCGCCGTAGTCGAGAATCAACGTGTTGGCCACGGCCTCCGGCGGGATACCGGGTGCGGCCGGGAACGACTTCAGGTTGGGGGTACCGCGCACGATGACTTCGTCCACGATGCCGTGGTAGGCGCCGTTGAACATCACGATGAGGGAGTTCCCGGTGACGGTGCGGGCTAAGCGCATGGCTCCGAGCACTGCTTCGGAACCGGTATTGCAGAGGGCGGCACGATCGAGGCCCGTCATTTCCGCCATGAGCTGGGCCACCTCGCCCGCCAGAGGGTTTTGAGGTCCAATCTCGACGCCACGGTCGAGTTGAGCCTTGACGGCATCATTGACGAAGTCTGGAGAATGCCCGAGGAAGTTCGTCCCGAACCCGCACGTGATGTCGATGTACTCGTTGCCATCGATATCCCACAGCCGACACCCCTTCGAGCGCTCCACCACTATGGGATAGGTCGCCTCTTTGATGGCAGGTCGGAAGCCCGACACCACCCGCGGGTCGGCGAGGTGGGCTCGGTGCTTGGCCGTGTACTGCTTCGAACGCGTGGTCTTGCTCACGTAGCGCTCGATGAACTGCTTCAGCTTATCGGTGAAAGCGGCGTCGAACTCGCGCTTGGTTGCATCGATACGAGCTTGCGCTCCGAACGTCTTGGGTGGAGCGCCGGTGGCGTTGCCA
>CAZNZA010000048.1:0-23578 GCA_964577325.1 uncultured Polyangiaceae bacterium
AGCGCCGTCGAAGCGGACTTCGTCGTATCGCTACGAGGTCTCATCAACAACGCCATCGACGCCACGCGTGCCAAGGGCAGCGTAACGGTCGCAGCTCGTCGTGATGGGTACCAAGTAGTCCTCTACGTCGAAGACAGTGGGTGCGGGATGGAGGCGACCGTGCTGGAGCGAGCTGCGGAGCCGTTCTTCACCACCAAAGCGCCGGGACAAGGAGTGGGGCTAGGGCTTTTCGTCGCGTTCGCCTTTGCTCAAAACAATGGCGGTGAGTTGCGACTGCGGTCGGTCCTGGAGCGCGGTACCGTCGTGGAGCTTCGGCTACCTCTCGCGGAAACGGCGTGAACCCATGACCGAATCGGGTTTACGACTATTGCTCGTTGACGACGATGAACGATTCAACGAACGTCTGGCCCGAGCCCTGCGCGACCGCGGCGCGGTCGTCACCACGGCGCGCACCGCTGAGGCGGCCCTCGAACTCGCGCGCGAGGCGGGGGTCGGCGCGGTCGTCACCGACTTGCGCATGCCGGGCAAGGATGGACTGCAACTCGTGGCCGAGCTGCACCGTTTGCGCCCACAGCTGCAGATCGTGGTGTTGACCGGTTACGGAAGCATCGCCACCGCCGTCGAAGCCATGAAGCTAGGCGCATCGGGTTACCTGGTAAAACCGTGCAACGCCGATCAGGTCCTCAACGAGCTCACCGGGCGCGTTCCGGAGACCACGACGGCCCACGCGCAAAGCATTCCAAGCCTTGCGAAGCTCGAGCGCGAGCACATCGAACGCGTCTTGCTCGAGTGCGGGGGCAACGTGACCCGGGCGGCCAAGGTGCTAGGCATTCACCGCCGCACCCTGCAGTACAAGCTTGCCAAGTTCCCGCCCCGGCACTGAATCGCTCCACAAGCTCCGAGCGGCCTAGACTCAGTTAGCCGTAGGTCTCGCGGGCCTGAAACGTGCGCAACCGATCCCTACTGACACCACGCTGTCAGCAGTGCTGTGGGAGTACTTCCTTAGACCTACTTCACGTACGGAGAGACACCCATGAACATGACCACGCCGAACAAACTCTACCCCTTGTTCCTTACTCGCAAGCTGGCGGAAACGAAGCGCTTCTATACGGAGGTGGCGGGCTTCGCTCTTACCGTGGAGACGCCCACGTACCTTCAACTCGCGAGCAACGAACCCGATGGCCCCGAGCTGGCCTTCATGGCGCCGGACGCCTTGCCCGACGGAGTCGTGCGCCCGGTCTTTGCTGGTGACGGTGTGGTCGTGAGCATTCCCACGCCCGATGCCGATGCGAAACATGACGAGCTCATCGCAGCCGGTGCGAGACCGGATACCCCACCGACCGACAAACCTTGGGGCTGGCGCAGCTTCCTGGTGACAGATCCCAACGGGGTGATGCTCGACTTTTTCCACGTCAAGACGGTCATCGCCTAGGTCGACATGGTTTAGCTTGCGGCGACCATGCGCCGCGCCGAACGCCTATTCCAGCTCGTCAATCTGCTCGGCCGTCGCAAGTTCGCTACGGCGGCCGAGCTCGGGGAGCGCTTGGAAGTTTCGGTGCGCACCGTTTATCGCGATGTCTCACACCTCATCAGTAGCGGGATCCCGATCGCGGGCGAGCCAGGGATCGGCTACCGGCTCGACCCCAGCTACCGCCTACCCCCGCTCATGTTCAGCGCTTCAGAGGTCGAGGCGCTCGTGATCGGCATGCGCATGGTGGAAAGTTGGGGCGACAAAGGTTTGCGGCGCTCGGCGCTTTCGATCTTGGACAAGGTCGGTAGCCTCCTGGCTGATACTCCGAACGCTCGCGGAGGCCTGGAGCAAACAGCCTTGTTCAGCTTGTCATTTGGCTTGCGAGGTACGGCGACGCGCCACCTGGCGGAACTGCGCGCGGCCGTCAACGGCCGCTATCCGATAGCATTTACCTATGAAGACGGCGACGGTCGTGTGTCGACTAGAACCGCGAAGCCCCTCGGCTTGTACTTCTGGGGTCGCACATGGACGCTGGCGGCATGGTGCGAACTCAGAGGCGACTTCAGGAACTTCCGCATCGATCGTATCGAAGCGTTGGAGGTCGGAGAAGCCACGTTCGAACTCGTGCCTCCCTGCACCCTGTCCAATTACACGACCGCGATGCTGGCTCGCGATCGGCGCCTGCCAACGCAGACGTCGTGAAACCACGAAGCCCCGAGCTAGCGCTCGAGGCTTCGTGAGTGGTCCCGTGGACTAACGGGCTCAGTTCATTGTAAGGACCTATTCTGAAGCCAACGAGATGGCTTGTACTCCGGCTTCGCCCAGTGCCGCCACCGCGGTGTCGCCAACGAGCTCCAAGTCGCGTACCGACCCTGGCAGCTCGATGCTCGAGGCTACCACGGGGTTGTCGGCATCGCTGGCGTCGATGACGCTCATGCGTCCCTGCCAACCTGCAGCCAGCACCGCCTTCTTGCCTTTGGCGCGCAGGGCGCTGAAGCCGTAGAAGCTATTGGTGACTTCGACCTCGGCTGCAGCAACCGTAAGCTCGCCTTCACTCAACCCGCTGGCGACCAAGAGCTTCGCTGAACTGGTCGTGATGGGGTAAGAGTAATAGCCGATGCTCGAACCGCCTATGCCCGGTTGGCTGATGGCGGGGGGCGGCATCGCTATGCCCCCTCCATTCGAGTAGCCCGCGCTCGTCGCGGTGCCGAGGAAGACGCGGTCGTCGCCCATGGCCACCGCTGAGATATACACGCCTTTGTCGACGTCATAGCTGCCGAGCAGGCTCGCCTCGTCGTCTGCGATATCCACGAGATGCAGCTGAAAGCGACGCGCTCCGCACGGCCCGCGGCCTTCCTCCCAATTCACGAGGCTTGCGTCAGCGACGAGAAAGGTGCCGAACTCCTCCTCGTAACACTGCCGAGGCGAGATGTTTTCGATCACGACGTCGCGGTAGTCGACGGTGAGCGCGCGCGACAGTTCCGCGTCATACGCCAACAGCGAGCCGGGGATGTTGACGCGCGCGAGGAGCTTGGGCTCTTGTGCATCCGACAGATCCACCCGATCCAGGTAGAAGCGGACGTTACTCGAGTTCGTAGGGGACACAACGAAGTGGCTGCTCACCACCTGGTTGCCACTCACCAGAAGTCCCGTCGAACCCAAGGACGGTGGCATTTTCACCGTCGTTCGCTGCGGCTCGTCTGCGTCGCTGAAGTCGACGATCTCCAGGGAGTAGTCGTTCTGCGTGATGAAGCCGAGGTTGTTGCGTTGGATCGTGTGCTGCGGGAATACGAACCGGTCGCCGATCCCCACGCTGACCGCGCCGTTGTCGATCATGCCCGGGACGTACGCGCGGTCGTTGCTGGGATAAAAGTCGAGTTCCGCTTCGCCGGCTATCTTGGGATCATCCACGTCGGAAACATCGAGGGTGATGACCTTCATGGCTTCCGCTTTCGCTTGCGACCAGTCGTAGGTGCGGTACATGAAGTACACGTTATCCCCCCCGGAGCGGACATCTTGCAGATACGTTTCCCCATTGCAGGTATAGGATGACGCAGGAAGGTGTACCTTCTTCCCTGGCGCGTAGCTGAGCAAGTCATCCAGCGTCGATACGGTCACCTCCAACTCCTGGTTGTTCCACCAGTCGTTGCCGGCGCGGACGACGGCGCTTCCGGCAACTTCGAGTGTCGTGACAATCTGCGCGAGATCCACCTGAGACGTAGACTGCGGCTCATTTCGATCCTCGATATCGAACGCCTCGAGGCGCTGGTCGCTCATCGTCAGCAGACGGTCCTCGTGAAGAAGCGCGCGGCGGGCTCGTCCTTGGCTGGGGGCCACGCCCCGCAGCGTGAGCTCATCTTCTTCCCAATCGATCAACTGTACGCCTGATAGATAGGTTTGTGGCGTGTAGCATTCGTCCTGTGTGCCATAGGACCAGCCGGCGAACGGCACGAGGATCAGCTGCTCGCTATCGAGTACCTGAAAAGACTTGTGGATTCGGTCCTGGTCCTCGGCAAGCTCACCCCACTCCCCGCCGAAGTTGACGCGGTCGATCATGGTAGGCGTACTGAGATCGCTCACGTCGAACAGCGACACCGTTAGACCTCCGTCGGCGTTCCCTTGGTCGTAACCGAGGCCCACGAGGCGGTCCCCCCGCGGTTCCATGTGGTACACCCAACCCGGCATCTCGAGTTCCCCCGCTTGTGTCGGGTTCGCCGGATCACTCAGGTCGATAGTAAACAATGGGTCGGTGCGCTCGAAAGTGATGGCGTAGCCGCGGTCACCATCGAAGCGCACAGCCATGAGCGTTTCCGGGCGCGGCAGTACGAGCTGCGTGCTTCCCAAGGCGACGAGCTCGTCTGCCGACTGCACTTCGAAAGTCTCGACCGAGGGCACGCCGTCTGCATCTGTCCACCACAGCGGTTGGCTCACCACGCGCAACACGCCTTCGTGTTCATCCATCTGCCAGCGGCTGTTTATTTGGCCTGCTACCTCGATGCTGTCGCCGGGCTCCATGTCGCCGCCGGGATCGGTGATGTCCACCACCTGAATGACCGATCCCGTCACCTCGCTGCCGCCACCGTAGTTGGGCCCGGCGATGTACAGCCGCTGGTCGTTGCCGCTCAAACTGCGTCGCCAGCTGTAGTAATTGTCCTGTTCCGGAAACGTGAGCTCATCGACCTTGCTGATCTTTTTGGGATCGCTCACGTTGAGGGAAAGCACGTTGGTTTCGGGGGTGTCGCCGCACCGGTAACAGTAGGAGTCGTCGAAAGCCACGACGTACATGGCGTCTCCGACGAGCCGCGAGTCGGCGATGTATCCACTGATCTCGAACTTTTGCGCTTCGTCGATGCGCTTGGGATCGGAAGTGTCCAGGGACACGACGTAACTCGTCTGGTAGTAGGTGTACGTGTCGGCGTCTTCGTCGTAGCTGTACTCGCCGTAACCGTTGTACAAGACGAAAACCACTCCGTCGCGCACGTACATCTCGAACGGTGTGGCCGTGGTGCGGTAGCGACCCAATACCTTCAACGCGTCGGGATTGGATATGTCGATCACACTCAGCCCGCCGTAGGCGGAGAGCGCGTACAGGCGGTCGCCCTCGCGCTTGACGATGTCCGCTTCTTCGATGGCGCGTGCCGGATCAACCGGGGCGTCCAGGTCGGGCTCGGTGGGCATGGGGCCTGGAGCGTTGGGGTTCGAGGGGGGAGGAGTCCCTCCCGGGGTAACGGGCGTTGCTCCCGGCATCTCGGCGGCCCCGCCGTTGGAGACTCCTTGGCCGACGTCATCGGTTGAACCCGGTCCAGCCGGGTCCGGGGCAAAGCCACCAGACGTGGGAGTGCCAGCGGGACCTCGTCCTCCATTGCCGACGGCATTCGCCCCGGAAGGATGCGCCGACTCAAATACGCCGTCGACAGGGTCCGGGGTGTTGCCGCCGGTGGGGGTCGGCGAGGGGGTGCCGGTTTCTTCGTCAGGATTCGACGAACTGCACGCAAAGGCAGTAAGCAAAACGGTCGGGATGAAGAGCCCGCGGTAAAGTCGGTAGGTACGCATAGGTGGTATCATGCCTCTCGTCGTAGATGAACGTGGCTGCTGTCGTCTCGAGCAGCTCCTTTTGGAGGTGGTGCCCCCCCATGTGCACCCTACGTGCCAGTTCACTATGACGGCAAATCGGCCGAACGCGCCGCAGATGTGTGCCTGGTGCGAGCCTGGCGTGCCGGAGTTTCGGCACATGTTGGCACAGATGCGGCACGCTCGGGCCGCAGTCGATGAAACCGCGACGAGCGGCACGTAGCGAGCAAGCCGCGTGCGGCAAGTCGTCGGCGAGCGAACGGCAAGGGTGGAGGATCGCCCCCGCTCCTCGGCTTCAATTTGGGATACAGTGACGTCGAGACTGCAGGCAATGGCCGACGAAGCGAAGGACAACGTTCATCTCACCACATGGGTAAGCGCGCGACAACTCGGCGCCGATCATGACGTGCCGGATGTTCCGCTGCGCATTTCTCCGCAGACGCAGCACATCCCAAAAGTCCTGGGACGCTACCGCTTGTCGCGCTTGTTGGGCACCGGTGGCATGGGCTTGGTTTACGAAGCCACGACCGATCACATGCCCGGCACCTTAGCGGTCAAGACGCTTACGAATCTATCACCCGAGGGTCTACTGTGCTTCAAGCAGGAGTTCCGCCGGACTGCAGCGCTGTCGCACCCCCACCTCGTGAGCTTGTACGAGCTTGGCCACGACGCGGGCTTGTGGTTCTTCTCGATGGAGCTCATCCGCGGCCGACACCTGCTCGAGCACGTATGGAATTCTCCGGTGTTCCCGGGGTCGGCGCTAGCCGTTGAAGGTCTGCGCCATCCGTTGCCACAACTGCTGGACGCCTTGGAGTACCTGCACAGCAACGGCGTTTTGCACCTCGACGTCAAGCCGGCAAACGTGTTGGTTACGGACGACGGCAGCGTGAAGCTTCTCGACTTCGGTTTGTCGGCGTCGGAAGCGTCCGCGGACTCCAACCGTTTTGCGGGCACGCCGGGCTACATGGCTCCCGAACAAATGTGGGGCCGCGTGTCGGCCGCGTGCGATTGTTACGCCTTGGGTGCCATGCTGTTCGAGGCCGTCACCGGGCAACTGCCGCTGACGGGGCCGCTCGCTTCAGCGCTGATGACGAAGCGACTGCAACCCGCACCCCGCGTCGAGGACGTGGATCCGAGCATTCCTACAAATATTGCTCGCCTCATCGACGGTCTCCTGCAGCGCGCACCCGAGGAACGGTGGGGAGTAAAAGACGTGCGCCGAGAGCTGGGACTAGCAGCCGCAGCACGGTCGTCGCTCGCTCGCATGTCGAAACCGGGGCGGGAGCTCTACGGAAGAGATGGCGAGCGCGCAACGCTTTTGAGCTTGCTCGACGACGCCGGCAGTACAACCGTCATCTGCCGCCTTCTCGGTGACTCCGGCTTAGGCAAGACGAGTCTACTCACCGCTTGTACGCAGCAGTGGCAGCAGCGCGGAGCGCTGGTGCTTTCATCGCGCTGCTTCGAATGGCAAGCCATCCCTTTCAAAGCTGCGGACTCGCTCGTCGATCAACTGTACGACTACCTGAGTACTAGTCGCAAGACGTTGAACTTGCCGAACGACCTTCTGTTCGCGTGTAAGATGTTTCCAGTGCTCGAAGGCTTACCCTTCGACGTGATAGTCCCTTCGCTTCAAGATCCTCAGCTGGAGCGCACCCGTGCCGCGCGCGCCTTGGGAGAGGTATTGCGCTCGATAGCATCCGAACGCCCTGTGGTCGTGTGCATCGACGACACCCACTGGGGAGACATCGAGAGCGCCGACATCTTGGGGCACATGGTCGACATGGTGCCCCAGGGGCTCGTGCTCGTTTTGAGTGCACGCAAGGGAGAGGTACGCGATTCGCTCATCTTCGACAGGATCACCGGCATCGCAAAAACTCACCGCCTCGTTCAGCTCGAGCTTGGTCCTTTGAGTGTCGACGATTCTTTGCGCCTCATCCGCTCGACGGCGGGAGGTCAACCGTGGTCCGAGCAGCAGCTGCGCGCGCTGGTGGAGGACGCATCCGGGATCCCCTTCTTGATCGAGCAGGTTAGTCGCAACCAGAACGATCGGACGGCGCAAGTCGGAACTCTCGAACAGCTCTTTCGCGAGCAGTACCTAGCGTTGGAAGCGACGGCGAGAACCGTTTTGGATGTGGTCGCGATCGCCAGGCACCCGACACCCTTGCGCGACATCCTCGCCAGCACCGCCTCCACCGGACAGGTTCACCAAGCTCTGTCCCAACTGCAGTCACAGGCCCTGGTACGTTGTGAAGGTTTCGACGATTCGGCGCTCCTCGAGCCATACCATGACCGCGTGCGACAGGCGGTGCTCGCGCAAATTCCCGCGTCCGTTCAGCTCCAGCTGCACCGACGTGTCGCTGTTCAGCTGGAGTCCACTGGGGCGAGCGCCGGACGGCTCGCCGAGCATTGGTACTTGGCCGGTGATCTGACGCGGGCCGCAGCATGTGCCCTCGAGGCTGCGCACGCTGCTTACGAGGCGCTGGCCTTCGAACGGGCGTGCGAACTCTACGCCAGAGCGTTCGAGTGGGAACCGCAACTGACCGAGCTGGACCCAACACTACTCGAGAAGCAAGCCTGGTCCGAGTATCAAGCCGGCCATTGCCGGCAAGCGGGGCTATTGTTCAGTGCTGCCGCGGAACGATGTTCCCACGAGGAACGGCGTTTGGACTTGCTCGGCCACGCCATCGAAGCGCTGTTGGTGTCCGGGGCTCTCGACCTCGGCAACGAGGTGCTGAATCGCCTCTTGAACGAAATGGGAGTCAGCGGTGTGCTGCGGCCGCCGTGGCGAGTTGCACAGCTGGTGGGCTTGACGCGCGTATTGCGTTGGCGCACGCGCAAGTTCCCTACTGCCCAACGTGCCGACGCTTTGGCGCTTCGTCGAGCGGAGGTGATGTGGAATGCGGGCAAGGCAATGACCAACATGCTCCCTATCGACGGCATGGTGCTACTTCTGCGCAGCCTGCTCTTCGCTTTGGACTCCGGAGATGAACGCGCTATTGCCCGTGGGCTGTCGATCGCCGCCTCGGGCTACGTTCCATTCTTGGAGAAAGACAGTGAGCGTCTCCTGCGCGAAGCGGATGTGCTGGCGCACAAGCAGGCTGATCCATACCTGCTGGGAATGCTCGGCGTCACACGCTCGACGGCTGCCCACATGGCAGGTGAATGGCCCCGCATCCTCGAGGAAACGGACACGGCTCAGGTCAACCTGGAGAAGGCGAACGTTCCCACTAACTGGGAGAGATCGCTGTTGGCGGGGCACCACACCGTTGCTCTCCAACATCTAGGTGACATGCGTGTACTAGCAGAGTATGCGCGCCGCTCGGCAAGTGCCGCCAAGCGTCGCGGTGATCTGGTCGCCTACGTATCCACCTTGAACGCGTATGGCTTCAGCCAAGCCGCCCAGAACAATCTCGCCGAATTGACGCAGGCGATCGCCGAAATGTCCGAAGTCATCGGAAGTTGGACTTCTGGCTATGGCTTGTGGCATTGCGCCTTGTGGCGACTGCAGGTGTTGCTGGCGTTGCGCCACGAGGATTACGTCGCCGCTCACGTACTTCTGCAACGAGACTGGGGAAAAATCCGAGACTCCTTGTTGCTACGCACCCGTGCCTTGCGCTGTGTCATCCTCGATGTACGCGCCGCTGTGCTACTGAATCTTCCCACGACCAGCCGACCCCGCCGACAACGCATCGCCGCAGCGCTGGTAGGGGACTTCGAGCGCACGCAACGTAAGGATGCGGCTCCCAGCGCGCACGTGATGCGCGCTGCGGTGCACTCGCTAGCCGCAAACCAAGATCAAGCGCTTCACCACTTGAGAACGGCCGAGCGACAATTCGCGGACGCGTCCATGCGAGAGCGTCAAGCAATGACGGCGTGGCAGCGAAGCCGGCTCGAGGGCGATGACGTGCAAAGGGCTCGGCACGAAGAGGTGTTGCGCGGCCTTGGGATCGCCGACATCGACAACTGGGCCCGCTATCGCACCCCCGCCTGCGCCAAGGCGTGACTTACCCGTTGCTCTCATGCCCCGTCGACAGGACGGAGCTTCAACGTTTGGATGGTGGCGACCAGCTCTTTGGTTCGCATCGGCTTGACCAGAAATGACTGATACCCGGCGCGCAAAGCATGCAGTCGGGCGTCTCCCAGTGAGTGCGCAGAAACGGCGATGGCGGGAACCGGACGGAGTCCGAGCTCGTGTTCGAGATGCCGCAGCTTGCGCATCATCGTGAACCCGTCCTCGTCCGGCATTTCGATATCGCTGATGACTATGTCTGGAGGCTCGGCGCGAAACGATTTTTGCGCGAGTTGGGAATTGGGCACGGCAACCACGACGGCCCCCTGGGCTGTCAGTACCGCCTCTAACAACTCTCGTGAATCGTCGTGATCCTCGACCAGCAACACCCGGAGTCCGTCCAATTGCTCACTGCCATGCTCCGCTGGAGCACTGTGTTCCGCCGCCGACGGGGTGCGAAACAGCGGCATGGGTAAGTTTACCGTGAAGGTCGACCCTTGACCGAGCCCGTCACTATCCACCATCACCACCCCGCCGTGCAACTCGACGAGGTGGCGCACGATAGCGAGACCCAGACCCAACCCGCCTTGTCTTCTGGTTGGCGAGGCGTCACTTCTTCGAAAACGATCGAAGACGTAGGGCAGAAGTTCAGGGGCGATGCCATCTCCGGTATCGCTAATGGCAACTTCCGCGTGCGAGTTCACACGCCGCAGTACCACCTGAATCTTGCCCCCCTGGGGGGTGTATCGGCTGGCGTTGGTCAGCAAGTTTCCAAACACCTGCAGCAGACGATTTGTATCGGCATTGACGCGACAGGAGCCGACGTTGGTGATGACTTCCAGTCGTTGGTGCTTGGCCTCGGCCACAGGTCGCACGATGTCCACCGCCTGGTGCACGAGGTGCTCCAAGTCAACCGGCACCAGCTCGAGCTTCAGCCGTCCCGTGATGATGAGCGCCGTATCCATCAGATCTTCGGTCAGCTGCGTTTGCACTTTGACGTTGCGGTCGATGACGTTCAGCCCTTGCAGGCGCAAAGCCCCGTCGTCGGAACACTCTCTCAAGACCTGGACCCAACCGGCGATGGCGTGCAAGGGCGTGCGGAGTTCATGGGACACGGAAGCTAGAAACTCGTCTTTGAGGCGATTGGCAGCTTCCGCCTCAGCGCGCGCCGTCCGCTCGTTCTCTAGAAGCAGGGTGCGCTCATGCTCGAGTGCTATGCGACGCTGAATCTCCAGTTGCAACTTGTCGAGCTGCCGATTGAGCGCGAGAAAGCGACTGGCGGCTTCGTTCGGCGCGCGCAGTTCCAGAACTAGACGCCTAGGGCTTACAGAGGCGGCGCTGACGTCGAAGCGCCACCGTTCGGGCCGGTGGCTCAACGTCAGTGCGCCCGGAAGCGGATCCGACGAACGGGACGCCAAGGTCAGGGTACGGCTCAACCCCGCCGGGTCACGGACGCAGTCGATCAACTTGCGCCCGAGCCATTCCGGGCTCAGAACCCGGTAGCCCGCCGGATTGGCGGACAAGTATTCACCATCCAGGGACAGCAACAGGAGCGCGCTCGTTATGCGGTCCGCCACGAGGTGAAACCAGCCGCTCGACTCAGTGTTCATCACGTAGATTCGAGGCCTCGGTGATACTCACGTCCTCCGTCCGAGGCGGCCTCTGTCGGCGTTAGGTGCACGACCACTCGGCATTCTCCGTCACCAGCAGCAATCGTTTGCTCGAGCGCGACGCGCGCATAACCGAGCTCCCGCGCAGCAATGGCGCCAAAGACGTTTGACGTCATCATGCACAACGCTCGCCGCCCTCGAACCGATTCACCGAAGGGACAGGCGCGGTTGCCAAAAACGATGCGCGCCTCAGTCTGCTCGATCACGTAGAAGTCACCCTGGATACGACGCTTGAGGTCTACCAGGACCAGCGCTACCTGCTCGGCGCTGAGTTGAGGCAACGACAGCGCTCTGCGGTATTCATCGCCTATCGCTTCGCCCATTTCCTGCCCGACCAAGGCGATGAACCCGGAAGCCTCTTCCAATCCAATCACGTCTTCCAACGTGCCACTCAAGTGGCGCACGAGCGTGCGTAAGAAGCCGTCGCGCTCGAGCTGTACATCAGCAGTCACAGGCAAGCGGACGTTCGCCGCAGGGTGGGGAACGGTCACCGAGTCAAGCTACCCGAGAAAGCCAGCACCAACCACCGCCAAAATGGCTGCACGGGAATATGATCTGGGGAACGCGCATGAGCCCGAACCATTGTTTCGAAGAGACGGACCCGACATGCCCCTGCAGCGGCAGAGCCCTTGCGCCTCGAGAGCCGACGACGGTTCGGTTCTTGCCTGGACCTTAGGCGATGACCCCGCCCACTGCTTCACCCCCTTTCGTCCCGCCCAATGTCAACGCCATGGGGCGTCGAGCTACGGTGCGTGCTGGAGTGCCACAGCTCATCCGTGAGAGCGCGGACAGCGTGGGCGGCATCGACCAAAATTCGTTGGCGCCCTTGCTCGACCGCTGTAGCGACGCGCGCCTGGTGCTTCTGGGCGAAGCCACCCACGGCACGTCGGAGTTCTATCGGATGAGAGCCTGCATCACCCGGGCCCTCATTCAGCATCACCACTTCGACTTCCTCGCCGTGGAGGCGGACTGGCCTGACGCCGCCACGGTGAATGACCATGTGCGCGGTGCTGTTTCACAACGCTCACCACACGAACACCGTTCACCTCGCACCACTCCTTTCGCGAGATTCCCTGTCTGGATGTGGCGCAACGAGGAGACAGCGCACTTCGTAAAGTGGCTGAGGGAGTGGAACGTCGATAATCTTCCACCATCACAGCGCGTCGGCTTTCATGGGTTGGACTTGTACAGCATGTTCGCTTCGGCTGCCATCGTGCTCGAGTATCTGGAGGCCGTGGATGCGGATGCTGCACTTCTTGCGCGCCAACGGTTCGCCTCGCTGACTCGCTGGCAGGACGATCCCAGCGGCTACGCACGAGCCGTCATCTCCGGTCGCTGCGAGAGTGCCGAGGACGCGGTGTGTAAGGTGTTGTGCGATCTGCTCGCGCGCCAGTTGGAGGACGCGACGTGCAAGGACGAGCCACTTTTCGACGCGGTGCAGAACGCGCGGGTCGTCGCGCATGCCGAGCAGTATTACCGCGCCATGTACCAAGCTTCGCCGCGCTCCTGGAACCTCAGGGACAGTCACATGTTCGAGGTTCTGGAAGCGCTTCTGGCGCACTACGGACCTGAAGCCCGAGGGATAGTTTGGGAACACAACTCACACATCGGCAATGCGCTGGCCACGGAGATGAGCCAGCAGGGGCAGCTCAGCCTCGGCCAGCTGTGCCGACAACGCTACGGCAATCAGGCTTACCTGGTCGGCTTTGGCACCAACCATGGAAGCGTCATGGCGGCGCCGGCGTGGGGGTCTATGGGCCGCGTCATGGCAGTGCGCGACGCGTTGGAGGGAAGCTACGAACGCCTCTTTCACGACTCTCAGGTTCCCGCGCTGAGCCTACCTTTGCGCGAACCCGTCAACGATGCGGTTCGGGACGAAT
This sequence comes from uncultured Polyangiaceae bacterium, assembly GCA_964577325.1. GTDB lineage: Bacteria > Myxococcota_A > Polyangia > Polyangiales > Polyangiaceae > SZUA-265. Next base: position 13,102 of record CAZNZA010000048.1, read on the forward strand.
TGATGACCCCGCGCTTGGAGCGGGCCATAGGAGTGGTGTACCGGCCACAGAGCGAACGAGCCAGCCACTACTTCAGCGCTGCTCTACCGGAGCAATTCGACGAGTTCGTTTGGGTCGACGAGACCCATGCCGTCACCCCGTTGAGCTCCCGCACGTCGCTGACGGAGGATTGAGGCGTGGACAAGACACGTTTACTCGGTACGTCGACGCGCTTCCGCACTCAGTGCGCGACCGAGCGTCCCCGAGCGCGTCGATGTCGGTGCACGCTGCCCAAATGTTCCAAAAATTCTGTCCCACAGCGTCCACGAAACACCAAAGCGAGATGTCGGCGCCTTGAAGTGATGCACCATGTGGTGTCGCCGGAGGTGCTTGAAGTAGGCACTCTTAGGGCGTCCGTGATGGATGTAGTAGTGCATCAGGTCGTAGTACCCGTAGCCAAGCACATACCCCGCGTGGAAGGCCCAAGCGAATCGTCCCATCAGCCACCAGTACAGCCCCAGGAAGATGAAGAACAACGCGATGCTCACCGCAGGCGGCATCACGAGGCGATACTTGTCGTTCGGCCATTGGTGATGAACACCGTGAACGATGAAGTGCATACGCCTGCCAAAGGCAGAGTTGGGTACCCAGTGGAAGAAGGTGCGATGCAACCAGTATTCGGCCAAGGTCCACAACACGAAACCCAAGACCGCTAGGACGAGGCTCGTAGTAACGTTCACTCCCGCGCGCGCAACGCTGTACCACAGGAGTGCACCGACGGCGGGCCCATACAGAAGAGGAACAACGGAGAAGTGTGTCCGCGAGAAGGCGTCGACAAACGTGTTGTCAAACATCTTGGGGGATTCGCTCGTTGCCCGACTTTTCATTGTCTCGTTCCCAAAGCGTCGCCCGCGGCCTGAGCTCGCAAGGGGCGAATCGGAGTACAGTCACCGCGTTGCGAGTAGCCGCGGTGCCTCATGTAGCGCCCGCTCGCGAGGGAGGCAATTCAAACCGAGCGTCAGTTGGCGCATCGTCCGCCCCTCCTTGAAAGCGGCGCATCATGAATCGAATCATGGCCGCGCAACAGCCAAAACGCAGCGCCCTCCCCGGACGGTAGGTTATTCTAACGCCGTGCACGCAGCCAGCGTCCCGGCTTATCTGCCAGTCGGCCAGTCGGGAAGCGTTCGTCTAGCCACGCCGCGACGAGTGAGACGTTTGCTCCAAGTCCTGGCACGAAAGGCCGGCGCAGGTGATGCACACGCGTCAACCCCATGCACAAAGTGACCACAGCGACCAATCCCCGGGGATTGAACTCGGGCGTGGACTAGGGTAGGCCGTCGCTCATGCGAGCGTTCCCGCCACGGAGACGATGCCTGCGGAACGATAGCATTGGTCAGTGGCAATTAGCCGTGCTTGCGACGCTCGTAGCCGTCGCTGCCTGTCGCTCGACGGCGGACGACCCGTCCCCGTCGGCGGAGCCGGACCCGTCTCAACCAAAGCCCGTGCAGGCGGCCCCCCCTCCCTCCCCGAGCTCGCGGCCGCTCCCGTACAAGAACGTGGCGATGATCTTGCCTCAGCCACTTCCAGAACCCTCTCCTGCTGAAGCGCCAGAACTCTACGAACCGATAACGCCCCCGTGGCCCGAACCACTCACTCCGGTCTTCGGCTCCGAGATCGTCGCTCGCGTCAAAAGCTCCGGCAAACGTGGCGTCTTGATCAACGCCTGGGCCAGCTGGTGCGGACCGTGCAAAGTCGAAATGCCCCTGCTACTCGAGATCCGCCAACGCTACCTCGACCGCGGGATCGACGTATGGTTCGTCAGCGTCGATAAGCCGGAGCAGGCCCAGAGAGTGCTCGAGGTGCTGCAGGAACGCAAAGTGCCACAACCGCACCTCGTGGCTCGCGGGCACTTGGGGTACTTCAAGGAGGCGCTGTCGCCGATCTGGAAAGGCTCCCTGCCCTCCACCTTCTTGTTCGATGGTGATGGTCGGGTTCGCTACTACTGGGGAGCGCAGATCCTCGAAGGAGAGCTTCCCCCTCTGCTCGATGACTACCTTGCTGGCAAGCCCATCGACGGTGCTGCCAATTACCGCGTTCGCCGAGGCGTCGAGAACCCCTGAGCCGGCTCGCCTCCGCGCTTGCTCCTCCACCCCTGAGAGTCAACATCCCATGCGTTTTCGTTCGCTGTGTCTCCCGTCCATCCTGTTCAGCTTCAGCCTGAGCTGCTTTACTAGCTGCGCTCCATCCGTGGCACCTCATCGCACCGGCAGCGCCGTCAAACTGCAAGCGGACGCACCAGGAGACCCCAAGCACAGCCTAATCAGTCAGATGACGTTCGATGAAGGGGTCATGCTGCCCTGGTTGAGTAGCTTTGGGAATGGCGCGCTGGGCAATGCTCAGGTGCAGAATGGCGCGCTGTGCGTCCACGTCGAGAAGAAGGGTGAGGAGCGGTGGGATGCACAGGTGCGCCACCGAGAGTTCACCATGCAGGAGGGGCACACCTATACCCTGAGCTTCAAGGCGTGGTCGAGCCGACCGACGAAGATGAGCGTGAAGGTCGGCATGAGCGGGCCACCGTATACCGACTATCTGGCGCGACCACTGAACCTGACGAGCGAACCGCAGTCGGTGCAGTATGAATTCGAAATGAGCAAACCAGACGACCCCACGGCGGAGGTCGCCTTCCACGTTGGTGGACGTCTCATCTCGGGCGACGAACCGATCGACGTCTGCCTGGACGATATCGTGCTGTCGGACCCCTCGTTCACGCCCCCGCCCCCAGCAGCAAAAGCAGAGGTCCCTGCCGTAAGGGTCAACCAGGTGGGTTATCTCCCATCCCGGCGGAAGCTTGCCGTGGTTCTTTCGGACGCCAAGGAACCACGAGCATGGAGGCTCTTGAGCGCGGATGGCTCAGAAGTCGCCACGGGAAAAACCCAAGTTACGGGCGCGGATGCAGACTCTGGAGACTTCTTGCACCTCATCGACTTCAGTAGCTACCAAGCTCCTGGTGAGGCGCTGGTGCTGGAAGTCGGTGAGGGGATGCGGAGCGATCCCTTCGACATCGACGCCCAGCTGTACTCCAAGCTCAAGTACGACGCCTTCAAGTACTTTTACCACAACCGGAGTGGCATCGAGATAAAGCTCCCGTACGCGGAAGAGGAGCAATGGTCGCGACCAGCCGGGCACCCGCGCGACGTCGTGCCCTGCGCCAAAGACGTCGCCTGCGACTACGAGCTGGACGTTACTGGTGGCTGGTACGACGCAGGAGATCACGGCAAGTACGTCGTCAACGGCGGCATCAGTGTCTGGACGCTGATGAACGCTTATGAGCGAGCCAAACACTTGAAGAGCAAGCAGATCCCGCTTGGAGACGGCCCCGATACCATCCCCGAGAGCGGGAATCAGGTGCCCGATCTCCTGGACGAAGCGCGCTGGCAAATGGAATTCATGCTCGCGATGCAGGTGCCAACTGGCCAGCCATTGGCAGGCATGGTGCATCACAAAATGCACAACGTCGAGTGGACCGCGCTCGGACTTCCACCTCACGAAGACAAGACGCCGCGTCATCTGCGCGCACCAAGCACCGCAGCAACCTTGAATCTGGCCGCAACAGCCGCTCAGGCGGCGCGCATCTGGAAGACCATCGACCCCGAATTCTCGAAGCGTGCACTTCAAGCGTCGGAACGAGCGTGGACCGCCGCGAAGGCCAATCCGAACGTGTTGGCCAGTAAAGAGGATACAGTGGGCGGCGGTCCGTATGACGACTCCGATGTGAGTGATGAGTTCTATTGGGCAGCGGCCGAGCTATTCGCCACCACCGGCAACCCCACTTACCAAGCAGAGATGACGTCGTCGTCTCACCATCCCAGCGGCGCCGCGGTGAACCGTCCCGACGGTGGTGAAGCCTTAACGCCCATGACTTGGCAACGCGTCGACATGCTGGGTACGATTTCGTTGGCTGTCGTACCCCACAAGCTAGGGACGCAAAAGTACCGGCAAGCGATAACCAGTTTGGCTCAGATTTACACCGAGATGACCCAGGCACAAGGCTATCGTTTTCCGCTCGCCGCGGGTGATGATGGCTACCCTTGGGGCTCGAATTCGTTCGTCCTCAACAACATGTTGCTCTCTGGCCTCGCCTACGACTTCAGTAAACAGTCGGAGTTTCTCGATACCGTCGTGTTCGGCATGGATTATCTTTTAGGCCGAAACGCCCTCGGCCAAAGCTACGTGACCGGCTACGGTGAACGTCCGCTGAAAAATCCACACCACCGTTTCTGGGCAAAGCAGGCCAGCCCCAAGTTTCCCCCCCCTCCCCCAGGTGCCGTCTCCGGCGGTCCCAACTCGGCCCTTCAAGATCCCTATGCAAAGGCCGCTGGACTACCTGGCTGCAAGCCGCAAAAGTGCTTTGCCGACCATATCGAGTCATGGTCCACGAACGAGATCACCATCAATTGGAATGCGCCATTTACATGGGTGGCGGCCTGGCTCGATGAATACTCGAAGTGAGGGCATTCACTTCTTCTTCTTCTTGGGCTTGCGCCGCTTCGTCGGCTTCTGTCGTTCGATGGTGAGGTTGTCGACCCAAAGTCCGCCCGACTGATACCTCACGATGATTTCAACAGCGCTCGGCCGATTGAGTTCGAACGAGGTGCTTTTCACGGCCAAACCATCGGCTTTGCACTGCAACGTGAAACGCTTGAGGGACCGGCCGCCGCCGTTTATCTCGACGCGGCCGCTCGGCGTTCTTCGCACCCGGGAGCAATCGGCATCGTAGCGGACGCCGAAACTGTACTTACCCTTCGGCAATTGGGTGGTGGTGACTTCTACGAGCCGTACCGCCTTCGTGCGGTACCGAGTGGCGTCCAAGTCAGTCGCTCCTCGCACACGTTGCCCCTCACGCCACCCAAGACTGGTGTCGATGCCAGAGGTTCCCCACTCTGCTTCGTAGGTGATGGACCCATCCGACAGCAGCTCGTTTAGTGTGTTCGCATCGTAGGGCTGGGTTGATACATCGCCTATCCAAGCCAGTAGCCCAGCCGAGCGCTCCAGCTGAAGCCCCTTCGGAGGCGTATACTCCCGCGGCAACTGCCCCTGTTCGACGTACGCCTGGAAAGGGACTTTAGCGGGCTTGCTCAGCCAGGGAGCTCGCCGCTCTGCCTTGGCTTGGGGCCCGAATACGGCTCGGTAGCGGTTCTTCCCACCTGCCAGGTTCTGTTCCACCGCCACACGGGTGGCGTTGGCGTCGGCGAGGGGAGCGGCTAGGGCCAGCAGCGGGCCCGGATCCTGGTGGTAGGCGTCACGCAGAGATAACCCATACGCCCATGAACCCGTGGGCCACACGAAGAGCAGACTTACGAGCGCCACTCGCACTCCTTTGAGGCTGCTCCGCCGTAGCGCCCAAACTCCCCCGAAGAACAGCAGGAGCGTAGCTAGGATCCAGGAGAACTGCTCCATACGCTCCTCCGTCAGCGACAGTACCCCGCCGCCGACAACCAACGCGAGCACTCCTAGCTCGAGGCTGGGTCGCCCGAACGGCTTGTGCGGGTCGTCGATGACACGCACGCCCCAAGCCCATGACTCACGCAGCCCTTCGCCAAGGACGTACGCCGAACCCAGCAGCAACGGTACGATGATGGACCACGCGTACCAAGGCAGTATCGAGCGCGAAACGAAGCCAAAAACGATGAGGGAGATGGCCAAGTTGAGAAGGACTAACCACAACGTGGGGTTGTTGTCGCGCAAGCGGCGAAACAGCAGCAGCCCCCACCCTAGGACGCAAACCTCCAAGGCTATCGGGTCGAGGCCTTCGCGCACCTCGTTGGCGATTCGATTCAAGTAATTGATGTGCTGTCCTCCCGGTAGTCCCTTCACTCGCTGGACGAGCGTAAATTCGACCATAGAGTCCGCCACGCGCCCGTTACTCTGCGCCGCAGCATACATCCACCATGCCCCGGCCACGACGACCGCGATGCACCCCGTCAACGCGAGCCGTGCGTACGCGCGTCTACGCAACTGATGGTCATACAGGAACACCTCGAGCAGCACCAAAGGAACCGCTGCAAGCGCGCATACGAGCTGTTTGGTGAGGAAGGCGCCGCACAACGCCGTCGCGCTGAGCACCGCCCATCGCACCCAGCGTTGGCTGTCCTGGAATGCTCGGGCGTAACAGTACAGTGCCAGCAAGTTGAAAAGAACGAGGGTAATCTCGATGTTGACGAAGCGAGCCCACTTGAGCGCGCCCCCACACACGACGATGAGCAACGCCCAGACCGAAGCGACGGCTTCATGTAAACCGATGCGGCGTGCGAGCTGGCGAGCCACCAAGGCGCTCAGTACGAGAGCGAGAGCCGTTCCGATCCGCATGCCCCACGGCGACACTCCGAATAGCTTGATCCCGGCGGCGATCTGCCAGAGCAGGAACGGCGGTTTGCTGTAGGCACGGCTGAAGCCGCCGCTCTCTTGGGTAGGCACGAGCCATACGTTGTTTTGCAGTGCATTGCGTGCATGCCGCACCGCAAGCCCCTCGTCCCAGTCGGCAATCTCGCTGCCTGAGAGGTTCCACAACGCAGGGACGAGCAGAATCAGAAATAAGCAAAAGCTGTACGCGCGGCTGGACATCGGCGCGACGCTTCTACAACGGGCGTCCCATCGCTACAATTCTGGACCTTGCCTAACTCCACTGTTCGGCTGAGTTGACCATTTCGTCGTTTCTTTGGCAGGCGCAAAGAAAGCTGGCTTTACCCGCTGCAGTGCTGACATGCCTTCTCAGGAGCGCAGCGGGTGTTATACGAGCCACGTGGCCCTTTTCGATGTCCATGCTCACCTCACTCATGACCAGATGCGACCGCACCTCGACGCCGTGCTCCAGCGCGCGCGCGACGCGGGCGTGACTACCATCATCTCCAATGGCCTCAATCCCGCAGACAACGAGGCGGTGGCCGCGCTGGCTCGAGCGCATCCCATCGTACGCCCGGCTTTCGGCTACTATCCAGTCGACGCGGTGTTGAGAGCGATGCGGGCCGACGGCGAGCAGTACCCTGACCAGCGCGAAGATTGGGATCCTTGGGACGCGGTGAATTGGGTGGAACGGCACGTCCACGAAGCCTTTGCCGTCGGCGAAATAGGCTTGGACGGCTATTGGGTGCCGGAAAAGTATTGGCCGCAGCAAGAGGCCGTCTTCCGCCGCCTGGTCCAAATTGCGCTCGACGCCGATAAAGCAATCATCATCCACACCCGCAAGCGCGAGGCCCGCACCTTCGAGATCCTCCAAGAGATGGGCGCCGAACGCGTCGACTGGCACTGCTTCGGCGGCCGCGTAAACTTGGCACGGCGTATCGCGGAGCATGGCCACTATTTGTCCATTCCCGCAAATGCCCGCCGCAACCAGGCATTCACGCGAATGCTGGAAACCCTACCCCGTGAGCGCGTCCTGCTCGAAACGGATTGCCCCTATCTAGGTCCTGAGCGCGAGACGATGAACGAACCTGCAAACGTGGGTCTCACAGCTCAATTTGCGGCCGAACTTTGGGGCTGCGAGCAAACGGAAGTAAGGCGTCAGCTGGGTGAGAATTTCGAAGCCCTGTTTGGGGTCGCGCCCTGATCACTGTCCTTGGAAGCGGTGACCGAGCTCCGACAGCTGTCGTTCTACCGTCATCGACCATCCCGCGTTCGCCTTCGGGTTAGCCGGACTGGGGTGCAAAATTTGCCCGACCGTTACTCCAGTGCCGGCCAGCGCCACCTCGGCGCGCCCTCTGGCAAACGCCCCGACCCCAACGACGGCGCGGGGAGACAAGCAGCGCACCGTCTCACGAAGAGCTTCATCGCACAAGGCGAACAGCATCTCGCGCTCTGCGGTTGGAAGCTTGTCGGGGGTGCGGTTGCGACCTCCACTCTCCATGAAGACCAGTGGGCAGTAATTGACGACGAAGAAGTGCTGGAAGAACGACTCCGGCGACCCGTAGCGACCCTTGGCCCACCCCCACAGCCTTGCACCGCTGACTTCACTGCGCCCGCATTCGAAGCCGAGGACAGGACGCGCCGGGTGCTCCAGCTTCGGCCGCGTGACGGGACCGGTGATCTTGAGCCAATCCCGCACGAGCGAGACTTCGCCAAAAGGCACCCCCGTTTGAGCCATTCCAAACGGGCCGGGATTCATTCCCAACAACAAAGTACGCTCAGCCAATCCACCGTAGCGGCGCAGGTAAGTTTCGTGTGGCTGCCAGGCGTATTCGAGGGGGTTATAGACGTGGGAGACGGGCGCGGCGAAGCGCAGAGCCGAAACTCGGTCACGCAGTTGGCGCCCCACGTCCACCAAGGCGGTCGTCACGGCGTCAGCGGGAGGGGAATTTGCGGCTTTGCTCATGGGATTGACCCGCGCAGCGTAGTCAAACCAGCCGCTATGGCCAGCTGCCAAGCAGGAGACGTGAGTGCCGCGATGCACTTTCAGGAGTTGGTGAGCCGGTAGCTTCGGTTGCGGAAAAGTTTCCTGGAGTTCAGGCGCTCGAACGGCCGGGGGGCGGAAGGGCCTCGCACTGATTTACCGCACGCAAGGTCATCAATGGCCGCCTGGCGCTTCGATGTGGCCCATGGTGGCTCATCCGCTACAGTGTCGGTGTGTCTACCACGCGGCGCGTCGACCTCATGCCCTCTTGGAATGCGGGGGCGCACGAGCACACGCATGGATCTGCTGCGAGCGTGCCGCTGCGCGAGCGCCTGCGTAACGAGACCGCAGCTTTGCACGAGGAGCTCGAGCGGCGTTTGGCCCTGCTCGATCCAAACCTATCGCGCGAGCGATACGAGAGCGTGCTGCGCGCGATGTACGGGTACTACTCAGTGCTGGAGCCGCGAATGCTCGCACTAGCTGCGTCCAATCCGCCGTCTAGCTTCGCTCTCGAACGGCGAACCTCGTCGCTCGAGCGGGATCTCGTCCATTTGGGCCACGACAACAGAGACCTGCTGGCCATCCCCCGTTGCGACTTGCTGCCTGAACTCGAGAAGCTCGAGCAACTGGCGGGCTGCTTGTACGTGATCGAGGGAGCCGCGCTCGGGGGCCAGGTCATCGTGCGGGAGCTCGGGCGGCGATTCGGACTCGATGAAACCAACGGCGCAGCCTTCTTCGCCGGCAATCGTCGAGGCGTTGCGGCTCGCTGGCAACGTGTGGTCCACTGGCTCAACGCCCTACCCGTGCCCGACGATGACCATCACCTCGCCACTACCAGCGCCCAGGACACCTTCGCCACCCTAGCGCGCTGGATGCGTTTACAAGGAGCAAGCGTTTGACGGAAGAACACCAGAAATTTGTCGTGGACTTGAGCAATTGCAGTAGCGAGCCCATCCACATCCCTGGCGCCGTACAACCCCACGGGGTCCTGTTTGCTCTGGCAGAGCCGCAGCTGAGTGTGACGCAAGTCAGCGAAAGCGTCCGCGACCTGCTGGGGGTCGAGCCCGAGGCAATCCTCGGGCAATCTCTCGAGCGAATCTTTGCTCCTGAACCGGTTCACCAAATTCGTGAGACACTAGCCCAGGATACTTGGAACGAGCGCTATCCCCTGCGCACCGAGGTTGCGGGACGGGCCTTCGACCTCATCATTCACCGCTACGACGGTGTGGCGGTGCTGGAGGTCGAACCGGTCGTCGCTCCTGCGCTCCAGCGCAACTCTCATGACCCGCTGCGTGACGCTCTGACCGCCATGCAGAACGCGGACTCTGCACCTCAACTGTGCGATGTTGTCGTACGTCAGGTGAAACGCATGACCGGGTTCGAGCGCGTCATCATGTATCGCTTCGACCGCGATGATCACGGCGAGGTGATCGCCGAGAGCGTAGACGAGCCTTACGAGTCGTATTTGGGGCTGCACTACCCGGAGTCCGACATTCCTAGGCAGGCCCGCGCTCTGTATCTCAAGAGCTGGCTACGCAACATCCCCGACGCCAACTATTCGCCGTCGCCTGTCGTTCCGCCCCTACGCGCCGATGCGGGTAAGCCTTTGGACTTGAGCTTGTCCGTTCTACGCAGCGTCTCACCGATTCATCTCGAGTATCTGCACAACATCGGCATTCGTGCGTCCATGAGCGTATCCATCATCGTCGGCGACCGCCTATGGGGACTGATCAGTTGTGCGCAGCATAGCGGACCCCGTTATCTTCCGTACGAAGTCAGAGCCGCTGCAGAGACGGTCGGCCGCCTCTTATCCTTGCAGTTGACGGCGTTCGCGGAACGGGAGGCTGGTGTACGTCGGGCAGCGCGGCAACCTGTGCTGTCGGCGCTAAGCGCCGCGATGCGCAACGACGATAGTCACTCCAACCTGCTTGCATCTCTCCTGACGCAGCCGAACGAGTTGCTAGCGCTCATGAACGCGTCGGGCGCAGCTGTCATAGAGAATGGCGAAGTGCACACCTGTGGGAAAGCGCCTGCTCCGGAGCTTGTGCGTCAACTGTGCGCGTGGCTCGATCCCGACCTCACTCCCTACTGGAGCACGGCTCTGGCCAAGGATGT
>CAZNZA010000048.1:23678-34370 GCA_964577325.1 uncultured Polyangiaceae bacterium
GTGCGTGTGCGCGATGACTTAGTGGCGGTTGTTTCGCACGACCTGAGAAGCCCTCTAGGCGTGGTTCAGATGCAAGCGTCGTGGTTGCTCCGAGCTGCAACCGGAGCTGACGGTGGCGAGCCTTCCAGCCTCATGAGAGAGAGTGCCGAACGGATTCAGCGAGCGGTCGATCGCATGAACGGCTTGATCTTCAACTTGCTCGACCTCGCGAAGATTGAGGCGGGGCGTTTCGAACTGCGTTGCAAGAGTGAGCAGGTCACGGACATGGTAAACGATACCCTCATCATCGTCCGCCCTCTCGCGGATGCAAAGCGCATCACCATAACCGAAGACATGGACAACGTGCGCCTGGCCGCTGACCGCGAACGCTTGTTCCAAGTGCTGTCGAACCTACTGGGCAACGCCATCAAGTTTACGCCGGAGTCGGGCACGATTGCTTTGAGCACGAGGCGCCGTCAGAACGATGTCTTGTTCACGATAAGTGACACGGGGAGGGGCATTCCCGCGGAGCAGCTGCCCCACGTGTTCGACCGTTACTGGCAGGCGCGCCGCGCCGACCACGAAGGATCCGGACTCGGGCTTTTCATCGCGAAAGGCATCGTCGAAGCACACGGCGGTCGTATATGGGCGGAGTCCGAACCCGGTGCTGGCTCACGCTTCTCGTTCACCCTTCCGCTGCAGCCGTCCGCTTGACGGCGACCCAAATCACGTGGCGTTCGCCGCGCTGGCTGTGGCTGCGCACGACGTGGCACGCAGACTGGAAGCCAGCGCTGTGCAAGCGTGCGCTGAAGGCGGCGTCAGGAGTAGCCGACCATAGTCCCAACACCCCGCCGTCACGTAAAGCTTGGTGTGCAGCTTTGAGCCCTCTCTTCGAGTAGAGCCAAGCATTATGGGCCTGCGTGAAGGCTCGCGGTCCGTTGTCGACGTCGAGCAGTATCGCGTCATACCGCTGCGTTTCGCCAACCAGGCGCAGCTTGACGTCTCCCAGCGCGACCTCCACCCTGGGATCCGCAAGGGGTTCGGCGGCACAAGCACCCAAGGGCCCCCGATTCCAAACTATCACTTCGGGAACGAGCTCCGATACGGTGACTTGGGCTTGGGAACCAACCCGGTCGAGCGCCGCGCGCAGCGTAAACCCAAAACCCAACCCTCCGACCAGTACGCGGGCGTTTTCCACTCGAGCTGCGTCGAGTGCCTCCAAGCATAGTCTGGCCAGTTCCGCTTCGGATCCACGCTGATGGCTACCCATCAACACGCGGCCGCCAGCGCGCAGCACGAACTCGTGGCCACGCTGACACAGCTGGAGCTGGGTACCGTCAGGGGTGTGGCATTCAGAAAGGACGACCCACGGCTTCACCCGCACCTCGTGGCACGCTGCGGGTCACGGGCGCAACGATGAAGCACGCTGAAGTGGGTTACGAGGCCGTAACTATCATCCAGCGTCGGCAAGAGACGCGGCATCTGCTTCCAATGGCGGCGACCCCGCGTCCGTCGCCTGCCCGGCCTCCGTCGGCGGTTCCATCCCTGCGTCTGTCGGCGGCTCCGTCCCCGCCTCCGTCGGTGTCATGTCAGGCGGAGGCTCCACGACGCCAGCATCCTGTCCGGGCATGACGCCTCTACGGCTCGCTGGTCCCGCACCGAGCTGTACCACTTCAGGAACGTCTGCCGCATCAGTGATGTTGAAGTCGTAAGGCGGTTCGAAGATCGCGCCGTTGGTGTCCATCGTGCCGGTCGTGGCGTCGTAAATGTTATCCCTAGCCACTACCTGAGCCATCTCGTCCAAGACGACCTCGTGCGGATTGGTCGTGCCCCGGAAGTAGTTGGCTTCGATCAGAACATGAGCAAACTGAGACGCTCCCCAAATCGTCGTGTCGTTGCCGGTGGTCGAGTAGTAGTTGTTGACGATGTGTGCCTGGCCATACGTGACACGCGGAGCGCGCTGGCGAATGTATTCCCCGAACCAGTTGTGGTGCAGGGTGACTCTCAACTTGCCACCATCACGTCCGAAGGTGCTAGCGTCGTCCGTGTCTCCGATCCGGATCCCGAAGCGGTGCACGGGATTGGGCGTGTCCTGGGTGAAGTAGAACTTGCTCCAGGACACCGTCACTAGGTCGGAGCCGAACACGATGTCGATCAAACCTCGGGGAGCGTTGAACACCTCCAAATGATCCAACCACACGTGATGCGCGTACTCCATGCGCAAGGCAGAAACACGCTCGACGTCGACTCCCTGCACCGTTGACGCATCGATGGTGAGATCGCGAATGATGATGTTTTGCACGTAAGCGCCTGCCCTTCCGAAGAGGTCGAGGCCGCCCTGAATGACAGGGTCGGGTCCGACGCCGACCAGCGTCTTGTGGGACCCCACCGTGAGGCGCGTTGCGAGTCGGATCTTCCCGCACACGGCAATGATCTTGGGTGCCGCGTCTTCAGCATGCTGGCGCAGTTCGTCAGCGTTGGAGGCACTCACGACCTGCCCGCCAAGGCCCCCAACGGTGTTCGCGAGGGAATAACCTTCCACACTCGCCCAGCCTGCGGGAGTCAGAGACGAGGCTTGGGGAGGGTCGCCGGGGCAAGTCCAGGGAAGGTCAGTGGGTTGAGCGGCGTCGGATTCAGCAGACACGTCTGCGTCCGGTGCCGTGCTTTGGCTCGCGTCCAGGCCGGCGTCGAGGTGTTGTGGGGTGCCGCTATCGTCGAGCGGCACCGTCGCCTCCGTGCCTGCTTCGGGTGAAAGCGGCGCGGCAGCCTCCATCAGATTGAGCGCAGCATCGCTGGTCGAACCTGCATCGGAACGGGTTACCGCGTCAGTGGGGTTCGTGGAGCCCCGGTCGGAACAAGCCGCTGCCAGGATGATCCCAGCCAGCCCCACCCCCGCGCTCGTCATCGATGGCGACCGTCTTTCCCACTGTTTCGTCATAGCCAGTCCTCTCGAACCGATACCATACCGACGGCGAATGCCCGAGCCAACTCAATTGTCCCGAGCGGTCCTCCCCTCGAGCGCGCGCAGGAGCGCCTACAGCAATGCCTATTGTCCTTCATGAGGCGAGGCAGAAAGACGCGGTTGGTCGTCTGCCCGTTCGCGTCCCTGTTGCTCGCGAGCCCGCTCGAGCTCACTCATCACTTGCTCCACTCGACGTTCCAAAGTGGCCAGGCGCGCAGACAGATCCGCTTTTCTTGCATGGTGCTCCCGTGTCCGAGCCCGCTCGACGCCCGTGCGCTGAGTGACAAACCACGATGCGGTGCCCCCGACCAAGGCGCTGAGCACGAGCGACAGCCCGAGGGTGACGGCCGTGTATCCCCTAAATTCACTCACCGCTGGCCCCTAAACCAATCGTCGCCCATCGGCTAGCGCGCAAAGTGTCGCACCCGTGTCGCGCTCACGTCCATGCTCCACCATGACCGACACACCGCGTGAGACAGAGCGTTGAGACGGCTTTGACCAGAACTGCAGCTTGTAAACCGGCCGCTGGACATACGCCTTGGTCCCGGCGGCAACGTTCGAGCCAGAAACGGTGAGCAACTTTGGCGAGTCACCTCCACAGCTACCGTCGCCGACGGTGCACGCCGTGAAAACTGGCCTAGGAGTCCGCTCCTCAGCTCTTTCATCCGCGCGTTTGCGCCTGACCAGGTAGGCAAATGGCGGTTGCGGTTGCGCTGCGCCCCTGGGCGCGATAGTCGGGCTGACCCCAGTACACTCCGATACTGCACGTATGAGCAAGCTCTCCTCTCAAGCCCTCCTCAGGCTCCGCCAACTCCCACCTCTCTTGCGCACCTGGCTCGTCCCAACGACGCTCTGGGGATGGCTCAGCGTCGCCAGCGTCGTGGCTCTCATCGGCCTTGCTCTCTACGCGAGTCGCTACGATGCGCCACGGTTTACCCTCGGGCTTGCCTTCCTGGTACCAGAGCTCTTGCTCGTGGGAGCGCTCTTGCGCAAGCTCCAGTTTCGGTGGCTGACGGTGCTGGCGATCTGGCTCTGCTTATTCAGCTACGCCATCTACTTCAGCTACACGAACTACAACGAGCGCAACTTCGATGCGAAGGCTCAGCTGGAGTACATCCAGTACATGGCTGAGAATTGGAGAGCGCCTCCCGCGTCCAAGTGCTTCGTCTGCCACCATCCTCCACTGTACTACGGCGGAGCGGCCGCTTTCTACGCGTTGTTCGAAGCTACTGACCTTGCATCTCCGACGCGCGGGGCGCAGGTGTGGTCCTTACTCTGTCACATCACCTTCCTGATCTTCTCGGCGCTGATCTTGCGCCGTATGCTTCCAGACCAGCGCCTGCTTGGGAACCAGCGCCTACTGGCCCTATGCGTCCTGCTCGTCGGTTTGTGGCCCTCTGGCATCATCAATTCCGTCCGCGTGCACAATGACGTGATGTTCAACGCGTTGTACGCAGTCGCGCTTCACTCCATTGTGTGCTGGTATCAGGATCGCCGCTTGCGACAGTTCCTGTGGGCCACCGTTCTTTCTGGCGTGTGCGTGGTGGCGAAGATGAACGGCTTGGCGCTGATAGCCACGTTGGGCACGGCGCTGCTCTACGTGCTCTGGAAGCGCGACGTGCCGATGACGAATCGAGACAAGCGTCTGTCACTACTGGCCATGCTGGGACTAGGCGCCGTATTGGCCGCGTATACCTCCATGCGTGAGCCCGTGCTGAGGAAGTCAGCAAAGAAGGCTGACAAGAAAGAGCAAGTCGACGAGAAGCAAGCTCAGAAAGACGACGCCAACGGCGGCGACGACGACGCGGCTGAAGGCGAAGCTGAGGAGGGCGCGGAGGGTGCCAATGCCGCGTTTGCGCAACGGCTCTTGGGCAGCGCCTACAACATAGGGCCCAGCTTGTGGGTGGGTAACTCTCCCGCCAATTACATGTACCTCGACCTAGAGAGCTATCGCGAGGATCCCTACGTCTACGCAAAGAAGGATGAAGGCGGCAGGCAGTACCACTGGAACCACGTACTGAAGTCCAGTTTGTTCCCCACCAGGAACGAGGCGCCAGACGGTGAGACATCTTACGCCGTAAATCGAGCCCTGGCCGAAGCACTGGACTGGTTGCTGCTCGTCCTCCTCGCATGCATTGCCGGGGCTGGCCTGTCGGCAAAGCGCGCTTCGCTGCACCGCTATCTGATTCTGTGGTTGAGCTCGGCCCAGCTGGTCCTGCTTTCGGTCGGTTTCAAGGCCCTGGTTCCGTCTTCACATCACGCGGACTTTCGCTTCATCTTTCCCATCATAACGACCGGCAGCCTGTTTCTAGGCTTAGCCCTGTCGCAGTTCCGTCGCCGGGAGCTCATCCTGTCACCTCTGGCACGTATCGCCACGTGGTCGTTCATGGTGTTGTCTTTCGTCTACTTCTTACCCAAAGCTGCCTTCATCACACGCCTGTCCACGCCCAAAGGTACGCTGACGAAAGAGCTAGCGGAAGTGAGCAAAGTGAAAGCACCGCGCACCGTGTGGGACAAGAAGGGCAACACGATCATTCCGGATGGATACGAGTTAGCGCTGACTGTTGCACCTCCGCTCGATGACGTGCTGACCGTAGAGTTCACTCTTGACCACAACGACAGTTACGAGATCACCCTGCAAGGCACCGAGGGAGAGCGTCATTTGGTGGTGGGGCCCTATGAAAAGCCAAAGTTCGCCGGGCTGGCGCGCTACGAGGAGTCCTTCGACGAACCCCTCAACGGCGTCACGCTCGTCAAAGTTCGGCCACTAGCCGGAGACAGCTACTATTCTCTAGGGCACCTGCTCCTCAAGACCGGCCAAACTCAATAGATATGGAGTGTCCCTCAGGGCGCACAATCATGCCGCGCGACGCGGACGCGGTGCCTTCGAGCTCTTTCCCCAGATTCGGCGTTCGACCAGCCAGACCACGATCAAGCCCAAGGGTTGAAAGGCAAGCAGCGCCAGCGCCAGCTTCACTCCCCAGGTGTCGTTGGCGAACCCCAAGCCCAGCGGCAAGAGTAGCTCAAAAACGGACAAGGCTTGGGCGCCTGCAGCGACCAGCATGGAGCGTCCGGGCAGAGCGCGATAAGCTTGCGCTTGTGCAATGGGGTAATGCCACGCCACGCACACCCCGCATGCTAGCAGTAGGGGCACCTGCGCCAACGTCGAGTCGCAAACCAGCCACCCGAGCCACGCCGCCAAGCAACCGAAGCAGGACATGGGCAGCAATCGATCGCTCGAGTAGCGTGCCGTGACTGGCTCCAATGCTGCCAAGCCAAGGACGCCGCCAGCAGTAAAGGCCAGCAACGCTAAGGTTACTTGCTCCACGCTTTTGCCCGCGTCGCGAATACGCATGCCGACAAACACCGCTAACACCTCATCCATGAGGGTGCACAGGGTTGCTCCCGTCAGCCATAGCAAAAGCCGGCGCTGACCAAGTAGCAGCCGAAGTGCCTGCCACGGAGTAACTTCCGATTCGCAACGGGTCGCAACGTCGGCGCTTGCTTCCTGGCTTGCTGCGGTGACCGAGCCTAGCTCTGCCTCGAGCTCCGTTCGTTCTCTCTCGGCACGGGGCAAGACGCGTCTGTCGAAACAGAGGGCCACCATGACCAAGACCAAAGCCGTTGTAGCGAAAGCACCTCGCCACTCGAACGTCAGCGCGCTGCTCACCCACAACAGGACCGGCCCCAGTAGGTCTCCTGCCCATCCGGCAAGTGACCACCAACCCATGTTCTGTTCCCGCCGCTCGGGTTCAGCGTCCATCAAAGCCGCTTGGGCCACGCCGCAAGCAAGACCGCTTGCGGGGTAGTAAAGAGCCCAAGCAGCCGAAAACCACAAGAACCCTGGTGCTACGGCGCAACCGAGCATCGAGCACGCCATGCCCAGCAGTCCCAGACACAAGAGGCGCTGACGAGGGTAGTGCTCGAGCCACACGAGCAACGGCGCCTCGACCAGCAGGGCAAAGAGCTGAGGCGCCACGAACAAGGCGGCGCTCAATGTGGCGACCTCGACGCCGAAACCGTCGACGAGAGCAAACCCGCCCGATGAAGGCAATCCGGAGGCCGTCTCGTCCCAGGCCGAGACGAACACAATGGCTAGCGGTAGCCGCGCGAGGCCAGCTACGGCTCTCGTAGCCACGAGGAGGTACGGTCAGATGCGTTCGGTGAAACGGGGAGCCATCGGCCTATGCTAAAGCATCGATGGCTCGCGCGCAACGGTCGGCAACGGTATGCCAACTTTCGTGAGCGTGAGCTTGGAGCAAAACCAATGGCCCAGGAGCGTACCAGGCAGTACCTGAACGAGCGCAGTTGGCTCGAGTTTTATCCTCGCTGGCTGGCTCCGTCGGCGTCTGAAGCGCTCTTTGGCACGCTCTCTTCGTCTCTCTCTTTCGAACAGCACAGCGTGACCCTGTTCGGGAAACGCGTGCCCCAGCCTCGACTCATCGCATGGTGTGGCTCTCACGCCTACGAGTACACTGGATTGTCGCTTCCACCGCGACCGATCCCCACGTGCCTCGCGCCCGTATGGGAGCGCGTAAATGAACACGCCAACGTCCCTTTCAACCACGTGCTTGCTAACCTTTACCGCGACGGCAACGACAGCATGGGCATGCACGCCGATGATGAGCGAGAGCTGGGCGCTGCGCCCATCGTGGCTTGTCTCTCACTGGGACAGGAACGGACGTTCGTGCTGCGCGCTCGGCGTGGCTCGCAAACCGTGCGCTTGGGGTTGAGCGCTGGTTCGCTCCTCGTCATGGGAGGAAATTGCCAACACGAGTTCGTGCACGGCATCCCAAAGACCAAACGGGCAGTGGGCGCGCGCATGAGTCTCACCTTCCGGACTATTCATCCACCGGCAGCACCGGCGTTCGATGGGTAGGGTGGAGTGGGGCCAAAGATGTCACTGCGAGGCCACTCCCAATCTGGCACCCACTTAGGGCAGTCCTCTGGCGGCTCTCGCACGACCCATTCGTCGAAGTCTTTCCCTTCGTCGCGATCGAACCGCAAGTCTCCCAATAACCACAGCGCCGCCTCTTGGCGCCTCCAGAACGGGACTCGAGCGAACCGCAGCCAGGCGTGCACCTGGCAGTGTTCCGCTGCCAGCTGACGCAGTTGGCTCCTGGAACCTATCCACTCGCCCTCCCAGGCGAGAGCCGGGTGATTCGGGATCCGCGGCGCTTGCAAACCGATCGTAAGCCCTGTGGGCTGAATACTGCAATCCGATGGCGACATCAATGCCGGCGCGAGCGACAGTGAGCCGGCGCGCGCGATGTACTCATCTTCATCGTCGCTGACGGTGATGATGCCATAGCACAACGGGTTACCAGGAGACGGCGTCACCACCACGTCACGTAGCATCATCTGAGCGGGAACGACTCGGCGTGTGAAGCCGTCGGCAAAACGGGAACCCGCGGTAAAAATGCTCACAACGCCGATCAGACCGCCTAGGGCAAGACGCAGGCGAGCGTAGCGTGAAGCTCGGGCGCAATACACAGCGCTGCCGACGCCGCCAAACGTCAGCGCCAAAGCCACCGGCCACGGCACCATGTCTAAGGCCCAGGACAGCACTGCGCCGATACCAAGCACCGACCAAGCAGCAGCCTTGGCCAGCCGATGGTCAAGCTCGAAGGCCAGTGCGGGCACAAGCACCACCCACAACCAGGGCTCGATGATGAACAGACTGTCTCCCCATACCCAATGCGAGGCCAGCGGCCAAAAGGGATGAACGCCGTAGTTGTTCAAGGCGTCCAAACCCAGATGTACCGCTGGACCAGCAAGGGCAAGCCCCAGCAAGAGAGCCTGCTGACTTCGGCTTGGCCAGCGGCGGCGCCACACACACACGAGCATCCAAAAGCCAAACAACGACAGACCCAGCGCAGGACCTGCCACGAGCGTGTGGGTGTGCCCCCGGTGGTGCAAAAGGTAACCGAGCTCTGCGCCGAAATGATTGGCGTACACCACGTCGAGGTCGGGAAGACTGTTGGCAACAACGCTCATCCACCGGGCTTGCCCGCGCTCGGTTGCCGAGAATGTCACGGATGACCGAGCAGCCGACGATGAGGGACGCCTGGCGGCACCCATTGCCACTTCCGCTACGAGGAGGCCCACCAGGGCGTGGGTTGCATTGTCCACCGGTGAGGCATAACGCATCACCTCGGAAAAGGAAACCACCGCCGTCAACCTCCCGGGATCGAGCCTTACGGGGGGTTGTTAATCTATGACTTTCATCCGCACCATCCCACGTTGGCGTTCTTCCCCGTGTTGAATTGGAGCGCTCGCGGCGTTGTGCCACGTCCACGGCTGCAGCGCGCACAGCATCGTGGCGGCACAGAGTATGCAACCTCGCATCGCGCTCATCCGGGGCGGAAGCCTCGGAGCGTCAATTTTTGACCTATGAATAAGGAGTGTCCGATGGATTCTAGAGACAAGACCAAGCCCGCTCATGAGCGGCGCTTACGTTTGATAGGGGGTGCGGCAGCTGTCTTGGCGCTTGCCGTAGCGTGTGGTGGCGCACAGTTGCCCGCCAAGGACGTATCGACCGTGAACGCCGAAATTAAAGCTGCTGAAGTGGTTGGCGCCTCGCAGAATCCGCGTGCCGCGCTGCACCTGAAGCTAGCGCAGGATCAACTCCGGGAGGCTCAGCAGTTGGCGGACGACGGCGATGAAGACGAAGCCCGACTGACATTGGAGCGTGCCCGTGCCGACGCAGAGCTGGCGACGGCTCTGGCGCAAGAGGCACGAGCCGCGCAAGAAGCACAAGAAGCCCTCAACAGGGTCAATCAGTTGAGCCAAAACCGATGAAGCGAGGACTACCCATGAAACTACGTTACACTTCGATCCCACTCGTGCTTCTCATGGCTGCTTGCGGTGGCAGCACCCCTTCTCCGGAATTGGTGGACGCGCGAACTCAGTACCAGCAAGCTCAGGCTGCACCGTCATCGCAGCTCGCCCTCGATTCGCTTTACGAGGCGAAAAAATCGCTCGATGCAGCGGAAGCAGCGCACAAAGATTCCCCTAACTCGTACGAAGAACGAAGCAAGGCTTACATCGCCGCCCGCAAAGCCGAGCTGGCCATGGCTAAAGCCGGCATAGCCCATGCGGGTAAGGCGAAGCAAGAATCGGAACAGAACCTGGTGAGCCGTCAAGGTGAGATGCTTGATGAAAGCCGGCGCGATGTTCAGCAAACTCAAGCACAAGTTGAGCAAACGCGTAACGCGCTTACCTCTCAGACGCAACAACTGCGTCAAACGGAAGCTGAGCTCGAGAAAGAGCGCAAAGCTCGGGAGGAAGCACAGGCTCAGGCTCAGGCTGCTCTGCAAAGCTTGCAGGATGTGGCCAAAGTCAGAAACGACGCGCAAGAGACCCGCATTAGTCTCGACGGCTCCGTTCTGTTTCTGGTGGGACAGGCAACACTACTACCAGTGGCAAGCCATACGTTGGATCGAGTCGCCGATACCCTGACCGACCTGGATCCGAACACACAGCTGCGTATCGAGGGTCACACCGACAGTCAGGGCAGCGCCAGCAACAACATGGAGCTGTCTCGCCAACGCGCTCAGACGGTCGCTGACTATCTAACTCAGAAGGGCATCGACCGATCGATGATCGAGGTGGCTGGCATGGGCGAGAGCCAGCCGGTTGCAAGTAACGACACCGCGGAAGGTCGAGCCAACAATCGCCGCGTGGAGATCGTGGTGCAACACCAGCCGAAGAACGCTGCAGGCATGCAGAGTCAGCAGACGTCCGGAAGC
>CAZNZA010000049.1:0-7152 GCA_964577325.1 uncultured Polyangiaceae bacterium
CCCCAGGCATGTCACTAGCTTCGCCCGGAGCCTCCCCTTGGTCCGCGCGAGATCTCGCCGACGTGGTCGACGGTGCCCCCCCATCGCCCACTCGAACTGTTCGCTCTGGCAGCCCGGGCATGGACGGGTTCTCGACCTGCACCCTTTGATCGGGGCTATCCTGGCGTGTGGCCTCGGCGTGAGGAGTCACGCGCTGACATGCAGCGCTCATAGCCATGGTCATGAGTGCGCAGGAGGTGACTTGAATGCGGCCTTGGATCGCCCTGAACATACGGGGAACCTACGGTCTGGAAGCGATTGGGCCAACAAACCTCACCGCCTACCTCGCGCGGCAGAAAGGTGTCTCCTCAGGGGTTTGCAGCGCTTGCCATGACCGTGCTCAAGCGTCGTGAAAATGCGCCGGGATCGTCAATCGGACTGCCCTCTGCAATGAGCGCTTGGTCGTACAAGAGCTGCATCCAATCGCTCACCCAACCTTCGCTTCCCTGTTCCAGTCCGTGACTGAGGCGTTCGATGACGGGATGCTTGGGATTGATCTCCAGGATCCGCTTCGTAGGAGGCAAATCTGGGTTTTGAGCGCGCATGAGTTGCTCGATGTGGGGCGCCACTCCTCCGTCGGGAACAACCAAGCATACGGGCGAATCGTGCAAGCGGTGCGATACCCGGACCTCCTTGACCTTCTCCGTAAGCACATTCTTGAAACGCTCTACCAAAGGCTCGACCCGCTTCTTATCGTCCTCGAACTGCTTCTTGTCCTCCTCACTCGCCTCATCGAGCTCGAGCTTGTCGTCCATTGCAGAACTCAGAGCGTGCTCCTCGAACTTCTGGAGCCCAGAGATGGCGAAGGGGTCGACGGGGTCCGTCAGAAGCAGGACCTCGAAGTCGCGCTTCTTGAGCCGCTCGAGGTGAGGGCTACCCTCGAGCAAGGCACGCGACGAGCCCGTGGCGTAGTAAATGGCCTGCTGCCCCTCCTTCATACGCGTGACGTACTCCGCAAGCGATGTCAGTCCCTCCACTTTAGTCGATTCGAAGCGCACCAGCTTAGCCAGCCGCTCGCTGTGCTCGGGAGCAAAGTGCAAACCTTCCTTCAAGACAGCCCCGAAAGCCTTCCAGCAATTGACGTAGTCGTCAGGCCGTTGCTCCGCTAGTTCCTCGAGCATGGACAAGCAATGGTTCACCACCTGCTTCTGCATCACGCGGATTATCTTGTTGTCCTGAAGCGTCTCCCGAGAGACGTTGAGCGGTAGGTCCTCCGAGTCGACGACGCCGCGAATGAAGCGAAGCCAGACCGGCAACAAGTCCTCGCAGTTTTCCATGACGAACACACGCCTCACGTGGAGCCGGACGCCATGCTTACTTTGGCGATCGAACAGGTCGAAGGGGGGACGCTTCGGAATGAACACCATCCCGGCGAACATCTGGGTGCCCTCTACTTTGAAGTGGCGATGAGCAAGCGGAGCCTCCCAGTCGTGGCTCAAGTGCTTGTAAAACTCATCGTACTGTTCTTGCGTGACCTCCTTCGGATTGCGTTGCCAAAGCGCGCTTGCACGATTGACGCGCTCGAACTGCGACTCCTTCTTGGAGTCCTCAGTGTCGGTGGTGGGCATCTCCACCGCATGCCCTATGTAATCGGAGTAGCGGGCGATGAGGTCCCGCAGACGCCAGCCCTTCAGGTATTCGTCGGCCTCCTCAGTCAAATGCAAGGTCACATCGGTCCCCTGAGTTGCGCGCTCGGCAGGTTCGATCGTGTACGACTCCTTGCCGTCTGATGACCAGCGATAGGCTTTGTCCGATCCAGCTGCGCGAGTAACCACCTCCACGCGGTCCGCCACTAGAAATCCGCTGTAGAAGCCAACACCAAACTGCCCGATGAACTGCGCGTCTCCACTAGCTTGGGCTTGACGCAGCTGCTCCAAGAATTCGCGTGTCCCAGACCGAGCAATGGTCCCCAAGTTATTGGCCAGTTCCTCCTCCGTCATGCCGATCCCGTTGTCGGACACCGTGAGTGTCTTTGCGTCAGCGTCAGGTTCGATGCGGATGCGGAACTCCGTTCCTTCGGGGAGGAGCTCGGGCTGACTCAAACTCTTGAAACGCAGCTTGTCGAGCGCATCGGACGCGTTGCTCACGAGCTCGCGCAAAAACACTTCCTTGTTGCTGTACAGGGAGTTTACGACCAGTCGCAGAACTTGGCTGACTTCTGCTTGAAAGGGACGGGGTTCTGTCATGTTCGGAGCTCCTGCTGGCTTGCCGGTAGTCTGTAAAAGTGACGGTTGAGGATCTCGCCACCCAAATGCCGCTTCTGCTGAGTTCCCAACTGGGAACGCAGAAAGCGTGCCCCAGGGTCTTCACGAATCCGTCGACGTCAACCCCGACCGGGCAAAAAGTGCCCGTCACGCTCCTCACCGATGGTCAGGTTTAGGTCTTCGCTGTATATCCGCCCCATGAGCGACGAGACATGGAAGGCATGCAGCATCTGCAAGACGCCGATCCCCTACGAAGCGCGCTACTACATCTGTTCCGTATCCACGTGCCAGCGTAAGCGCACGGGGTTGCTTTTCTGCTCGCCCCAGTGCTTCGACGCGCATTTACCCATGATGCGGCACCGCGACGCCTGGGCCGAACAGGCGACGGCACCGACTCGCGCGCAGGCCTTAGCGGCGGCTGAGGCTGAGGCCGCCGAATCGGAAGCTCAACGTAGCGCCGCCGCCGCCAAGAGCCGCGCCGTCGCCACGAGTGTCGGTGCACGCGCTCCGGCCATCGACGATGGCGAGGTGCTCGTAGTGATCTCGAAGTTGAAAAAATTCATCCGGGATCAATCGGGCATGAATACTTCCGACAACATAACTTCAGTCTTGTCTCGCCATCTGCGTGAGCTCTCAGTCCAGGCTCTGCGCGTGGCCGCCGCAGATGGCCGTAAGACGGTCTTCGATCGAGACTTCGAAGCGGCCTTGAAGAAACTCAGCGGGAATTGAGTCACGGGCAGGCGAGTGGTTCCCTAAGCG
The DNA here is from genome assembly GCA_964577325.1 of uncultured Polyangiaceae bacterium. GTDB lineage: Bacteria > Myxococcota_A > Polyangia > Polyangiales > Polyangiaceae > SZUA-265. Next base: position 3,003 of record CAZNZA010000049.1, read on the forward strand.
ACGGCTCGAGAGCTCACGCCGTGGAACTCAGCGTCGACTGAAGCTACCGCCTCGTCCGAAACCTGGTCCTCCAAAATCTGGCCGTCCAAAACCTGGCCCAGTCCGTGAGTTGCCACGTATACGGCCAAGCCACTTGACGTCAGAGTCAAGCGGCGCGCGCAAACCAGCCCGGCGTCCGAGAGCGCGGCGAGCTCCCTGAGGGTTCGATACAAGTTCAATCCGGCTTCGTCGGCAACCGAAAATAAATCGCGCGGCAGCCCCTCTTGGGCAAGTGCGAATAGAGCCTGGAGAAGCCGCAGTTTGGGATCGCTGGTATTCATTTGTTCAGTATAAACCTAGCCGCCAACCGCGAGTCCAATTTTTGCGCTCGCGCGCGGTCAGCAGCTGTCAGCCCCCAGCCCACTGATAGCCGTGTTTGAAACCTTGCCGCCGTACGAGCCGCCCAGCTAACGAGGAAGGGGCGTTAAATGCCCCTTCCTCGTTAGCCCTCTCTACCGTTAACCTATTGCTCAAAGTTCGTTTCCCCAGGTTCCACCGTCCATGATGCGTCGTTGTTTGCCGTTGGTCAGCGTCGCTGACTCGTGCTCCAGTGTCAGGGTATGACGCAGCTACATGATGACTCTGAAGAAGTTACGTTGAACGGTTCGAGTGCCGCTCAGGTGCTGCGGAACGTATTGCTTGGAGCGCGGGCGGAATTCCCCGAACTCGCGGCGCCGTCCCTCGAGAGCGACAGCACGTTCAGGAAGCACTACGGCGCTGGTTTACCCGTCATCGACTTGGCGCGTCGCACGTCGGAAAAGCGAGCACGTATATCGCTGCGCCTTACTGAGCTGCTCCAGGGTCATGTCCGATACCGAGGCCTGCTGCTCGAGGAGGCTCTATCGAGCCCGGCTCCTGCTTACGAGGTTCGGACGTGCATGGGGCGCAGTACTGACGAACCGGTACTCACCCTCGACGGCCAAACTTATCCAAAGCGGGATTGGTCGCTACTAGGTAAACTCTTGGAGCGAACCGGCAGATTGAACGCCCATGGGGCCGTGACGCTAGAAGCCGGTCTGCGGGTAGCGGAATCGAACGTCAGCCAGCAGTCGTTCGTGATCCTTGGTGCGGCGGCTGAGCTTGCGCCAACGCGGGAGTTGATGCGCCTGGGCGCGCGCGTGCTTTGGGTGGACCTAAAGCCACCAGATGCTGACGAGCTGCCTGACGGTCGCCCGGTGTTTTTCGCGCCTGAGGGCATGGACCTGTTGAAGGCACCCGAGCGGGTGCTGGCTACGATTCAGGCGTTCGCCCGCGGTGAGCCCGTTCACGTCGGCTGTTACGCTTACGCGCCCGGACGAGCGAGAGAACTTCGTCTGATGGTCGCTATGAACGCGATCGTCGAAAGTCTGAGTGATGGCGAGTTGCAGAGCGTGTCGCTCTTACACTCGCCCGCTGCCCCAAATCCTGTATCGCCTGAGGACGCGGCCCGAGGTTCCCGTCGGAGGCAGAACCTGCTCTTCCGCGCCAGCCCTCCCTACGTCGAAAGCAGTTCCAGCGGTCCAGGGAGCGTTCGCGTCTCCACTCACATCGTTCCCAGTCAAGGTCTCAGCTATCAGGCAGCGCAGTACCTAGGGAAGTCAGTTTGGCTAGAAGCGCTGCGGGCGAAGCGACCCGGGCTACGCTGCGGAGCTGCGATGGCTGGCATTTCACGCACCGAATCCCTCAACCACCCGGCGTTCCAGCTCGCTTTTTCGATGGCTCGCTCCCAGGGCGTGGACATCTACGAGCCAGAGTTTTGTCGTCAACTGTGCGCACTGATGATGCTCGGGCGTCTGCAGACGGACTTTACGTTCGACGAGCCGCAACTGCATGGCGGAGTACATCAGTTGCCCTACGCACTGAACCACGCCCTATATCGAGCCCTGCTCCGGGCGCTGGTCCACCGACCTTGGCACGCAGCTGCCCTGTTTCGATAAGGGCCAGGCGCGGACGAACGGCGTGATGCGCCTCCGGACGCCGGTCGAGGCAAGAAAGCCTCAACCGACGTTGACGGACAGTCTCTGACTTACCATGTTGCGGGACACCTCTGTCGCTCATTGCTCGGGAGAAATTTGAATGAGTTCCAAACCACTGATGTCCGACCGGTTGGAAGCCGCAATCAATAGCCTGGCAGAGAGTTATGACGGTCCCGAAGAAATAAACAGCCTCGAGAGCACAGCGCTGCCCAACCGGCGCGCCGTCATCGACGCCTACAACCTGTTGTTGCCGTCTCTTTACATCGGCTTTTACAGTACGCGCTCCCTGGACAAGAACAACCTCCGCTACTCCATCAGTGAGACGCTGTATCCAGCGTACGAGATCCTCGTCGACCACATTCGCAGAGCAGTGACCTACGAGGAGCGGCGCGGGCGTCGAGTTACAAATGAAGACGATTGGAGCGAGACGGTCGTTCTAGAGCTGTTCGAGAAGCTTCCAGAGCTACGTCACGTGCTCAATAGCGACGTTCTGGCTGCGTACAATGGCGATCCGAGCGTACGTAGCATCGAGGAGGTCATCTTCAGCACCCCTGGCCTCAAGGCCACGACGGCTCACCGGATCGCGCACCTCCTGTACACGGCCGGTGTACCGATGATACCCCGTATCATATCCGAGTACGCGCACAGTGAGACGGGCATCGACATTCACCCTGGAGCTCGAATCGGACATAGTTTCTTCATCGACCACGGCACCGGCGTGGTCATCGGGGAAACGACTTCGATTGGAAACAACGTAAAGCTATACCAGGGCGTGACGTTGGGGGCGCTGAGCGTGGCTAGACGCGATGCAAGTTCTGAAGAAGTGAACAAGCGTCACCCAACTATTGAAGATGACGTGACGATATATTCCGGCGCCAAGATCCTAGGCGGCAAGACGGTCATCGGGCGCGGTTCCACAATCGGTGCCAACGTGTGGCTCATGGAATCGGTGCCGGCTGGCACCAAAATCATGGGCCGTGAGGATGTTCATCGGGTGACGGAGGGACTCACGGCGGCCATCGGTCACCAGATGCCCGAGGCCTCCGAGCGAGCTTGAGACGGATCGAATTCCGGCGGATGGGCAACCGGCTCACCTAGAGCGTGCTGAATCAGCGCATCGAGGTGCACCGTGAGCCCGGCGAGGAACGTAGCGTAAGGGGTATACAGCGGATCGGACGACTCGGAACTATCGAGATCGGCCGTGTTTGCATATCCGACAGCCAGGCTGAGCGGCTCAACCAGGTGATAATTCAGTTCAACGCCCACGCCGGCTCGCCTTCTCCACACCCGGGCGTTGGGAGCTGGGGCCACGACAGAGGTCCCGGTCGCCGTTCGAATTTCGGTGGCGTCAACACCGTAGAGAGCCGCGGTTGTGTAGTCGCCTCCCACGCGAAGCGTGAGTGGGCGCGAGAAAAGTCGTTCAGTGAGACTGGCGAACAACTCTATGCGGAGGGAGTTGGGCGCTATCTGGGAACCATTGAGCACGTCAGAAAGCGTCCCGACCCCGGTGGCGCTGCGTCGAGTGCGGTCGAGCTCCGGGTTTATGGCCACGCTTCCGCGGCTGAACAAGTGATCAAACCGCAACTGCCCCGCCAGCTCCACATCCGACAGGACCTTCGCTCCGGAGCCCAACAGCGGGAGCTGTTGGCTTATCCCCAAGCGGGGAGACACGGTGAGATAGTGTCCGGAAGCGTAACTCAGTTTCGAGGTTGGCGCCACGAGGGTCAGATTGCCACTCACGCTCGTGCTCAACAGGCGCGGCTTGTCCTCCGCCACTCGCGCCGTCACGATTCCGGATACTGGCAAGTCGCGGAAGAGAGGCTCGCGATACGTGGTAGTCACATCGCTATTGGTGAGCTCGACGTCTAGGCCTGGACTGACGACCAGGCGCACGTCGATGGCGTTCCCCTCGTACACAAAGTAATTGAGTACAAGCGTGTAACTCTGCTCGTAAACCTGATACGAGGAACTCAGGTAGTCGGCCCCAACTCCAAGAAGCGTGGTGGTCGCCGTATGCCCCCACGTCAACCCGCTTCCGCGAAACGGCAATTTGCGCGGCAGCGAGATCGACTCAGGGCCTGGCGCATTTCCCACGGTCTCCACCCAGCTCCAGCCTTGGTCTAGTGCTGGCGCGGGGGGCACTGCTGGCGCGGGGG
>CAZNZA010000049.1:7252-34030 GCA_964577325.1 uncultured Polyangiaceae bacterium
ACCCAGCTCCAGCCTTGGTCTAGTGCTGGCGCGGGGGGCACTGCTGGCGCGGGGGACGTTTGCGCTTCAGTGGGCTCTGGCATTGGCAATTGGGCCAGCGCGGGTCCTGCAAGCAGAAGCGGAATGGCGCCTGCCGCGAGCGACCCAACCAGCAACGTCCCGGCACGAGACGCGAATACCAATGAGGACTCAAACACGGCGCTTACCCTACCACGCTAGGCATCGAAAGCCGCGTGCCGACGCATCGCGTGCTCGGACAGAGGGCGCTTGATTGTCGCTCCTCAGACAAATTCCGCCACTCCGATACGAGCGTTTCAACCCATCACCAGCGCGGAGCAGTGTCAGGGCGTTGACGGCTGCGCGAGCGCGAAATTTTCGCGCCGTCCTATTGCAAGTGGTCCGAAGGCCGTTGCTCCGAGGGCCGGAAGCATATTTGGCAACGGCGGGAGATTGGTAAAGACGTGGCATCCCATTTCAACGAAGAGCTTTGGTACAGCCCAGACGCGCAGCAAGAACGAGCCGTGGAAGAGAAGGCCGCCAAAGGTCTGGCTGCGAAGGTGGGACGGATCGTCGGAGCCAAACCATTCCCTCTTGCCGCTCGTAAGCTCGGGGAGCTGACGCGCGATCAGAACTGTCCAATCGAGCGCGTCGTGGCGGTGCTGGAAAGCGACCCGGCCCTGTCCGCCAAGTTGCTGCGCCTAGTGAACTCTTCAGGCTTTGCTCTGCGCACAGCGTGCACGTCAGTCTCCCACGCAGCGACACTGGTCGGCCTGCGGCGCCTACATCAAGTCGCAACCACGGCCGCGATCCTGGATATGGTTGAGGCGAAGTCCGATATCGCGGCCCAAACGTTGGAGCACGGCGCGGTGGTGGCTGCGCTGTGTCGTTATCTTGCTGGGCATGTTGGGCTGCCGCCCGATGATTTGTTCACTTGCGGCTTTCTCCACGACATCGGCAAGGTCATTTTGCTGGACAGTGAGGGCGACGAGTATCGCGCGCTGCTAGAGGAGACGCTTGATCAGCCGGATACGGCGCACGTGCGCGAGCGGCTACTGTTGGGGTACGACCACGCGGTGCTAGGCGGGCATGTCCTTACGGCGTGGAACATCCCCGCACCCGTGCCACGCGTGATTGCGTGGCACCACCAGGTGGCCCGCGCCTACGATGATCCCCAGCTCGCGAAGATGATAAGCACGCTTCGTCTCGCTGATGCCGCTAGCCAGGCGCTCTTTCACCAGTTCCCTGACTTCGAGATCGAACGTCTGGCGCGCACCGAGGCAGCTTCGTACCTCGAGGTGTCCGAGCCACAACTGGCAGCCATGTGGGACGAAATGTTAGCCGTCGCAGTCCGGGCACGCGCTACCTTTCGAGGCGAAGCGGTTCCAGAAGTGGAGCCGCGTCCGCGGCGCGGGACCAGCGCCCATCCGTCTCGTCAGGTTCAAGCTTTAGTGGAGGAAGCTCCTCGCTCACCTTGCAACTTCCCCTGCGTAGCGTGTGGCGTCCCCACCTACGCCAATACTTGCAGGGCCTGCCGCGGCTATGTCTGCCCAACTCATCACCAGAACGACGACGAGTGGTGCACCCTGTGCGTGCAGCATTACGAGTCTTTGCGCATCTCCTTGCCGCCGTGGGTCTACGCCTCATTGGGCAGCGCCATCGGTGCCATGCTGGTGGGCACTTTCGTGGGCGCCTCCGGTGCAGTAACCGGCCGCTCATTGACGCTGATGGTTGCACCAGGGTTGGTCTCGCTGCTCGTCGTGGTCATGTTTTGGGTTTGGCAAAGGTGGTTGCGCCGCATGTGGTTCATGCGCACGTGTCCCAACCGCCAAAGCCTGGCCCCTCCAGTAACCCGCGAGGCTCAATTGGCCGCGGCTCAGGTGGGCGCCGACTCCGGCATGGCGACGCCCTGGGTGAATCCGTTCCCCATCGTTCCCCCAGAACCGGTAATCCGCACCAAAGGTACCCCGCTGCCAACAGCACCGTTCATGCAGCAGCGGCCTCGACGCGGCGATCAGCATATTTCCCTACGCCCGTCGATGCACGTTCAGGGCGAACCTCAGGCCACTCGCCGACCTTTCGATCGACTGGTTCGCAGCAGCACCCATGCGCCGGGCGCTCGCCCGCAAAGCGAGCGTGACTCGACGCCTCCGCCGCGATCACAACGGCGGCCATCAGGCGCGGCTGCCGCCCGGAGCTCCGACAGACCGAAGGATGGCCGCGCGGCGAGCCGATTGGTCCCGTCACTGGACGATTTCGACGACCCGTTCGAAGTCGAACGCTAAATCGACGCTTAGGTAAGAAGGCAAAAGGTGGCAGGTGCGCAAAAGTGGTCTAGATCTCAACGCGCATGACCCACCGCCTTCGCTTCTTCGCCGCTGCTCTCACCGCCGTTGCTCCATCGCTTTTGGCAATACCCGCTTTTGCCCAGGACGACGGCGCGCCCTTGCCCGGACTTGAACCGGCCCCCTCGGCAATTGAACCCGTCCCCTCGGCGGCACAACCGGTCCCCCCGAGGGGATCGGAGTCGAGCGATCCGCCGCGGATCGTATTGGCCGCCCCAAGCGCCCCCACGCTTGCAGGTCGGTCCTTTCACTACCACGACGGCTTCTATCTCCGCACGAGCCTCAACTTTGGGTTCTATGGGGGTGGAGTAAGCGTGGGCGATGCTCAGTCTCCAACCGAGGTAGAGTTCGACGGCAGCGGGCTCGACGCAAGCATCCTCATTGGCGGCACACCGAGTCCGGGGCTTTCGGTCGGCGGTGGCATCCAAGCAGGCAGTCTGCTGCGCCCGAGCTTTGAGCGAGACGGCGAAGCGCTCGGTTCCCGCAACGTCGGGTTCTTGCTGATCGGACCCTTCGTAGATGGCTTTCCCAAAGCCAATGGAGGTTGGCACTTGGGCGGCATGTTGGGACTGGGCGGGATCGGCAAGACGACAGACACGGAGGCCAGCGCTGGTTTCGGGGGCGCAGCCTGGGTCGGCTACGATACATGGGTGGGCGCGGACTGGTCGGTGGGTGGTCTGCTGCGCTTTTCGGCGCTGGCCACTCAGGGCGACGAGCCGGAAGACTTTTCCGGCTCCCTCATCGGTGTCTCTTTGGGCGTCTCGGTACTCTATCACTGAGCGTGTCACGCGTGCAGCACAGCGGAGTTCCTGGACTGACGAGAGGCGTTAGCCTAGCTCGTGAATGTGCGACGGGATGCGCCCCTGAAGCAGTGCCGAGTCCGTAAGCGGGCGAGACGATTTTGCGACGGACGGGAGTGAAAGCAGGCTAAGCTGGCGAGCCGTCATGAGCATTACCATCGTTGACTACGGCGCAGGCAATCTCAAGAGCGTCCAAAGAGCGTGCGCAGCCGTCGGTCTCGAGCCGTCTCTGGCGCAAACCCCCGAGGAAGTTCTGCGAGCTCGGCGCTTGATCTTCCCGGGCGTAGGTAACGCTCAAAGCGCGATGCAGACGCTCGTCGATCGCGGCCTCGACGCGGCCCTGCGCGAGGTCTTCAAACGTGGCACCCCCATGCTGGGAATATGTGTCGGCGCGCAGCTGATCCTCGACAGGTCCGAGGAGAGTGAAGTGCCGTGCCTCGGCTTGCTACCGGGAGTCGCGCGCAAGTTTACTCTGGACCTGCCATTGAAGGTCCCCCACATCGGCTGGAATGAGGTCAAGCCCAAGCAGCCTCACCCTTTGCTCGAAGGCATCCGCAGCAAGGACGAGTTCTACTTCGTTCACTCCTACTACCCTGACCCCGAACGAGAATCGGACGTCATGGCGACCGCCGACTACGGCGGGGCCTTTTGTTGTGCGTTGGGGCGCGACAACTTGTTCGCCACGCAGTTCCACCCAGAGAAAAGCGGTGAGCTCGGGCTGCAATTGCTCGCTCGCTTCAGTCGCTGGCAGGGCGGGACGCAACAGCCGTGATTGGTAGACATCCCCTGCGCACCCGAGGTAGCGGATGCTTTAGTTCGAGGATTGCACGATGTTGAGCAAGAGAGTGGTCGCCTGTTTGGACGTGCGCAACGGCAAGCTCGCCAAGAGCGTCAAGTTCGTCGACACGAAAGACATCGGTGATCCCGTCGACAAAGCGGCTCAGTACTACCGCGATGGCTTGGACGAATTGGTGCTGTACGACATCACCGCTTCGAGTGACGGGCGCGCAATCATGCTGGATGTCGTCAACGCCGTAGCCGAGCGGGTGTTCATCCCGTTCAGCGTGGGCGGGGGGATCCGCAGCGTCGCCGACGCGACGCTATTGCGCTTTTCGGGGGCTGAAAAAATAAACGTCAATAGCGCTGCGGTGCAGCGTCCTGAGCTCATCGCGGAAATCTCAGCGGCGATCGGAGCCCAGAGCACCATTCTGAGCATGGACGTGCTTCGAGTGGCTCGCAGTCAATTCATCCCGTCAGGCTTCGAAGTGGTCATCCACGGTGGCAGAACCCATACCGGCAAGGATGCATTGGCTTGGGCGCAGGAAGGGGAACGACTGGGCGCTGGAGAGCTGGTCATCAACTCCATCGACGCAGACGGCACGCGCCAAGGTTACGACCTCGAACTCACTCGCACCATTGCTAACACCGTGCACGTGCCGGTAATCGCCTCTGGGGGCGCTGGTGCAGCCAGCCACCTGTATGACGTTCTGACCGAAGGTGGCGCGGACGCGGCGTTGGTGGCTTCGATGGTCCACTACGGGGACACTACCATCCCAGAACTCAAGCAGTACCTGGCCGAGCGCGGGGTGAAGGTCAGAATCCCACGCACGGTAGAATCTTAGGACCAGGTCGCTACACCAGGACCAGCGAGCTGGTTAGCCTTTCGCCATCCCTCAGCTTTCAAGCCAGGTCGTTCTTGCCCAGGACCCAATCGAGGTCGCCGGGTCCCAAGGACTTGCCCACGGAGTGATATCCGTTGTCGACGTACAGGGTAGAACCTGTGATGGCGGACGCGAGGGGACTGGCCAAGAAAGCAACAGTGTTCGCCACGTCCATAGCATGGAGAGGTTTCGGAAGCGGCGAGCTTTGGGCGTAGTGCTCTACAATCTCATTGATGACGCCCGTCACGCTCGCCGCACGCGTCGCCAGAGGACCCGCCGAAATGGTGTTAATCCTAAGTCCATACCTGCGCCCGACTTCCAACGACAGGTAACGGGTATCTGCTTCCAGCGCCGCCTTGGCTGCAGCCATGCCCCCGCCGTAGCGAGCAATCGTTCGCTCGCTCGCCAGGTAAGTCAAAGAGGCAAAGCTGCCGCCCGGCGCCATCAGGGGAGCGAGCCGCTGCACGAGGGAGACCAGAGAGTAGGCGCTCGCGCTCACCGCCGCCAGGTATCCGGCGCGGCTGGTGTTCAAGAGCGGCTTGTAAACCTCTGGGCCGTTCGCCAAAGAATGCACGACGATGTCGACGGGGTTTTGTCCAAAGTCCGCTTTCAGTGCGTCAGCCAAGCCTTGAATGGTAAAGTCGCCGCGCTCACTGTAGCGCCGGTTGCTACGCACCTCCGCAGGCACGTCTTGCATCGTGTCGTACACGGCATCCAAGGGATAGAGGCGCTCGAACTCCAACAGCGATCCATCCGACAGCCGTCGCGATTCATCCATCTTGCCGCGGCGCAACAGGGTCTCGAAAATCTTCATTGCTGGCGGCCAAATGGCGACCGTTACGCGGGCTCCCGCCTCGGCCAAAGCCTTGGCGATGTGGAAACCAAAGCCGACGTCGTCGGCAACACCGGCGACCAAAGCACGCTTTCCCTCGAGATTGATGCGCATGGGAGCGCCATCACTAGTGAGCCAGCGCTCAACTCTCAAGCACAAAACGGAACGCGAGCAACGCGAGCGGGTAAGCTAGTCTTCAACTCGCCGAGCGGCTGGGAGCGTGGCTCCCACAAAACAAGCGCCACAGCCACTGATCTGGCCCGGAGACAAGCTCCAAGGTCCAGCCCTTCTGTGCGACCGGGTAACGTCACCACCAGCCTGCCCCGCCGGACTTTGACAGCCAAGCGGGCAGTTGGCTCTGAGCAGCAGTTGGCGTCAAAAGCAAAGCTTCGCACCAAGGCATCCGTCAGTGGTGCGGTCACTCCCGCAGAACACTGAAGTACGAAGCATATTTTGGCGTCCCCAACGGGATTCGAACCCGTGTTTTAGCCTTGAAAGGGCCACGTCCTGGGCCGGACTAGACGATAGGGACAAAAGTTGAGGCGTGGTTGTAGTCGAGGCCCTTCCTGATTTGCAATAGCTTTGTCGCTCGGGACCGGGCTCTCGGAGCGGCGACCTCAAGCTACGCGACTGATTTCCTCGGCCACCAGGGGCGGACTCACCCGAGTCAACTCATGAGGCGCTCGGCTCGCGCTAGACCACTGCAAACGGGCCCCCTCGACGATTGTCTCACAAAGACTCGCGTAATCGTAACCCGCTCCACGAGCGATTTCGGCAAAGGACGAGCCGCGCCAGAGAGCGGGCGCAGCCTCGACGTCCGTCACCCACTCGTTCGCCTCTGGACACACGACCAGCCGCACGAGACTTGGGCCGCGACAACCAAGCGCGGCTATCGCGCTCCTTGCCGCCGCCAATACCCCCGCGTGCCGCAAGTCGGATAGATGGTCGAGCCCTTCGCCACCTCGCATCCCCAACACGCGACCTTCGAGAAAAGCGACTTCGTAAGCAGAGCCTTCATGACAGCGCTCAACGACGAAGTCCGACGCTCCCGCGTTCACCAAAAGCGGATGCACCCGACGCCAGTCCTTGGCACTTTCCAGTTTGCTGCGATCCACTCCTGATGCGCCACAGCGCAGTTGCACTGGATAGCCGAACGCGCCGTGGGCATCCAGCAGCGCCGCCACTGGCTGCAGCTTTCCCGCGTAGTGGGAAGGCACTCGCACCCCATGCAGGCGAAGTAGCTGCCGGGCCGTCACCACGTCCGACGTTAGCGCGCTGCCCAGAACACCGGTACCGGTATAGGGAATGCGCAGTAGTTCCAGCAGGCCCTGTAAGCAGCCTGCCTCTTGGGGCCCGTTGTCGAGGGCCAGCAACGCGACGTCCGGAGCTGGGCCAGCTAGCGCCTCCACGAGGTCGACCCCCGGTCGCTCCACGTCCAGAAGGAACGTGCGGAACTGCTTCGTTTGCAGAGCGCACGCTAGTTCCTCCGCCCCGACGCTATTCCCATTGCCGAAAAGGATCGCCACCTGCTTCATTGTCACGTTCGTCTACCTTTCGTCATGGCCGCGGTGCACGGGCCGGCCGAGTGATCCCTCCTTCGCAGCAGATCGCGGAAAAGGACAAACTTTCGACGCAGCGGCGCTCAGTCGAAGGCGTGGAGGGTTCGAACGCCGCTTGCAAACGCCCCTTGCGATGTTTGCCGGGGGCAAATACGTTGAGCCGATGGGAGCCGCGTCCAGCTTCGAAGTGCGTGGAGGGTCGACCGCGGCAATCGTCCAGGCGGCCCTCAGCGCTACCAAACGTGTGAGCAACCCGACCTGCCGCTTGCTGTTCAGCAGCGGAAACCACGCCGGGACGCTGATGGCTGTGGCCGAGCGCCTACACCGCCAACAACCACTCCTCCCTACCGTGCTGATGAGCGGACCCGGAGTGTTAACCGAAAGGGGAGAACTCGAGGGCTGCGACGCAACGACGGGTCTGGTGTGGGGAGGTGGTGCGGCCCACATCCGAGCTGCCAGCAGCAAAGATGACTTGGCGGAGCACGGGTTGACCCCCCTAACTTCTGGGGCGCCACCCCACTTTTCGCCGCAGTTCGTTTTCGTACGCTCTGAGGTGTTCCGCCCAGATCTACTCACCAACCATTCCGACACCTCCTCGGCCCTCCCTGCCTTGTTCGGCGCTGGGACACACGGCGACCCTGGCTTGGTCTACTGTGACGGCAACGGCCCTCAGCAAGCGGCAGCAGCGGTAGTGCACCTGCGTGGGTTGAGTCTTCCCCGCATACAGACCGCTCACTCGTGTCGACTACTATCGCCCCCCCTACCCATCACGCGCTCAGAGGGAGCCATGGTCTACGAGCTTGGCGGCGAAGCGGCACTCAGCGTGCTGGAGCGGTTGGGCGCCGGCCTGTCTGGACGTCCGCTGCTGTTTACCGTTCTTGCCCAAGGCGGAAGTGAAACACCAGGAGACTGGCTCGTCCGGGGCATTCAAGGCATCGACCCTGCTCGTCGCGCGTTGGTCATCTCGAACGAGGTGCGCCAAGGCATGCACATGACGTTTGCAATAAAAGACGCACGCGCTGCCAAGGAGGATATCGAACGGCGTTGCCGTCAGGTTGCGCTCGAGCTGAACGGTGCAGCACCTCGTTTCGCTCTCTACTTCAACTGCAGCGCACGGGGCAGTAATCTTCATGCTCGACCTGGTGTCGACATCAAGTCCCTCACCGAGCGCTTCCCCAACCTGCCCGTGGCAGGCTTTCACTCGGCGTTCGAGATCGCACCGTTCGACGGAGCCCCAACCTTCCAAATTTACACCGGCGTCATCGCCATGTTTGCGTCCCCGAGTTGACTGCACCGCAAGGCGGCGCGCCAAAGCAACACCTCCCGGTCGCCTCCACTCGGGACCAGATTCACTGCCGCATGATCTGCATCTTGCGGGGCATCTGTCCGCTGCGCTCGAGCAGCTGTCGCGCTTCCTTCTGCAAGAGCGGATGCGTCTTCTTGACGAGGAAACCCCCGAGCAGCCGAGCGTCAATGTCAGCCAAGCGCCGCAGCGCTCGTTTCATTGCCTTAGGGTTGTCGGCATATGCATAGGCATAGGCGCGGGCTCGATATAATTGCGGTCTTACTTGCTCGAATGCCTCGTCTTCGGGATTGAAAACCTCAACGACGGTGACGGCCTTCTTGGCCTGTCCCGTGCGAGCCCAAGCCTCGCCGATGACGCTGCTCATCATTGCCTTGCTGCGGGCATCCTGATGACGAGTGAGCTCGATGGCATCAGCGAGATCCCGCGCTCGAGACACCTCCCCGAGCATCAGGTGTATCATCCCACGCTGCGCGCGTGCTTCGTCAGCTACCGAGGCGTTCAGCTTCCCCAACTCTAGCTGTTCGAGCGTGGCTAACGCTTGTTTGGGATCGCTCTGCATTTGCAACTGCGCCTTGGCAAACACAGCCGCGGGATCGTTAGCTTTAAACTGACTATCGAGCTTGCTTATCGCTTGCTCACGATCTTGCTCCGAGGCGATGCCAGCCAGAATGGACGCAACCCCGCGAGCCTTTTTGGCGCGACTCATTGCCCACATCACGACCCCAACCAAACCGATGGTCAAGATCCCGGCGAGGCTGAGCATCACCACGCGAGTCGTCGTGGACTGAGCGAATCCAGCGATCATCCCACATACGATCCAGATGGCCGCGACGATGAGCGCTATACGCAGCGCCATGGCGCGCAACGCCTCCGGCTGCAGCGCATCCTGGGGCAGTTGCGGGGCGGCGCCCATGCCGCCTCCAGCTGCATTTCCGGCTCGCCCTGTCCGCTTCTGCTTCTTCGCGTCGATGGCCACGACCGGCGCTATAGTCGTGCACCAGCGGAGGGGCAACCCTTAGGGCGTGCAGCACTGCAAAACCCTCAGCCGCGGCACAAACGCAAACGAGCGGGGCTGCAACAGCCCCGCTCGTCCCTGCGCCTAGGTTAATCAGGCGTCTTCGTTCTGCTCTTCAGCGCCCTCGTCCCCCGAAGCGGCCAGGTTCTTCAGGCGGTCACCGAACTTCTCTCGAAACAGGTCGCCCAGGGTGCCCCCGCGGCTGCCCGCCGATGTCTCGCGCTTAGCGGACGTCTGCTGGTCGGCCGCCGGTGTCTGGCCGACGTCGCGTGCGGTGAGCGTAATCCGGCGATCCATGGAATCGACGTTGGACACTTCCGCCTTGAGCACATCGCCTTTGCGTGGTTTGGCGTCGTCCGGCAGCTCGTTGTTCTGGATCATGCCTTCGATGCCTTCGGCAATTCGAACGAAGATACCGTACTCCGCGACGCTCACGACCTCGGCCTCCTCGATCACAGTGCCTGGGGGGAACCGGTTGAGGACATCGCCCCACGGGTCGTCCCAGATCTGCTTGATGCCCAAGCTGACCTTCTTCTCGTCGTGATTGATCGACAGGATGATGGCTTCGACGTCGTCGCCCTTCTGGTACATGTCCTGCGGGTGATTGACCTTTGCCGTCCAAGACAGATCGGTCTTGTGCACCATTCCGTCGACGCCCTCTTCGATACCTACGAAAACTCCGTAGTCCGTGATCGAGCGTACTTTGCCGGAGACCTTGTCTCCCGGCTTGTACTTGTCGGTGAACAGGCTCCAGGGATCGGGCTCGAGCTGCTTCAGACCAAGGCTGATGCGCTTAGCTCGCGAATCCACCTCGAGGACCTGGCACTCCACTTCGTGGCCAACCTCGAGCATCTTGGAAGGATGCTTGATCTTTTTGGTCCAACTCATCTCACTGACGTGAATCAAGCCTTCGACGCCGGGCTCCAATTCGACGAAGGCGCCGTAGTCAGTGATGCTCATGACCTTTCCGCTGACCTTCTTGCCTAGCGGGTAAGCCTCTTGCACGTGATTCCAGGGATCCTCTTGAGTCTGCTTCAAGCCCAAGCTGACCCGCTCAGTCTCGGCGTTGTACTTCAAGACCTTGACTGTTACCTTGTCACCAACCTTGAACACTTCGCTGGGGTGGTTGACGCGCCCCCAAGACATGTCGGTGATGTGCAGCAGACCATCGATGCCACCCAAGTCGACAAACGCGCCGTACTCAGTGAGATTCTTGATCGTCCCGTCGAGGACTTGGCCCTCCTCCAACGTCTCGAGGGTCCGTTGCTTCATTTCATCGCGTTCGCGCTCGAGAAGTACGCGTCGCGAGAGAACGATGTTGCCCCGCTTCTTGTTGAACTTGATGACCTTGAATTCGTAGGTCTGTCCGATCAGCTTGTCCAGATTGCGCACTGGGCGCAGATCGACCTGAGAACCGGGGAGGAAAGCCTTGACGCCACCCTTGATGGTAACCGACAAGCCGCCCTTGACTCGCTGACTGATGGTGCCCTCGATGATTTCGTCGCGCTCGCACGCGCTCGAAATCTCGTCCCACACCTTCATCTTGTCCGCTTTCTCCTTGGACAAGCTGATGAGTCCCTCGTCGCTCTCGCGGCTCTCGACGAAGACGTCGACGATATCTCCGGCTTTCACCGTCAGTTCGCCGAACCCGTCGTTAAATTCGTCGCGAGGAATGAGACCTTCACTCTTACCGCCGATATCGACGACGACTGAATCCCGGGTCACTTGGACAACGAGGCCCTTGATGATGTTGCCCTCGCCACTCGTCTCGACTGAGCCGGGTTGCGCTTCGGTGCTCGCTTCGAACAGGGCCGCGAAGCTGTCGTTGGCTTCGCTCGTAGTGCTGATGGTTTGGTTCATTGGGTTTGATTCGGTTCTTCTCGTGGGGTAGCTTGCTGAGATCCATTCCCAGCGTGGGGGCGTGGGTACCCCTGCCAACAAAAAGGAGGGGCGTCCGTAGCCTGCAACACCCCACGCCGTCAAACGCGTTTAAGGCCGCGGCGGTTCCCCCCACCAATAGGCGCCCGGCTGAGAGCGACGGCTTCGCGATACGCCCCTCCCGCGCCAGGGGCTGGACGTCCCCCAACCGGCTGCGAGGAGACGTCGAAATCGCTAGTTATACAGCAGTTATGGCTGTTCGAGGCGCTGCTCGAGCCAGTTGCCGACCGCGGCGGCAGCGCGATCCATATCGTTCTTCGCCCATGGCGCAACGATGACCGGCCGACCGCCTTGCTGCTCCACCCGAGCCTGCGCCAGGAGGGCTCGCTCCCCTGCCCAATCCGGTCCGGGAGTATCGGCGGCTAGCTGCTGCACCCTTTGCAGCGATGCCTGGACGTCGTTGATGGCGGTCGGCGCCAACCCTTCCAGGGCCAGCTCCACGCGCAGAGGGTCGCCAAGTCGTACCGTTCCGGCGATTCGCTGCACCTTCGCAAGCCAAGAGGCGCCAAGCATGTAGCTCATTGCCGCCAGGGCTCGGTTTTCGAACAAGCGGGGGACGGATGCCACGAGCGAGAGCTCACCCGTTTGCTTTCGAGCATCAGACGAATCATTGGCGGGCAAGGCTGCTTTGACCAAGGCGGCGTTGGACGCCACGACGATGACACCGTCCAGCGCTTGCGCAACCGTGAGCCCCCCGCTGCAGTGCAACTCGTCATCAAGCGTCTCACAAGCCGTGGCAGGAGCCGTCTCGCGAAGCAGCTGAGCAATGTCATCGATCAAGCCCGCGTCTGGAAACAATCCACCTACGAGCAATACCCATCCACCCGCATCGATGCCCACCGCCACTTCTCGGAGATCCATACCCAAGTTGACCCCCGAAAGTTCACGGAAGCGAGCCAGGCGCCCTTTGCCGCCCTCGGCACTAGAGGCACCTTCCATACGGGAGACACCGTCAAGCGCGGGAAACACGTGCTTGCGAATGGGTTCGTACAATACAACCTGCTCCACATCGATGCGGAGCGCCGCGATCAGATCCTCCGGCAGGTGCCGCGCAACCTTGCGCTCATATCTCACCAATACCCAGTACCCAATGACGAACGTTCCCAGGACAACCAGCGCGAGAGCAACCAAGCCGACCCAAACGTAACGATGTGAAACGGCGCCGCGGCGAGGCACGGTCTCACCCATTCTCGCGCACGTCCTCTCCGTTCAACCGGCGCTCGATTGCATGCACCCGACTCACGATATCGTGCACGACCTCGTCGATACCGCGGTCGGTGCTGTCGACGACGATGGCATCGGCAGCTTGAATCAGCGGCGCTATCGGACGCGAGGAATCGCGATGGTCACGTTCGCGTACCTCCGACTCGACCGCTTCCAAGGTCAAGTGGACTGCCTCCGCTTCACCTAAACCCATCGTTAGCTCCGTGAAACGACGTTCCGCCCGCGCGCGAGTCGTCGCCGTGAGAAAGAACTTCGCTTCCGCGTCCGGAAAGACCACGCTGCCAATATCGCGCCCCTCTACCACGACCCGCCCCTCGCGCCCGAACTCACGTTGAATCGCCAGCAAAGCTTGCCGCACTGCCGGCACGGAGGAGGTACGGCTAGCGGCAGTTCCCACTTCAGGTGAACGAATGTCGCTCGTTACATCGACGTCATCCAGAAGTACGCGAACCGCAGTCGACAGTGGCCCATCACCCTCGCCGCGGCGTGCGTCCGCACGTTGATTGGGAGAGAACGGAGGGACGAACCGAATCGATTTTCGGGCGGCTATGTCATGGGCGATGCGTCCTACGGCCTGAGGATCATCGACGGCTCCCTCGCGCAGCGCGCGAAGCGCCACGCAGCGATAGATGGCGCCGGTATCCAACTTTTGGTAGCCCAAGACGTGGGCTACGCGCGTAGATACAGTGCTTTTGCCGGCCCCAGCCGGGCCATCTATGGCTACAATGGGATAACGGCGGGCTGTCATCATCTGCTCTCCTGAACTGGAGCATAGCTGAAGTGGGAGCTTCCATGGACGGCAGCAGCATGAGCGGACAGCAAGGCATCCATGGCGTCCATCAGGGCGATGGCGACGGCAGAGTCGGCCCCTAAGGTAACTTGGACGGACGAATCCAGGACTCTTGATTCATACTTTCTGATGGGCATATCCAGGCCCAGTAGCGCGCCTACCGTCGATAGCGTCTGCAGCGCCCGAGAGGCGTCATCGATGCCGTTGCGGGCTCGCTCCGCGCTCGGTGCGTCGGTGAAAGTGAGCGTACCAGCGACGTTCAAGCCCGGCGGCTGAAGGTTGGCAACGACGCGCGCCATAGTGAACTCCTTAGCCGACGGAACGCGCTGTGCAAGCACGTCCAGGCTTCCGTCCGCGTTTGACGCTCCCACGGCGATAGGAGCGCCGGGTCGTTCGAGCAGCGTGACCAGGTCCGGCTCTTGCTGAACTTGGATCTCACCCCGCTCGAGCCGGTCTAGGGCGCGCCGCATGCCTATTTCATTACCGAAAAGCACGGTGCGGGGAGTCAAAACGCAGAAGCCTAAATTGGCCGCGACGTAAAACTCCCAATGAGAGTAGCTCACCCGAACGAGCGGTGCCCCGAGCGGCGTCATTTCCCCTCGCCGCGCTGCCTCCGCGATCGCCTCGGGATTGAAATTACCGACGGCAACTCCCGCCAAATCCAACCCTTGCATCGAGTAAGCACCTATCAGCAGGCGCTCCAGGTCCCGTTCCGGCTCGAACTGTGCGCTTGGTGGAAGCGGGAACTGCTTGGCGGCAAGGTTACGAAAGCGACCGCCCAGGCTCGACTGAAACAGCTCTTTGGGCTGCACATTAGCGAGCAGCAATGCGCCTCCCGGCAACAACGAAAGCGGGTTGGCATCGATGTCTTTGGCTGTTATCTCAACGCCATCAGCGGTCTTTACGACGATCTCCTCGGAGCTGCCACAGGCAGTTAGCCACCAGATAGCTGCAGCGACAGCGACGAGCAGCCGATTCATAATACTTCCTTCATGGCGCTCAGGAGACGCTCGTTCTCTTCGGGTAGGCCGATGCTGATGCGCAGCCCGTTGGGCCCCATGGGCCGAACGATGACTCCCTTACGCATCATGCGCTGGTAAAGGTCGAGCGCATCATCTGTCCGGGGCACGAACACGAAGTTGGCCTGACTGGGCACCACGTTCAGTCCCATCGCCAGAAGCGCAGCGGTCACCCGCGCACGTTCTCGATGGTTGAGCTCGAGCACGCGCCGAAGGTGTTCAGTGTCTCGCAAAGCAGCTACGGCGCTTGCTTGTGCCAGAGAATTGGCGTTGAACGGCGCCCGAACCCGGTTCACGTAGTCGGCGTAAACCGGGCCAAGAACGCCATAGCCCAGCCTCAGTCCGGCCAAGCCGTATGCCTTTGAGAACGTGCGCAACACGATCAAGCGTTCGTGCCCGGTCCGCATGGTGAGACCATCGGGGTAATCTGACGCATCGGCGTACTCGAAATAGGCTTCATCGAGCACGACGAAAATATGCTTGGGGACAGCTGCGAGAAACGCCGCGACCTCGCTTTGCGTGACATAGGTGCCCGTGGGATTGTTGGGGTTGGCGATGAACACTACTCGAGTGTCCCCACGACACGCTGCCAACATGGCTTCGAGATCATGGCGATAGCCATTCAAGGGCACGGCCGTATAGGGTAGATCCGCCGCCAAGGATGCCATCTCGTACACGACGAAAGATGGGTCAGCGAAAACGATGTGGCTGCCTGGCGGACAGAAGGTGCGGACCACGAGTTCGAGTAGCTCGTTGGATCCATTTCCGAACACGAGTTCCGCCGGATCGACGCCAAGCTGGGCGGCGAGCGCCTGTCGCAACACGAAACACCCGGCATCAGGATAACGATGCAGCTGGCCGAGCGCAGCAACACCCGCCTCGATGGCATGCCGGCTGGGCCCCAAAGGGTTTTCGTTCGACGCCAGCTTCACGGCGTCTGAGATCCCCAATTCGCGCGCTACTTCCTCGACCGGCTTGCCCGGTACATACGGGCGCAACCGCTCAATCCCTTTGCTAACCAACGCTGGCATGGACCTGCGACACTAGTGTCACCCGCGAGACGGACGCCAACGTTTTCGTCGCGGCGGACCACACTCGCCGCCAAGGAGGTTCAAGCCCGCAGCAGTCTTCGCTCTCAGCGCCTCAGGTAGCGCTGGGCGTGGGCTTGGCCGCAGCCGTGGCGGTAGCAGGCTTGTCAGCAGCTTTGGTCGTTTCAGCAGCTTTGGCAGGCGCCTCAGTCTTGGCCGCCTTGCCGTCTCCGCTTTCCCCGCCGTCCTTGGCCGATGAGGCTGGCTTGGGCGAGCTGTAGAGATCGGAGTACCACCCCCCACCTTTCAACACGAACCCGGTCCCGCCAGAGACCTGTCGTTTGGCTGTGGCTTGCCGGCATTCAGGACACTCCTTGAGAGCTGGCTCACTTATCGACTGTGAGGCTTCCCATTCGTTACCACAGGCAGTGCAAACGTATTCGTAGGTCATAGGTGCTGGCCGCTCAGATGCGCCCGCGGCAACATGCTGTCAACACCGCCTTACGCTTTTTGCCAAAACAGGCTCGTCGCTGTGCCGGCCTGTGCAAGGGATCAGCTCGCAGGGGTCCACTGAACGCTTGTAACGATGTGAACGGTGCGCTACATCAGAACCCGCAGGGCATTACGTGACAATATATGGCACTAACTGACATTGCGTCAGTGCCTTCCGCCCCTCGCTCGAGCACTGCTTTTTCCGATTCTCCTGGGGACACCGATGCACATCAAAAAACTCGAAATCAGCGGCTTCAAGTCATTCGTCGACAAGAGCGTGATTCACTTCGACCACGATGTCATAGGCATCGTCGGTCCGAATGGGTGCGGCAAGTCCAACATCGTAGACGCGATTCGTTGGTGCATGGGCGAACAAAGCGCCAAACACCTCCGCGGCCGAGCCATGGAAGATGTGATCTTCAACGGCTCAGAGTCTCGAGCACCACATGGCATGGCGGAGGTGACGCTGACGTTCGACAACTCGGACCCAGCCTACGCTGAGGCGTTGCCCGCTGAGTACAAAGAGTATGCTGAAATCGCAGTGACGCGCCGGCTGTTCCGTGACGGCACTAGCGAGTATCTGATCAACAAGACGCAGGTCCGCCTGCGTGACGTTACCGACCTCTTCTTGGGAACCGGTGTCGGTACCAAGGCCTATTCGATCGTGGAGCAGGGACGCATTGGTCAGATCGTCAGCTCTCGTCCTGCCGATCGGCGCCTGTTCATCGAGGAAGCCGCAGGCATCACCAAGTACAAGCTGCGCCGCAAGCAAGCGGAGCGAAAGATGGAACTGACGCGCCAGAACTTGCTGCGCATCACTGACATCGTTTCCGAGATCGATCGCAACCGCGGGTCGCTAAAACGCCAAGCTGCAAAAGCCGAGCGTTACGTGCAGTACCGAGGCGAACTCGAGGACCTCTACCTCCACGATGCCTCCCACCGATTGCTCGAAATGATCGTTCTGCGCAATGTCGAGGCGCGCGCTCTGACAGAGATAGAGTCTCAACTGCAAAGTGCCGACACGCGTCTATCCAGTGGAGAGGAGTCTCTGCTCGCCGCTCGTGAGGAGGCAACCAGCATCGAGCAGGCTCACGAAGAAGGGGCGACGAAAGTCGCAGCTCTAGATCGCGCGGTCACGCAGCTACGCAGTGATTGTGACCGGTATACGGAACGCTTGTCGCACTTGACTGAACGTGGCGACTCGCTTCAAACCGAGGCTGCGACTCTGAACGAGAAGCGCTCGATATGGGAGCGTGAACAAGCCGAGCTCGAGCAACGTCTGGCAACGCTGCAAGCAGACGAGAACAATCGAGACGACGATGCGGCCCGAGAGGACGAGCTGTTAGCGGACCTTGCTCGAGGCATGTCCACGAGTGAACAAGAGCTCGCTCGTCTGCTGCAGCAACAGCAAGCGTTGCAGACTGAGTCTGCGACACAACATGGGCGGCTAGAGTCGACTCAGCTGAGAGACCGCGAGCTCATCGAGCGTCAAGCGCGACTGAAGGACGAGCGTGATGAGCTGGCCACCGAACTCGAGCGCCTGCGCATGCGCGCCGAAGCGTGGAGCACGGAGCTAGCCCAGCTCGGGACCCGGAAGGAAGAGGGCGCAGCCGTTTACGCCGAACGCACACGAGAGCTCGCGGATTTGCGACCGGAGCGGGCACAGCTAGCCAAGACCGTCGAACAAGTCCGGAACACGGTTCAGCTCAAGCGCAACCGACTCAAGGTGTTGTCCGACCTGCACCGGCGCCTGGAAGGCGTTGGCGCCGGCACCAAAGCATTGCTTTCGTTCTCCGACCCGGCGGTATTGGGCATCCTTGCTGATCGCATAGATGTGAGCCCACGCTTCACTGAGGCGTTGGCCGGCTTCCTTGGTGACCGCCTTCAGTGCGTCATCGTCAATGATCCAGCACGAGGGCTCGAGCTGTTGGACCGCTTGCGGAGCGAGCAGCGAGGTCGAGCCACCATCGCAACGAGTCTTATCGGAGATGATCAGTCCATCGCAGCGAGCCTGCCTCAGGTATCGATCCCAGCGGACGAGCCGAGGGCCATCGCACGCCTCGTCGATGAGGTGCAGTGCGAAGCTCAGGACCTCCCCCTGGTGCGCGCCTTGCTTGGAAACATCGTCGTTACGGAGAATGCTCAGACAGCGCTCGAACTGAACGCCCAATATCCAGGAAGCAAGGTGGTAGCTCTGGATGGAACCGTCGTTTCCGGCGTGGGCTTGGTTGCTGGCGGCAGCGGCGATGGCGTTGCCGCCGCTATGGTTGAACAAAAGCGCGAAATGCGCGAGCTGAGCGAACAGCTGGAGCAACTCGATCGCGAGCTCTCGCAAGCAGAACAGGACGATTCTGAAGCGAACACGCGTATCGTGGAGTTAGAGCTTTTGGTGGAGGCTGCTCGGAAGTCCCAGCACGAGCAAGAATTGGCGTTTGTCACTGCAGACAAGGATCATGCGCGGTGCCAAGCCGAACTCGAGCGCTTGGTCAGCCGCTATGATGCGGTGACAGCCGAGTTGGGCCGCCTGTCGGAAACGACGGAGGGTTCAGCATCGACTTTAGCCCAGATACAGACCCGCCTGAACGAACTGCAGGTGGCTCTCGTCGAGTGTGCCAGCGCCGTGGAAAAGGCGCAGCAGCAAGCCAACGAAGCCAAAGAGCAGTACGGCGCACAAGCAACTCGGGTGACCGAGCGACGGATCCGCTTGGCTCAGGTGCGCGAGCAACTGGACGCGGCACGTACCTCCCTCGCTCGAGCGGCCGCCGAACAAGCCGCGGGCGAAAAGCGCCTTCTCGAGCTTCAGGCCGAACAGACCGAGACAGCCACCCAACAAGGCGTCACCGCAGCGTTGCTGTTGACGGCGAGAGTCGAAGCGGCCACCACCGAGTCCGCTCGGGATCAAGCCCGGGTGCACCTCGACGAAGTCAAGCGCTTGCTCGACCAGGTCCGCTCGGGGCTCAGCACGCGGGAAGGCGAGCTCCGGGAGCTGCGCAACGAGTTGACGGACCTGGAGGACCGTTCACGCCGTCACCAAATGAAGCTGCAGCGCCTCGACCTGGAGAGAGAACACTTGGAGGAAGGCGTGCGGGAGCGGTTCCGCGGCTTGGAGCTGGCGCGCGTGGTGGGAGATTTTCACGCTCGGCCGGCGCCGGATTCGGAACATCGCCGCCGCATCGATGAACTGACGAAGCTCATCGATCGGATGGGACCGGTCAATCTCGATGCCCAGGCCGAGTACGAGGATGCCGAGCGTCGCTTTACCGAACTCAACGACCAAAAGGTCGACATCGAGACTGCACTGACCGAACTCGAGCGCGCTATCCGGCACATGGATCGGGAAAGCAAAAAGCGATTCAAGGAAACCTTCGACGTCGTCAACAACCTGTTCAAGCAGACGTTCACTCGTCTGTTCAAGGGTGGCCGCGGAGAGCTCAAGCTCACTGACCCCGATAACCTTCTCGATACAGGCGTCGACATCATTGCTCAGCCGCCGGGCAAGAAGCTTGGAAACATCGAGCTGATGAGCGGCGGAGAGAAGGCGCTCACGGCCACAGCTCTGATCTTTGCAATCTTCCAGCACAAGCCCTCGCCTTTCTGCGTCCTCGACGAGGTTGACGCCCCGCTCGATGAAGCCAACGTGGGTCGCTACAACGACGCCATTCGCTCCATGACGTCGAATTCTCAGTTCGTCATCATCACGCACATCAAGAAGACGATGCAGTCGGTCGACGTCCTATACGGCGTGACTATGGGTGAGCCCGGCGTATCAAGGCTTGTCAGCGTGAAGGTGAACGAAAAGGCAAAGACGCGCAGCGAGCGGGTACCATCCCAGCTATCATCGCCGGCAGCGGACGCACCTGTCGTGAGTGAAGACGCCGCAGCGCAGGTGGCGTAGCGACTTCGGAACCTCCGTTGGCTAGCCGCGAAGTGAAGCTTAGTGGAAGTCCCGGGATGCAATCTGCAGATCGCGACCCGGGACATCAAGTCGAACCAGACGTTCTGCAACCACGTGGATGACAGGTGTCGGTCGTCCTACTTCCCCTTTCTTCGGCATCGTTACCTGCCGCTCGACCTTTCCGCTGACGCTGAGCAAGCTGGCGTGCCGTGCTTGCAGGTTGTAACGCTCGAAGATTTTCGCAAATACAACGATGTTCATACTTCCTGTTTCATCTTCCAGGGTAATGAACACCACACCGGAAGCCGTCCCCGGTCGCTGACGCGACAACACCACTCCTGCAACGGTGGCGTAGGATTGGTCTGCTACGTGCTGTAGCTCGACCGCCGCAACGTAGCCTCGGCTCCGAAGCTTTGGTCTCAGATGGCGAAGCGGATGATCGTCCACCGACAAGCCCACGCGCTGATAGTCCAGCATCAGTTGAGTCTCTGGTGGTAAGCGCGGCAGGGAAACGGGGGGTTCTCGCACGGGAGTTTCTTCGAATAGTCCTTCGGTACGCGGGGCTTTGACGGCCCACAGTGCCTGGCGACGCCCCGGTACCACCGATTCCAAAGCTCCCGCCTCGGCTAAAACTTGCACTTCGTCCCGATTGAGCCGTGTTCGCCGTATTAGCTCATCAATGGTCGTAAAGACGCCCTTCGTGCGCGCGCTCACGATGCTTTCAGCGGCTTGTTGGCGCAAACCCTTTACCAACCGAAAACCCAAACGCAACGCACGCTGAGCTTCAGGGTAAGCGCTACTCACCCGGCTCCTGTCAGAGACAGGTTCCAGCGTGTGATCCCACTGGCTCGTAGCCACATCGACTGGCCGTACTTCCACCCCGTGCTTCTGTGCATCTTTGACCAAACTCGATGGTGAGTAAAATCCCATCGGTTGAGAGTTGAGCAGGGCACAAGCGAAGTGCGCCGGAAAATGTGCCTTCTGCCAAGCTGATAGATACACGAGCAAAGCGAACGACGCGGCATGCGACTCGGGGAATCCGTAGTCTCCAAACCCCTTGATCTGCTCGAACAGTGCTTCACCAAATATCGGACTGATCCCCTTCTTCTCGAAGCCGTCCAGCAGTCGCTGGCGATGAGCCATCAATCTGCCAGTCTTCTTCCAAGCTGCCATGTCTCGACGTAATTGATCGGCTTCCCCACCGCTGTATCCAGCTCCCACGATGGCTATTTCCATGACCTGCTCCTGAAACAGTGGCACCCCGAGCGTTCGCTCCAGAATCGGCCATAAATCAGGATGAGGGACAATCACTGGCTCTTCATCATTCCTCCGCCTGAGATACGGATGCACCATGCCACCCTGAATGGGCCCCGGTCGAACAATCGCAACTTCGATCACCAAGTCGTAGAACCGCTGGGGCCGCAGTCGCGGCAACATGGCCATCTGAGCCCGGCTTTCAATCTGAAATACACCAACCGTATCGGCCTCACTTATCATCGCATAAACAGCTGGGTCCTCAGCGGGAACTCGTGTCACTACCTCTAAGGGGTCAAACGGCTCGGCAATGCTCTTCCTGAGAAAACCATCGTCGTAGATTAATGACATGGCTTTTCGAATCGCCGTCAACATCCCCAGTCCCAAGACATCAACCTTGAAGAAACCGAGCACTTCGATGTCATCTTTATCCCACGGCAACACGGTACGACCCGCCATGGTCGCTGGCTCGACTGACGCAACTTCGGCTATTGGCTTTTTACTCAACACGAAGCCACCAACGTGCACCGAAAGATGGCGCGGAAATCCTGCAAGCTCCTGCGCCCACCTCACTACCTGCTGAATTCGCTCGTCTCTGGCATCGAACCCGTAGTCTCGCAACTCAGAGTCAGACAGCTTGGGACCCTCCCAGTGAGTAATGCTCGATGTCAAACGGTCTAGCTGCTCCAGAGATAACCCGAAAGCCTTACCCACTTCCCGGAGCGCGCTCTTCCCACGATAGCAGGTAACCTCAGCCACCATGGCCGCATGCTCTCGACCGTAACGCCGATAAATCTCCTGAATGACCTCCTCGCGCCTCTCGTGCTCAAAATCGATGTCGATATCAGGCGGCTCGTTCCGTTCTGCGCTCAAGAAGCGTTCGAACAACAGATTGCTTCGCGCCGGATCGACAGCAGTTATTCCCAGCACAAAACACACGGCACTGTTGGCCGCACTCCCTCTTCCTTGGCACAAGATCCTTCGCTGGCGGGCAATATCAACAATCTCTTTGGTACACAAAAAGTAGGCGGCGACATTCAGTATGGCGATGAGGTTCAGTTCCTTCTCAATCTGTCTCACGACCTTCTCCGGCACGCCTTCTTCGTAGCGAGTACGAGCTCCTTCCCACACGAGTCGAGCCAGTCGCTCGTCAGCTGTTTCTCCAGCCTCCAAGGTGCAAGGAAACTGATAGTCGAGATCCTCCAAAGAGAAACTCAGTGTCTTGGCCACTTCTGCAGAACGAGCCACCCACTCTGGCTCATGAGAGAATAGTCGCAGCATCTCGGCTTCGCTCCTCAGCCGCGCCTCCGCGTTAGATTCGAGGCTCTTACCTGCCCGCTCCAGAGTAACTCCGCGTTTGATGCACTGAAGAATGTCCGCCAACGGCTTACGCTCTGGCTCATGAAAGAGCGGATAGCTGCTAGCGACGATTGGCAGATCCCACCGCAAGCTCTGCTCACGTGCCCACTGCTCGCGCCAAGTGTCTTGACCGTCCAATCGCCGATAGATGCCAACGTAGCCACGCTCGCGAAAACAATCGCTCACGCGGGCAAGCCAGTCTTGCACTTCGAGCACGTGCTCACGCTGAGGGACTGGAACCACCATCGTCAGCCCTTGGTGATACTGCCGAAGGAAGTCGACTTCCAGCCGGCTTATTCCCTTGGGCAAACCAGCATGGGCAAGCGTAAGCAAGCGGCACAAGTTTTCATACCCGCGACCATTCTGCACGAGCAACGTCAGAGCTGGGACATCCTGCTGCTGGAGTTTGCGTCGCAATGTCTCACCAGCCCTAGCCAGTGGATCATCCAACCGCGGTGTGGCCTCTCCCACGGGACTCAAGCTCAGCGAGGCACCCACTATTACTCGCTGCCCAAGTTTCTTTGCTGCCGCGTGAGCTCGAACGGAACCGTACAATCCGTCACGATCGCACAGTGCCAGCGCATCTAGCTCCAGCAGACGAGCGTGAGCCACCAACTCCTCGGGGAGAGATGCCCCGGTCAAAAACGAGAAGGCACTACGTCCTAATAGCTCGGCGAACGCCATGCCGCCCTCAATCAAACCAGCCTTGCACGTAGCGGCGTTGTGTGACGCGATCTACATACGCAAGCACTTGCAGCTCACCCACACTCGAAGTCAGCCAAATGCGAAAGTAGTCACGCGAACATGGCTCCTTCGACCACCACTCGACGGCATCCAAGCGATGCTCGAACATCACCCGCTTTATCCTGTATAGATGTTGCCCTAGAGGAAGCAGCTCTCCCTCTCGAAAGGGACGGCTGACCAACACCGGCACTGGTAGCAAGCGATTTGGAAAACTCTTCGAGCTAACCATTCCCTGACTTGAAGTAGCCTCCGTATCGGTTGCCAGGAGTTGAATCCTTCCAGAGCGTTCCTTTTCAATTCCGTTACGTGGCCCGCCGCTTCTTGAACGCCCGCCGCTTCTTGAACGCCCGCCGCCCTTTCCCGCCGACCATCCCTCGATAGGGCTCAGCAATGTGACCTTCTCCGGCTTATGGGTGTCAGCCATGCGCAGTAGTCCGAAGTTCTGAGCACCAATATCCGCAGCCAGCTCGCCCAATAATACCGCCATACGCTCCGGGTCTTCCGCATCCAGCTTGGAGAACCCCACAGCCAGATCGAGTTGCCTTTGGATACCATGGGTCGTCGCGAGCACTCTCAATTCGACCCCAACATTGGGCACCTCAACTACAATCGCATTCACTCGCGCAGCAAGTACACGCCATAAATCATCCGCGCGAGACAACGGTGCGGACAGCTTCAACCGTTGCTGCGTCTGCGGTGGCTTCTGTCGGAAGCGAGCTATCGCAGGATCATGCTTGAGCGTCAACTCCAACACCTCAGCTGCTAACCCACGTCCGCGTAGTCGAGCTGCAATTTGAGTAGTCAGACGTCGCAATGCAAACAACACGGGCTCCACCCCGCTCAGTGGCTCGTCCCACATCAGCAGCTCACAAGGGAATACTTGCGGGCTGTGCGCTTTCAGCGGTGCATCGTCCTCTCCCTTCAGTAGCACGAGGGCTTGCATGGCTTGTGTCCCCAGACGACTGGAGAGCACTCGGCTATCCAGTTTAATCAAGTCTCCGACCGTAAGCAGACCCAGTTGCGCCAACCAAACGATGACATCCTTCTGTAGCGGTAACCCAGTGATGGGGAGCGCCTTCAAACAGGATTCCTTTTGCTGCGGGGTGACCACTGTCATGCTCTTGCCGCGCCGACGCGTCTCCCAGCGAGCAAAAGCGCATGCCAAGCGAGGACCGTCCGACATAGCTGCGCGAAATCGGTGCCTGAGTTCTTCTAGAACTAGTCCTATTTCTTCGAGAAGCGCCTCCTCCCCACCAAACAGATGAGCCCCTCCACTAACATCTACCCACACGGTGTCGGGAAACTCGAGAGCTACCGTCGTTCCGAAGCGAGCAAGAGCTTCGGTCACTCTTTCCAGAGCACGGCGCAACTGACATTCACTGATCACAGACAACTCCAAGTGAGCGACCAGTGCCCGCGCCTCGGCTATAGTCTGCCCGGCCATCACACCGTAGTGCATCGCGTGTTTATTGGCAGCATCTATCTTAGTCTTGGCATCTAGCTCATTGGACTCATCTACAGCCGCGCATTCTGCTGTCGTGCTTTGAACAGAAGCAGCAGCTCCGCCATACGATTCAGACAATCGACGCAGGATTACAGCACGAGGCCAGTGGCGCCGCTTATCTGGATGCACAACGTCATCACCGCCAAATGCCAGACCCAGCTCTGCCTGCTCCTGCGCGAGCTCACAGAGCAGATTCTCTAGCACGACGGCCACTACCTGACGGCAACGCATGGCTCCTCATTCACAGCGACGAGATTCACAGCGACGCACGGGAAGTCCGTACCAAGCGTGAAGATGACAGCAAAGGCAACTCAGGTTGTTTCGCTGCACGTGCCTTGGGCTCCACTGCGGATACGTGCTCGGGCTGTCTCAGATGTTTGGCGCGCGCCCCCTCGCCACGAGTTCCCCTCGGAATCGCCGTTCCCGACGCCCCCCACCACTCCGACCACGGGATGGTACCCTTTCGACCAACACGTCCGTGCATATCCTTGAGCACATGAATGTCCAGGCCTGTTACCCCTGAAAGCAACTGCAGCCTCAACGCCACAGGCAATGGTGCCGGACGCTGAACCTCGCTATCGGTGAGCAACACGACTTGTGATTGCGTACTGGCCAGCTTGAGCGCCAATTGCCGCACTGTACGCGGCCAATTCTGCCTGCGCTTCCGTTCTTCTTTCGTGGCCAAAGATGACCGGTCGTCGCTCTTCTCGAGGCGATTCGATCGCCCTCGCTGCGTCTGAGCCCAAGGCACGCCTACCAAATCAAGCACGATGACAGAAAAAACTCGTGCCTCACTCAGCCGTACTGCCACGCGTTCCACATCAGCAAATTCAGGCCGCACGACGAGTAGACGTTGCAAGTCGACCCCGGTCGCTTTCACTCCCGGGGCGTATAGCGACGCTGAGGAGTCGATGAACGCACACCAACTGTCGGTCCCTGAGAGGAGAGCTTCCCGTTGTGCGGCTCTACAAGTCCACAGCGCTATCTGAGTGCCGAACGCCGCGCCCCCTTGCAGAGACAGTTCGACGACTCGGCCAGTAGGTAACCCACCATCCGGGAGCAGCGCGTCGACAGCGTCGATACCCAGCCTTCGAACAGTGTTTAGAGCAGTGTTTAGAGCAGTCCCTCGCGCCGCATCCGGGGCTGGGTGAGCCGGCTCAGCAGATAGCTCATGAACACCGGAAAGGTCCGCTGGGGACTCCTGTTGAAGTGCTCTATAATCCAGGGCTGCGTTGCCAGCGGGCGCCACCAAAGGCGTGCCGCCTCGGGCCGCGGATGAAGTTCCCTCGGGCAACGATGCCAATCGAAGTAACCCCGATTGTTTAAAGATTGAATCGCAACTGTTGATTAACTGAAGGCTTTTTTCTCTATTCACCAGAAACCTCGCGGAGCATCGAGCCAACACTGAACATTCTAGCACTCACTGCTCCCATGAACAGTGACTAGATTTGGCTAAGCTCTTTTTTGTCCGCGCCCCGGTGGGCTCATTCTCCTAACGGCCCGTTCCCCCCATGTTCCTCGCTCTCCTGGACGCCCTTTTTAGCGTCATCCACGCTGTCGTCGTACTCGCCAACGTGAGTCTGTGGATGTGGCGGCGCACTCGCCCCCTGCATCTGCTGCTCGTCGCTTGCACCGCCGCGTCATGGTTCGGACTCGGCTTGGTCTATGGTCTCGGCTACTGTTTCCTCACCGATTGGCACTGGAGCATCAAACACGCCCGCGGCGAGACCACCGCATCTGGCTCGTTCATCCACTACGTGCTGAACGACATTCTGAATTTGCCACTCAGCCCCACCACCACGAACTGGATAACCGCAGTGGGATTCGCTGGCGTGGTGCTCCTCTCGCTGCTCCTGAACTGGAGAGACCGATATCTTGCGGCACGCCGCTCATGAGCGCCAAAGCAACCTCACGCCCTCTGTTCGCCCTTAGGTTGGGCCCAGCTCTGGCACGCCACTTACGGCTCCCGCCCACCTGTCAATCGGAGCCCGAATCAACTTCAGCTCGACGCGGAAG
>CAZNZA010000050.1:0-13207 GCA_964577325.1 uncultured Polyangiaceae bacterium
ACCACCCCCGTCGATCCCGGTCGCTGCGACCACCTCACTGCGCTTCCGGTGCTCAAAAACCGCAAGGTTTCCTCTGCGCCGGTTCTCGCGAGGCGGCCGCAGCGACCGGGCTTGACGGGGGTCCTAGCCCATAAAGCTCTGGCGACACGCCCCGCTGCTTGGCTGCGGCTCGCTCAGCTGGGCTCGTGCGGCTCAGCGCTGGGTGATTTCTACGCGCCGACAACCGAGACGGATCTCGTCCGAATCGAAGCGGCGCTCGACGATGTCACTGGCGCCCCTCAACTCGAGCGCGCTGAACTGCTTGCGTAGGCGGTAAACGTGGGTGTTGATCGTCGCGCGATCGCTTTGCAGCATGGAGCACAGGTCCGATGAGTTTACCCAACCTTGATCGGGCTCGGCGACTCCGCTGGCCTGGTCGCGCTGTCGCTCTCGGGCCAACAACAACAAGAGCTGGAAGTGCGTGCGCGAGCGCAGAGAATGCGTGCGGCCTCCCGCTACGAGTCGCGCCTCTATGTGTTCCTCATGGCGCGAAACCGTCAGGTTCAAGGTGGCCTCGGCCAGGCCAGGAGCCGCTTCAGCCGTTGGAGGGGTGGGGTAAGGAGCTTGGACGCGATACGCCACGCCGTTGACCGTGAACACCTGGTTGTCGGTGAGCGCGTAGCGTCCTGAGGCGTTTTCGAGCACGATGAAGCCGTCGCCGTCCAGCCACAAGGTTGCGACGGGAGCGTCTTCGGAGGGGAGAGGGACGGGTCCCTGGGTCAAGCTCAGGAGCGGTCCCCCGTCACACGGCACGATAGCAAGCTGGGGAGGCTCGGCGCTCATCACTTCCCACTGGAGCTCTTCCAGTCCGAAGCACAATTTGTCGCCCTGAGTAAACGCTGTCCCCGTCTCCCGGTCAGCGGGTCGTGTGTTGACCCAAGTGCCATTGCGGCTCAGATCTTGGACACTCCACCCACGGCCTTGCCAGCGAATGCGGGCGTGGAGCGAAGACACGAGAGGGTGCGCAATGACCAGGCCGCACGATGCCGAGCGACCAACGAGCGTTTCCGTCGCTAGCTCGACGCGTTGTCCCGTAGTCGCGTGCCTCAATACTGCCACTGAACGTGGAATAACAGACAAACGACGGCCGGTACAGCACGGCGGGATGCGAAAACTTTCCCAGCCGCGAGCCCTTCCACGGGATACGGGGGGAGCAGCCGCTGAGAACAGCCGCTCCCGAGGGAGGCGAAAGCCTGGCACGGCCAAGTTGGCGGTTAGCGTGGGGGCGCCAATTTAGTCTAAACGAGTGGGTTGCGTCGAGTCACGACACCGGTGTCCCACCGCTGCTGGTCCTTGGCAATGGCAACCGATGACACCTTGCCACCCGTCCCTCAGACCCCGGCACTGGTCTCGCGCAGGGATGCGGGTAGTGGATGAATCCGTCGTCCGGATACCACACGGGCCAGGTTCATGGCGTCGAAGGGGGCGCGCACCTTCGCATCGTTGTCGAAGTACATGTACACGTCACGGCCGGCCTGTGCCCAAGCCAAGATGCGGGCTGCCCACTGCCGTAACTCTCGTGGGCTGTACCCGCTGACGTAGAGTTGCTTCGAACCGTGCAGGCGCACGTAGACGAAGTCGGCCGTCACTTCGTCCATGAACGGGAATCTACCCGCAGAATCCGCCACGCAGCAGGCGACCCGGTGTTCGCGCAAGAGCGCGAAAAATTCTGCGCAAACGAAGCTTTCGTGTCGCACCTCGAGCGTGTGACGCAAGGGTCCGCTTACCAGCGCTTGGGTGGCGTTGCGGTCGTCGAGGCGTCGGTCATGCGCCTTGGCCAAGGCTTCGGCAGCGTGGGTGTCACGCGGAAGGAGGCGCAAGAAGCGATCGAGTCGCTCCGCGTCGAAGCGCACCTGCGGCGGGAGTTGCCAAAGAACGGGGCCCAGCTTGTGTCCCAAGCACAGCAACCCCGAAGCAAAGAAGTTGGCTAGTGCCGTGTCTACGTCGTCGAGCCGCTTCATGTGCGTGATGTAGCGACCACCTTTGACCGCAAACACGAACTCGTCCGGGGTGGAGTCCCTCCAGAGGGTGTAACTCTGCGGGCGCTGAAGCGAGTAAAACGACCCATTCAGCTCAATGCTGCTGAAGGCTCGACTGGCGTGCCACAGTTCGTCTGCTTGCCGCAGTTGCTCAGGATAAAAGACCCCGCGCCAGGGCCCGTAGCGCCATCCGGAAATGCCGATGCGCACCTGGGCGCCAGCGCCCAAAACGAGCGGATGCATGCCGGGTGATGAGCAAGCTGCATGCCAAACAGCGCCCAGCTGGAGCTCGAGACCGGAGCCGGCATTCCGCGCTGGGGCCGGATCGGCAGGTGCAGAGCTCCGCACGGAGGCGCGGCAATGCTAAAGAGCGCGCCCATGAACGGCATCTCGACCGACTCCAATTCGCCAACCTCGGGTCGGGCTCAGCTGCGTTTCGCGCCAGACTTACCCATTTCGGCAAGGGTCGAGGACATCTCGAAAGCCATCAACGAGCACCAAGTCGTGATTGTCGCTGGCGCGACGGGTTCTGGCAAAACGACCCAACTGCCGAAAATCGCGCTGAAGCTCGGGCGCGGGGACGAGCGGCTCATCGGTGTGACGCAGCCGCGGCGTCTGGCCGCCACGAGTGTGGCGGCGCGGGTGGCGAGCGAGGTTCAGTGTCCGCTTGGGGAGGAAATAGGTTACCAGATCCGGTTCGAGGATCGCACCGGTCCTAACACCCGCGTCAAGTTCATGACCGACGGAATTCTGTTGGCCGAGATCCAAGGCGACAGGCGCTTGCAGCGTTACGACACGCTGATCATCGACGAGGCCCACGAACGCAGCCTGACGATCGATTTTCTTCTAGGTTGGGTGAAGCGCCTACTTCCGGAGCGGCCGGACCTAAAAGTCATCATCAGCTCGGCAACGATCGAGACTGAACGCTTCTCCGAGTTCTTCGACGGGGCGCCCGTCATTCAGGTCGAGGGGCGAACCTTTCCCGTAGACGTGTTGTACGAAGCGCCAGAACCGGAGCTCGACGTCGCTCGAGCAGCGGCCGAGGCCGTGATGAACGTCATAGGACTCGACCCCGACGGGGACATCCTGGTCTTCTTGCCCGGAGAGCGCGAGATTCACGATGCCGAGCGGCTGTTGACGGGTCGCCACTTGGTGAACACGCTGGTCCAGCCGTTGTACGCGCGCCTTTCCGCCGCCGAGCAGCGACGCGTGTTTGCCCCGATTCCGCAACGGCGGGTGATTTTGGCCACCAACGTGGCCGAAACCTCGCTCACTCTGCCCGGGATCGTGTACGTGGTGGACACCGGTGTCGCTCGGCTTTCCCGGTACGATCCGCGCACGGGAACGACGCGCCTGCAGATCGAGCCCATCTCCCGAGCCAGCGCCGACCAGCGCAAAGGTCGCTGTGGACGCGTTCGCGACGGGATCTGCGTGCGCTTGTACGACGAAGCGTCTTTTGAAGAGCGACCGGCGTTCACCGACCCCGAGATCAAGCGCACCGGCTTGTCTGCCGTCATCCTACGCATGAAGGCGCTCGAGCTCGGCGACGTGGAACACTTCCCGTTTCTCGATGCCCCCCAACCGCGCGCGATTGCCGAAGGTTATCACGTGCTGCAGGAGCTGGGCGCGCTCGACGAGACGCGACGACTCACGCCACTCGGCCGCAAGCTCGCCCGCTTCCCCCTCGACCCGCGGCTTTCGCGCATGATCGTCGCTGGCGCTCAGTTCGGATGTCTGGAGCAAGTGTTGGTCGTCACGGCCGCGCTGGAACTTCAAGATCCGCGTGAGCGGCCTCGCACAGCCGAAGCCAAGGCAGATCAGGCGCATCGGCGCTTCCGCGATGAGCGTTCAGACTTCGTAAGCCTGCTGCGGCTGTGGGCCTTCTTGTCCGAGGCACGGGCGCGCGGGACGTCTCACCTGAAACGCACGTGCCAAGAAAACTTCATCTCCTTCGTGCGTGCACGCGAGTGGTTCGAGGTGCATCGGCAACTGCAAGACGTGGTGCGCGAGATAGGGCTCGGTGCAAGTACACGGATGGGAAGCAACGGCCCTCGGCGCAGAGCGCGCCCCCCGCGGGCGCCGCTGGCGACGAGGGAACAGGGGGTAGGCACCAAGGCCGGGGCTGAAGGCGGCATGGAGGTGGACGGCCTTCACAAAGCGCTGTTGAGCGGGTTGCTATCTCGTATCGGGCAGTACCAAGCGACGGCTCGAGTTTACGCAGGCGCGCGTCAGACGCGCTTCTTGTTGCACCCTGCATCGGCTTTGGCCAAGAAACCCCCGGCTTGGGTGATGGCGTACGAACTCGTGCAGACGACACAACTGTTTGCCCGCACCGCTGCTAAGATACAACCCGAATGGCTGAATGACGTGGCGGCGCATCTGCTCAAGCGCCGCTACGGAGAACCGTATTGGTCGAGCAAAGCGGCGCGCGCTCACATCAAAGAGCAGGCGACTTTGTTCGGGCTGCCCGTGTTGCGCGATCACGACGTCGACTACTCGAAGGTCGCTCCGGGCCGTGCGCGGTTGATCTTCCTCGAGCACGCACTGGTTCGCGGCGAGTACCGGAGTCGCGGACGTTTTCAGGCCAAAAATGAGCAACTCCTGGATTACGTCGCGCGCTTACGCGACAAGGCACGACAGAGCAGCATGCTGGCCGACGATGAGGCCCTACTGACGTTCTTCGACGGGCGGGTCCCGGAGCACGTGGTGGACGGGCGCTCGTTCGAAACGTGGCGTGAGACAGCGGAGGTCGACAATCCGGACCTGTTGCTGCTTTCTCTCTCTGACGTGCTGGTGGACGACCGGGCATTGGATCCTGCAGATTACCCGGATACGCTGACGCTCCACGGCACGCAGTTGGAGCTCACGTACCGCTTCGAGCCGACTGCGGACGACGATGGAGTCAGCGTAATCCTGCCGCTGCCAATGCTGCTGCACCTCGATGCCGGCGAACTGGACTGGACGATACCGGCTTGGCATCACGACAAGATCTACGCGCTGCTCGAGACTTTGCCCAAAGACGTGCGCCGTCGCCTGGGGCCCCTGCCAGCTCTTGCGCGAGAGCTGGCGGCTCGGCTCACGCCCTTCAGTGGGCCGATGCTGCCGCTGCTCACCGCGGCCACGAGCACCCTTTCTGGCGTCGAGGTGGAAGCAGCCGCGTTTCGCATGGACGCTGTTGCCCCCCACTTGCGTCTGACGATTCGTCTGGTGGATGAACGCGGCCACGTCATCGCACAACACCGCGACCTCCGGTGGCTGATGGGGCAGCACTTGGAGCAGGCGCGTTCGCTTTTCAAGCAAGCGGTGAGGGAGCCGAATTGGGAGCGCAAGGATTTATCGTCGTGGGACTTCGACGAGCTACCGAGCTTCGTGGATCGCTCGGTATACGGCGCACGGGTGCGGGCCTATCCAACTCTGCTTGCGCGCGACACGGGCGTCGAGCTCACGTTGATGGAGTCGGAGCAAGAAGCGCTCGTGGCACTGCGGGGCGGGCTGCGGCGTCTCATCAGCTTGGAACATCAACGGGCCCTGGCAGCGCTCGGCAAGCGGGTGCCGCCGCCGTTCCCCCGCACGTTGGGACTGCCACCTTCACGGGCTGCCAAAGATGCATTTCGCGCGCGGGTCCTCGATCGCGTCGTCGATGAGGCGTTCGAACTCGAGACCGAACGCTTGCCCCGCACCCGCACCGCTTACGAATCCTTGCGCACACGGGGAGCTTCACGCCTAGAATCCGCGTTGGTACGCTGGTCGACAGCCATTACGGCCGCAGCTTCCGAGCTCGAGCGCACCTTG
Source organism: uncultured Polyangiaceae bacterium (assembly GCA_964577325.1). Taxonomy (GTDB): domain Bacteria; phylum Myxococcota_A; class Polyangia; order Polyangiales; family Polyangiaceae; genus SZUA-265. Next base: position 5,811 of record CAZNZA010000050.1, read on the forward strand.
CGCGCTTTGGCCGGCGCGTCACAGCAACCGAGTGCGACACGTGCCGCACGGGACATCGAACAGCAATTGTCTCACCTCTTTCCGCCGGACCTGATCGAGCATGTGGCGCTCATCTATCTCGAGCAGTACCCGCGCTACTTGCGGGCTGCCCAAAGTCGCTTGACGCGAGCCGTCGCCGATCCGCGCAAAGATGCCTCCAAACTCGAGCCGTTGGCGCCGCTCTGGGCAGCCTTCTTGAAGGTTTATCCCCAGCTCACTGACCGCGCTGGCGCGGAGGCGCTGCGCTACGCGTTCGAAGAATTGCGCGTGGCATTGTTCGCTCCGGAACTCAAGCCGGCCTTTTCCGTCACCGTGGCAGCTCTGCAGCAAAGACTGCAGGCGCTAAGCTGACGTGCTGGTGCCGTGGCAATAGCGGTTCTCTTCTCCATGCCTCACGACCCTTCGATGTCAGCGCGCCGCGCCTGAAGCGCGTGGGACAGGTGATCGATGACGACGCGCACCCGAGCCAGATCCTTGACTTGTGGGTGCGTCAACAGCCACACCTGCGTGGAGCAGCTCGCGGGTAGCCGCTTGAGTAACACGAGGGAGGGCTCACCTATGGCCTGAACACAAGCCAAAGGCGCGATCCCCAAGCCGCTCTTGACGGCCTGCAAGACGCCACTGGCACTGTTGGCGCGCAATGCGTGCCTGCGCTCAGGGTAGCGCTCGCTGAGCCACTTGAAAGCCGGCTTGCCCTCGACCGCTCGCGGCCATGCGATGAAGCGCGCCGCGTCGTGCTTCATGTCGTCGCCGTGCTTGTGGATGTAGTCTGTGGAAGCATACAAACCCACGGCGCTGCGAGCTAGACGTCGCCCGACGAGCGTTGGCGGCGGTTCATCGGCAACGCGCAGTGCTACTTCCGCTGCATGCTGTTCGAGGGCTACCATCGTGTCGGTGGCGTACAACTCGAGTTCCAGTTCTGGGTTGCGGTCGATCAACGGAGCGAGGCACTCACATATCAGGTTGCCGAAAATCTCAGCCACGGTCAGCCGTACGACCCCGTGCACGCGGCTGTCCAACCCTGCCACTCGATGCTCGAGCTCCCGTACGCGTTCACCCATGGCAGTTGCCGCGCGTAGAACCTCCCGCCCGGGACCCGTGAGTCGTAAACCTTCTGGGATCCGTTCGAACAGTTGGGTGCCTAGGCGTTCCTCCAAAGCCTTGAGCCGGCGACCGACGGTCGTGCCGTCCAAGTGCAGGGCCTGGGCGGCGCGCCGGGTGCTCAGGTGCTGCGAAAGCGCCAGGAAGACCCGCAGGTCATTCCAGTTCAGTGGCTGCAGGGATGCAGCAGGGTGCTGCGCTTGTGCATGGTGCATGCGCCACATTATTCCGCCATAAGACGGTTTCACCAGCGCTATTTCGTAGCTGGTCACGAGGAGCTATCGATGCAGGAATTTGCTGAAAAGGTTGTCGTCATCACTGGGGGAAGCAGTGGGATTGGATTAGCCACCGCACAAATGGTTGCCGCACGCGGCGCACGCGTCGTGCTCTTTGCGCGACACGAGGAAGATCTGGCCAAAGCGTGCCAGGGACCGCTCGCCGAGGCCGCGTGGGTGGCGGGTGACGTGACTGCGCCCCAAGACGTGGCGCGTCTGTTCAGCACCGTGCGCGAACTTTTCGGGGGCATCGACGGCCTGTTCGTCAATGCCGGGGTTGCCGAATTCGTCTCGCTCGCCGACGCCGACGTCGAGCACTTCGACCGGGTGATGAGCGCCAATGCCAAAGGTGCTTTTCTGACTTTGAAGTATGCTCAACCGCTGTTGCGAGCCGGTGCCAGCGTAGTGTTTACTTCAAGCGTGGCGGCGAACATGGGCGCGCCGCTGTGCAGCGTGTATGGGGCGAGCAAAGGGGCCGTAGTTGCGTTTGCTCGTAATGCCGCGGCCGAACTGATTGAACAAGCGGTTCGGATTAACGTCGTTTCGCCTGGCCCGACGGCGACTCCCATCCTGAGCAAGTCCGTGGTCGACGAAGCAGGGACCAAGCGCATGGCGCCCTACGTCATGAACCGCATGCGCCTGGGGCGTCTGGGACAGCCGAGCGAGGTGGCGGAAACCGTCAGCTTCCTTTTGTCGCCGCGCTCGTCGTTCATCGTGGGTCAGGACATCGCCGTCGACGGCGGCATGACCGGTCTTTGACCATCGAGCTGCGTTGGTCGGTTCGCTCGCTGGGTGGGCCCAGCGGGAGACGGCGTCTGACGTCTCCCGCCCACCGCGGGCCGTGCAGCTACTCGCCCGAGCGGGCGCGCAGCGCTTCGAGAAGCGCTCGCGCTTCCGCTCGCCGATACGCGCCGTACGCGCCGCGAGCGAACGCTCCGAGGATCTTCTCCGCGCGTGCTTGCTCGCCGTGCTTGAGGTGTAGCAGTGCCAGATTGTACTGAGCTTCGGGTACGAAGCGGCCCTTCGGATACTGTTTCAGGTACCTGCGGTAAGCGGCAATCGCCGCCGAGGGTGAGCGTGTGCCGAAATGGGTATCGTGGGCGGCTCGAAAGTCGCGCAACTCTTGATCGGGTTCGGGCTCTACGTCGGGAGTATCACCCGCTTCCGGTGGAAAAGATGAAGGCGGGGTAGCAAGCGAGGACGACGGTTCTGCAGGACGAGTCGGCCGGTCCCGTTGCGTGACCGTAACTGACTTCGGGTGAGGTACGGAACGTTCGGAAACGGCGCGTGGGACCGGAGGCAGGACCGCCGCTTCGGGCGCTGGGTCACCGGGTGCGGAGGGCGGCCCGGCAAGGGTCGGTGCGGCGATCGGCACGGCGGCAGTGGCTGGTTCGGTCAAGGCCAGGGGCGGTGGAGCGGGCGTAGGGGACGAGGCGGTGAGCATTCGCTGCGCTCGTGGCTGTTGATCCGGAACACCGAACACCACGCTCACGCCGTCGCGCACGTTTTGCCACAGCGTGGGCCAAGCATCACTGGCTTGAGCCCAAGCGCTACCAGCCACCAGTGCCGCGATGGGGGTGAGTCCGAGCCAACGCAGCAAGCGGCGCCTGCGCTTACGGTGCAGCCGCGTCATCACCTGAGCGCGGGTGAACCCAGAGCCCGGACGTTGCCCATCATGCTGGGTGCGTAAGGCGCTGATGGCATCCTGCAGAACGTCACGCTCGTTCATCGAAAGCCCTCCTGTTCCAGCGCTGCCCGCAGCTTCTTACGGGCGTGAAACAATCGTGTGCGCATGGTTGCTTCTGGAGCGCCGGTGAGCAACGCGGCTTCCCCGGCGGCGTGTCCCTGAACGTCGCAGACCACGAAGGCAACACGCTGGTCCAAGGAAAGCGCGTCCATGGCGCGGGCGAGAGCGGCCACCAGGCGTTGCTGATCGGCGTTCTTCTCTGGTGATTGTGACTCCTGCTGGGGCTCGCGAGACAGTTTCTGCAGGGCGCTTCGACGGCGTGCGGCGCTGCGGACGTAGTGTCGGGCGTGATTGATGACGACGCCGGTAATGAAGCTGCGCAGGGAGCTGTCGCCTCGGAAGCGCTGCACGGCTTTCGGCAACGCCACGAATGCCTCTTGGACGAGGTCCTCGGCCAGCTCGTCGTCCCCCGTCAGCCGCGCGGCGAAAGCGCGAATAGCCTCGTGATGGGCATCATACGCTTCACCCACGGCCGCAGGTTCGCCCCGCTGCAGCCGCGCGATCAAGCTCGCTGCAGCGTCTTCGCTGGGATGGCGACGCTGCAGCGCAGCAGGCATGGTGTTCATCGTGGACGATTGCATCGTATCAGAAACGGAGATTCAACCCGAGTGCCCGTTGCGACCTTTGGCGTTCAAACGTCGGCGTGGATTTTCAGGGCTCAGGGCCGGTGGGCCGAGTCAGGGACTCAAAAGAACTGCAACCCCAGGCTGAACTCGGGCTTCACCTCTTGGTCGACGGACGCTTTGGTGTTCAACGCGTGCAGCACACCGCCGCCGGCAAACACCCCTAGCCACGGCAGAACCTCGTACCCGAGCAGAGCTCGATAGCGCAGCTGGATGTCGTGTTCGTCGAACTTCGCTTTGGCGTCTCCGGCGCCCGTCTCCAGTCGATTTTGGTAGTTCCCTTCTAGGTCGACGAAAATCGAGTTCGCCCAGATGCGCGTGCCAAGGCTGAAGCCGGGGTACACCGTTTCAGAGTCATCTGGATCGTAGCCGACCGTCGGCATGGCATACAATGGGCCGGTATAGAAACGGGCGCCGATGTTCATGGGTTGGGTGGCGTTGAACCACGTCACGAGTTGAGTGCGGCCCTGCTGACTGTACGTCACCAAGCCTATCGACGCACCGTTTACCTTTTCCGCGATATTGACGATGCCCAACTGCAAGCCTTCTACGTCGCCGCCGATGTTCACTAGGCCGATTTGCGCCCCCGTCAAACGGCGAGTGATGTTGACGCTCGACAGCTGTAGCCCGGACAGGTGCTGGCCCGAGACGTTGACAGCCCCGCTTATTTGAGCACCCTCGAGCCCGTCGGTTTGGTTGACCGCGCCCGCTAGCTGAAGCCCCTCCGAGGTAGCAGCAGTGTTGAGAGCACCCGCGATTTGAGCTCCCGTGACGGGCCCAGAGGCGACGTTGACGGCGCCTGCCAGCTGAAAGCCATCGAGCTCATCACCGAGCGCCAGGTTCAGCGCTCCAGCGACAGACGCCCCGCGCACGACCCCGTGCTGAAGCTGGGCGAGGCCACTGACCATGAAGCCGTCTGCCTCCTGGTCCACGCGCTGGACCAGGCCCGTGATGCCAACGCCATTCACGCCACCCACATGGCTGTGCAACGTGCCGAGCTCCACGTTGAAGCGGTGTGACCTGGCTTGGGGACAGGTGGCCAAGGGCCCGAAGAACGACAGGTTGAAGAAGCGATGCTTCAGTTGAGGTGGCTGTGGAGCTATCACCGCAGCCGGAGTGGTGGCGTCGCCGTCTGTGCTGGGTGCGGGGTCACCCATTTGGGCGATCAGACTGGCAGAGTAATCGCGCGCCAAGTTACCGGCCAGCAGCGCCGCCAGCTCCGGCACCTCATCGCTCCGCTCGGGAGCACGAACGGTGCGCGTGACCGCTTGCTTGCGCTGATCGTGGTAGGTTACGGATACGTCACCTGCGGCCCGAGCGGAGACTCGCACCTGCACCCCCGCTTCGCTTGCGGTAGGCACGAGGGGAAGCCCCAGTTCGGTGGACAGAGCTTGGCGTATGGCTTGCGGGTCGACATTCATGCCGTCGAGGTCGACAGCGACATGCAACGAGTTAGCGACGGGTTGTGCATCCTGGTTGGTGCCCGACGGCGTTTCCGACGCCGCGGGTGCGGCCTGGAGCGGAAGAGAATCGGGCGCGGCCAGGGCGGGAAGCGCGGGCGCGGTCAGAGTAAAGAGCAGGGAGAAGGGCAAGCAGACGCGCGGCAGGCGGTGTGCTTTCAGGGTCCTTTGAATCGACATCGAAGCCGTGGTGCCCGAACCCAGGCGGATCGTTCACGACAATCGCCGGCGCCCACAAACTTTCCGGCGCGCGCCGCTCTACAGTTTCCTGCTTTGGCTGAGGCGAGATTGACGCCGCGCCCCGTGCGGCGGCGCACGCAGCGGCGTTCAGCAGCGCGCGCTCTCTGGGCGGGAGCAGCCTTGGCCAGGGTTCGCGCACGTGTGGCCCGCCCCTTGCTTGAACGAAGAGTCTGCCAGTCTGCGCGGAACCCAAACTCGAGGAGCTTACGCATGTCCCCATCGTCATCAGAATCACGCCACCCGTCGTCGAAGTCTTCGTCCGACACGCGGCCGTCGCTGTTCGCCCGCGTGATGCACCCCATGGCGCTCATTGACGCCAGTGTCGCGCTTCGAGCCGGCTACGAGGAGCGGCTCAATGACCTGGCACAGCGACTCAGGGAGGCGTTGGCCATCGTCATGGGCCAGCGCGATACCCTCAAAGCAGAGGTGGAAGAGTTGAGAGAGCGTTTGAATCAAGCGGAAGGCGCCATTCGCCAGATGCAGCGCCACTCGGAATCGTCGACCCCAGGGGTGACACCCGTGCGTAAAGTGGGCGTCGGGCGATCCACGCTTCGGGTAGCGCGCTAAGCATCCCTCGCGAGCAGATCGCGCGTCGTCGGAGCCAATATGTCGTATGAAGCGTAGGAAGTGCAGTCAGATTATCAGCAGATAGGCATTCCTAGCCTGGTACGCATCAAACTGGGTGCGCTCGATCGCATCGGTGTTTACACTCGCCGCTTGAACGTCCAGCGGCCCGCGGTGCTGTTCAGCGCCGGGCTCGTTGGAGCGATTGATGGTCGCGCCCAAGAAAGCTTGCACCGCGAAGGGTGCGCACCGCCGATCCGCGTGGACGTCCAAACGGGGGACTTCGATGAAGCGGTGAGCATCTTTCGCTCCTTGCCGGCGAGCGTCGACGCCGTCCTTGGCGTAGGTGGCGGGCGAGCGCTCGACGTCGCCAAGTACGTAGCCTTGCTTGCTGGGGTGCGCTACTTGGCGGTGCCGACGTCTTTGTCCAACGACGGCTTCTGCAGCCCCCAGGTCAGCTTGGTTTTGCAGGGAAAACGGCGTTCGATTCAAGCTCGAATGCCCGTCGCGGTGGTCGTCGACACAGAGGTATGTCGCCATGCGCCCATTTCGTTGTGGTGTGCGGGCGTCGGCGACCTCGTCGCAAAGGTGACGGCGGTTCGTGACTGGAAGTTGGCGTTCCACCGCGCTGGAACGCCTGTTAATGACTTCGCAGCCCTATTGTCGGACTCGAGCGTACTGCCATTCATGGCGCACCCAAGGCGCGATGTCGAAGGCGTGCGTCACTTGGCTACCGCTTTGATGCTGAACGGGATCGCGATGAGCATTGCCGGGTCATCGCGTCCGGCCAGTGGGAGTGAACACCTCATCTCGCATGCACTAGACGAAATTACGCATCGACCGCGCTCCCACGGTCTGCAAGTGGGATTGGCAAGTTACCTGGTTACGCACCTGCAAGGCGGCGATGTCACGCGCCTGAACGAGGTGTTCACCCATGCCGATTTTTGGCGCACCGTTCATCAAGATCCGTTCGATGCTCAGGAGTGGCGACGAGCGATTGAGCTTGCCCCGAACCTCAAACCAAGTTTTCACACCGTGCTGAACGAGCCGGGGGTGGACGCGCTTTCCGTCTTTTCGAATCTGATGCAAAAGGACGACGATTTCAGCCGCTGTTTTAGCGGATGATTGGCATGTCCGGGCAAACCCGCCGCGGCCATATTCCCGGGTTCCGTTGCAAGCCTTTGAGGCTAGGGCATAGCTAGGAGGTTTACATGAAACTGCTATGCACATCACGAACACCCATCATTGTTGTTTTGCCCCTGATCGTAAGCTGCGCAAGCAGCCAGTCCCCACCCCAAACGGCTGAGGGGGTTGGCGTTCAGCCGGAGACGCTTCGAAGCCAGACTTC
>CAZNZA010000050.1:13307-15189 GCA_964577325.1 uncultured Polyangiaceae bacterium
CTCGGCTGTCACTCTTCGGCGCGTGAAACCTGTGCACCTGGTGTTGGCCGCAGCCACAAGTACAGGGCCGCGCCGAGGAGTAGAGTGATGCCTCCCGTCAGCAGCACCACGGGCTTGGCAATCGCCGCGTGCACCATCATCCACACGGACAGAATGATCATGACGCCGCTCGTGAACGGATGACCCCAAGCGCGATACGGGCGTTCCAAGCCGGGCTCTGTACGTCGCAAAACGAACACACCGAGCACCGTCAATCCCGCGAACAACGAGAGCAGAAACCCAATGTACGTCAAGAGCACTTCGAAACTCGATCCCACGACCATCCCGCAAGCGAGCAGCGCTTGAAGAGCAATCGCTGCCAAGGGCCCACGGTCGCGCGCCCGCGCCCGTCCCAGCGTGGAGCGCAACTTCGGATAATCCCGCCCAATGGCCTCGTATACTCTCGAACCCGTTACGATCAATGCGCTGACGGTCGTAAACAGTCCGAGCGCGACCAGCAAACTCACCCAGCGCGCTATCGTCTCACCGAACGATGCGGTCGCGGCAACGGCAGCCACGTCGATGACGCCACTGAGCGCCTCAGGCGGTGCTGCCGACATGAACCAGAGGTTGAGACCGACGTACAGCACACAGACCACACCCGTACCGAGCATCAAGGCGCGGGGTAGGGTGCGCTTGGGGTTGCGCACCTCGCCCGCGAGGTAAGCCGCCGCGTTCCACCCGCTGTAAGAAAACGACACGAATATCAATCCGACCGCAAACTCCGACGAGACCAGCGCCCTTAGGGGCGAACCTGGCGCCTTATTTTCATTCGTCCACAGCGGCTCGATACCTGATACCGCAAGCCCCACACCGATCAGTAGTACAATGAGGGCGACATCGAGCAGCGTGGCCCAGTTTTGAACACGCGCGGCAAGCTCGACGCGCAGCGCGTGTAAAGCACTCAGGCTAACAATGACGGCTAGGGCCAGCATCACCGGTGAAACGGCGATGACGTTGCTCGTGTACTCACCAAACGCCAGCGCTGATGCCGCCATCGGCGCAGAAAAGCCCACGACGAGCGAGACCCATCCGGCGAGGAAGCCCAGGCTCGGGTGATAGATGCGAGACAACAGGTGCGCCTCGCCCCCGTTTTTCGGCAGTGCCGCCCCAAGCTCGGCGTAGGCCAACGCTCCGAACAGCGCCGCTACGCCGCCCACGAGCCAAGCCAAGACGACCGCCAGCGGTGAGCCGAGGTCACGGATCAAGAAACCCGATGTCGTGAAGGCGCCCGTGCCGATCATGCTCGCCATGACCAGCAGACTGGTGGTACCGAGGCCGAAACGACGGGGAATGGCGGCGTCTACGACAGGGAGAGGTTGGCTTTCGGGAGGGCTAGGGGTGGCGGGCCAGGAGGCGTCTGTCACGGGATGGTCCATTGGTAGATGGTTCTTGGTTTGCCGTCCACCAACACGCTCGTTTGCGCGTCTGCGGCCCAGTCACCCATGTCGTGCATGTGTGACACGATGCGTGAACCTGAAGCGAGTCCTTGTTGCAGTTTGGGCCGAAGCTCGAGGTTGACCTTTGGCCACAAGAACAACATGACGACGGTGGCGTCACTGAGATCGGTGGCAAAGAGATCTTGGGTCAGGAAGCGAATCCGGTCACCCACGCCGGCTTGGGCCGCATTGTGTCGACTTTCCTCGATACGCACCGGATCGATGTCGACGCATACGCCCTCGGCACCTCGCTCCTTGACGGCCGCGATGACGATGCGTCCGTCCCCGCAGCCCAGGTCATATACCACGTCTTGGGCGTCGACTTGACCGAGCTCGAGCATCGCCTCTACGACGTGGGGTGGGGAGGGTTCGTAGGGAACGTCTGGAGCGCGAGCCTTGGGCGG
>CAZNZA010000050.1:15289-26861 GCA_964577325.1 uncultured Polyangiaceae bacterium
CGACGTGGGGTGGGGAGGGTTCGTAGGGAACGTCTGGAGCGCGAGCCTTGGGCGGCTCCGCTTTCGCGCAGGAACAAGCCACAGCGCCTGTCAGCGCGAGGCTTAGAAACGGCACCCAGGGAAATAGCGGTACCAAGCCGACGTGAAGGGGCGGCCGCGCTGCGCTGTTCAGCCGCGGGCGGGTCACCCCCCTAGCACTCACTCGTTCCACCGTCTCTCTCTGGGCGACACGAGCGAAAGGCGCAAGCGCTCTGTGGCAGAGATCCGGAAGGCGGTGGTGGCCGGGCGTACCGGGTTAATGGGCATGAGATCTGCAAGCGCAGCCGCAAACCAAAGCGAGCCGCCATGAGCGCGAGCCGCAACAAGACCCCACGGCCAGTCCGCGAAATCCTAGAGGAGAGATTTATGAGCCAATCATTGTCCATGTTTCGAGTTGGCGTTGTCGCCGCGATCCTGACCGGATGCGCTTCCGGCGAAAGCGTGCCGAAGGTCGTGGAAGCCACGCCCCCCCAGAGCGCCGAGCTGCGCGAGGTGTCGCAGACGAGCGGATTTGAGACCCGCGAGTCGAGTCCGCTTTTCCTGGACCGCGCGTTGCTCGGCAACCTGGCTCAGCAGTATACCTTCGCCTCGACCGTCGATGCCCAGCCCCAGCAGTCGAAGACGAAGACACCCGACGTCGTGTACGTCCCCACGCCTCAACCCGTCGTGGACAAGATGCTCTCGCTGGCAAAGATCAAGAAGGGTGACGTCGTCTACGATCTCGGATGTGGCGACGGACGTATCGTCGTCACCGCAGCCAAGCGCTACGGGGTGAAGGCTTACGGCTTTGACGTGGATCCTCAGCGTGTGGCCGAAGCGCGGGAAAACGTGCGCAAGAACAAGGTCGAACATTTGGTGACGATTGAGCAAAAGGACATCTTCGAGCTCGATCTATCCAAGGCCAACGTCGTGACCATGTACCTGTTGCCGGAGCTGAATCGGCGCCTGATCCCCCAGCTGCGCAAGCTCAAGCCCGGCTCGCGCATCGTATCCCACGACTTCGACATGACGCCTATCGAGCCCGAACAAGTCGTCGAAATGGAGCAGCGGAGCAAAACCCACTACGTGTACCTGTGGACCTCTCCGATCTGAAACCGTCGAGGCCCCGGAGCCTGGGAGCTCTTAGGTGAGGCTTTTAGGAGTTATGTTGCGGCAAGCTGTGGGGGGCGTTATGCCCGCGTGAGGCGCCCGTGCTCGCGAGGGCGTCGCTCGTAATATGCCCCACCCCGCTTTGACACGTACATCCCACCGCCCCTGGTTACTGCCGTGGCGTCCTTGGACGTGGCGGCAAAGCTGGCTCGACTTGCTGTTCGCTCATTGGCCGGTTGCGGCGGAGGTGTTGCAACCCTTAGTGCCGGCCGGCCTACGCGTGCAGGAGTTCGGCGGCACTTCGTGGTTGGGGGTCGTGCCCTTTCGCATGGAAGGAGTCATGCGCCGCTTCTTGCCGGACCTGCCGGGAGTATCGGCGTTCCCTGAACTCAACGTTCGCATCTACGTCGAGGCCGAGGGCAAGCCAGGGGTTTGGTTTCTGAGTCTCGACGCGAGCAACTCCCTGGCCGTGTGGGCCGCCCGGCGATTCTTTCATTTGCCCTATCATCGGGCGGACATGGCCTTGGCTTGGAAATCGGAAACATGCCTGTACCAGTCGCAGCGACGCCAAGGTGGTCAGCGCTTCGAGGCGCAGTACGGACCGGTGGGATCCGAGTACGAAGCCACTCCTGGCACGCTGGAGCACTGGTTGACTGAGCGCTATTGTTTGTACGCCCGCAGCCCCCGCGGGCGACTCTTGCGCAACGATGTGCATCACGTGCCGTGGCCGCTTCAAGCGGCCGAAGCCAGCATCGCTGCCAACAGCATGTTGGACGGGTTTGGCATCACCCTCGATGGCCCACCGCCAGTGCTGCACTTTTCACGACGCGTGGATGTCGTGGTTTGGGACGCCGAGCAGGTAAGCGGCACCTGAGCGACGGGCCGCGTGGTTTGATGCGCGCGCTTCGGCACCGATGGTGTGCACGAGGACGTCGCTTGGGGTAAAGCACGTCGGCCATGCCCAGCCGTCGACGATTCCTCCCCCAACGCGGGCTCCTATGCCGTAGGTCGAGGGGTCGACGTTGAGCGCGGTCGCTGCACCGCAAGTCCTGCGCTATTGGTTGGCTCTTTTGCGGCACGAAGAGGCGCTGGCCGTGAGGCCTCGGGCTCGCAAAGTCAATCATGCTTTGGAACTGACGGCGGAGCAGATGCTCACCCCTTCCGCAGGCCAGGACTACGTCAAGCTCCCCTTCAGTCAGCAAGGCAACTTCTTGGTCGACGCACAGGGCTCGCTCGAAGTGCCGGTAGAAGCGGAATGTGCCGCGTTTTTCGAGGCGTGGCTTGCCAGCCAGTACCGCTACGGTGCCGAAGACGGAAGGCTCGAACACTTGGTGTGCTTCCCGGCCCTGCTGCTGCCCCGTCAGGAGCTTGCAGGCCTGGTGCGCTTCCCCGTGCACATCGACTGGCGCACGGCGGAGGGTAAACGATTTACGCCTCCCAGCGCGAGTGATCGAGCAAAAAAGCAGTTACCTCCTCCGCCTCGGGTTCTCAGTCTACGAGCGACCAAGCAAGACCCGGATAGCCTGCCGTTCTTCATCGACGGCAGCTTGTTGAGAGAAACGCTGAGGGTCGATTTCGAGCGCATCGAAGCCTTCTTCGGCGCCGTCAAACGGGAAAGCCCGAACGCGCGGCAATTGCTCCGTCGTGTATGTGACTTGCTGCGCGACCAGATGGCGAGTGACGACGGTCTGAGCTCGGCACCGCCATTGGCCAGCGGTGGGGAGCTTGCCTCGTCGTCAGCGCCCGGAGATGCCGAGGTGAACGACCTGCTAGCTGAGCTGTTCATCTTGACCGATAAGCGGTTGACCCAGTGCGGCGCGAAGGGCAAAGCATATGAAATCGCAATTTTGCTCGATGCTTCGCGCAACCGCGCGTCGTTTCACGTCCAGCGCGACTTGCAGGCGGCCCTCGAGCAGTTTCAAAGCGGTGAGATGAAATCCGACAGTCCCCTGACGTGTTATCTAGGGCAGCGGAAAGCGGTCAGCAGCGTGAGGCCCTTGTTAGGGCGCTTTGGAGACCTGAGTCTCACGCACAGTCAGCGGCGCGCGGGCGAACGCTATCTGGGCTCTGCCTTGTGTGCGGTGCAAGGGCCCCCAGGCACGGGCAAAACTCATCTCATCCTGAACCTCGCTGCTCAGCAGCTGATCGATAACGTGACGTCGCTCATCAAAAGCGAGCACCCGGGTCAGAAGCTCCTGGTCGTGACGAGCACGAACAACCGCGCCGTCGACAACGTGGTGTTTCCCCTGGGGCGGGATCTGCCGGTTGACGTCTTGCCCTTCGCCCTACGGGTTGGCAGCCGCGATGTGGTGGAGAAAGTAACGGTTGCGGAACTACAACGCGCTCAGCGCTGGCTCGAGCGTCGCACCGTCGCGAGTGACGATGAGTGGGAGGCCGCCAAAAACCACCTCGCACGACTGCTCGCCGAACTGGAAGGCGAGATCGAACCGTCTTACTCCACGCAGCGGGCTCGTATAGCGCTGCAACAGGGTGCTCGCGAGTTGCTGGAGCTCGAAGCCGAGCTCGCCGTACTCGACCGAACGCCCCTTTCCGATGCTGCGGCTGTCGCGTGCGGTATAGATCTGGTGCATGTCGCCTCTGCGGCTTCTGAGTTGCGTCCTTTGCTGTTGGCCTTCGTGGAACGCCTGTTGGTGCTGAGCTCGTTGTCGGAAGCCGAGAAGAAAACGCCCCTGGTACTGATCGAACAAAGTTACAAGCTGACCCTGCAGCGGCAGGGCGAGCCCATGGAGCAACTGCTCGGTAGCGCATTGAGTTGGGGTTTGCCTCCGCGCTTTCCCTCCCGCGCCAAGGCAGACGACAAGCGGGAAGCGTGGGAAGAGGGAGCTGAAGCTGCACTACACCAAGCGCGTGCCCTGTTGGATTTGGTCGAGGAGCTTGCGAAGCGTGCCGCAGTCCGTTCGCGCGTCAACGAGCTGCGGGACCAACTGGCATCCAGCGCCCAGAGTGAGCGAGGCGACGGCGCGGTGGAGCAAGACTTTGAGCAGCTCGAACCGCGGCTGCAAGAGCTATGGACGGCGGCCTGCAGGGTGCGTGAGCTATGGGCGCGACGCAACAAGGGAGAGCTTGGAGCGGCGCTTCAGCATGCCATCGACACTTGTCGGGCGTCACGTTCATTGCGGCCGCTGATGAACGGAAGCCGCGGTCCGGCGGCGTGGCTGATGCGCCTGTATCCCGTTTGGGGCTGCACGTTGCTGTCTTTGGGTAACCATTTCAGTCCCGAAGCCGAACAGCTCGAGCGCGTGGTCATCGACGAGGCCGGCCAATGCCATGCGGCGTACGCCGTGTCCGCATTGTTGCGCGCTCGGTCCGCGCTCGTGATCGGCGATACCCACCAGCTCGAGCCCATCGTCGAGCTATCGGCTCAGGACGAGTCCCGAGTGCTTCGCAGTCTAAAGCTGGGCTCGAGTACCGGGGCCCTCGAACCGTTCCGCATGTACGAAGGCTGCGGTAACTCTGCGCAAAGCGTGGCTGACCGGGCGGTATTGGAGCGTCCGACACTGACCGATCACTTCCGCTGTCAGCCACAGATAGCGGCGGTTTGTGAGCAGCTGTGCGCGTACGGTCTAACGACCCACACGCCTGCGAGCTCATGCGAGAGCTTGCTTTCCGAGCTCACTTTCCCGCTGCTTCACGTTCCGGTGGATGGCCAACAAACCCGCTTTGCTGGGAGCTGGCTCAACCAGGCGGAGGTCGAAGAGGTCCAACATTGGGTGGTTCGTTTGCTCAACGCCGGGCTGGCACCGAGTGACGTAGGCGTCATCACGCCGTTTCGAGGACAGTTGGAGATGCTATGGCGCCAGCTGAGGACTGCCCGCATCCCGCTCGAGAGGGCGGCACACGGCGACGACAGCGAGCAGGCGACTTTGTTCGAAGGCACCGACTCTGGCGTTGCACTGGGCACCGTGCACCGCTTCCAAGGTGGCGAGCGGCGGGTGATCGTGTTCAGCACGACAATCACGCAGCCGAGCTCGCTGCGCTTCATCGACGACCGCGTCAATCTCATCAACGTGGCTGCCTCCCGGGCGCGGGAGCATCTCCTCACCGTCGGTCATCGGGAAACACTGCTTGCGGGGCAGCGCACGCGGCTGTTGTTGGACGGCGAGTCACTGCGTTCACTCTCCGCGGGATGAGAATTCAGCAACGCGCCGCGTGCTGGCCATGTGCATCCTGTTCTCAACGTCGGGTGGGCGGGCGACAGAGTGTGCCTAAGCGTACGTCGTAGCATGTGCCAGCATGTGCCAAGGGGTGAGTCCGCGCCGCTGGCAGCACTGCTGAAGGCGTACAATTGCCCGTGAGGAAATTGGTGAAACAAACCTCAGGTACGTGGCATGGCGATTGCTCTGCTTGCCGTCGCGCACCCCGAGTCGTGGCGGTCGCATGTTTATTGCCAGTATTCGTTTATTAGGAGCACGCCCTATGAGACAGCTGTTCACTTGGTTCGGATTCGCACTTGGCGCAGGCGCGCTCGTTGGTTGCGGCAATGGAGCTGATGCCGACGGCAAAGGCGATCTATTACTTCCGGCCCCGACTTCAGTCGATGGGATGCAAGACTCGGAGCAAGCGCTCCCCCCTGCGCAGGGGCCCGGCGGTGTCGCCCAGAACGGACCTGCAGCGCCGGGCGTGCCTCCACCCGCTGGTACACAGTTAGCGAGCCCCGCTGCATTTGCCCCGGCGCCCGGTGCGGTGGGAGTCAGCGTGGGAGCTGACCCGGAGGAATTGGGGGGGTCCAGTGTATCCGAACCCGTCGGGCCAAACTTCGACGCGGTAGGCACCAACCCGTTCGTGTTCACGCTCCATGACCCACTCTCCACGTTTGCGGCAGACGTCGACACCGCGAGCTACGACGTATTCCGTAAGGATCTTGGCGCCGGGCAGTTACCGCCGCCAGACAGCGTGCGGCTCGAGGAGTTTGTCAATTTCTTCGACTACGACTACCCCGCGCCCAACAAAGACGACGAACAGCCGTTCAGCATCAGCCTGGCTGCTGCCCCTCACTTCGTCGATGGGGGGACAACCCTGTTTCGCGTCGGCATCCAAGGCAAGGTACTGGACGACGACGGACGGAAAGCCATGAACCTCGTGTTTCTGATCGACACGTCGGGTAGCATGCGGTCAGCAGACAAGTTACCGTTGGTGCAGCGCCTCCTCGTCGACTCGCTTCATCTCTTATCACCCGCCGACACGGTGTCGATCGTTACCTACGCCGGCAGCACGGCGGTTGCACTGCCAGCCACCGAAGCCAGCGAGCGAGACACCATCAAGCAGGCCATCAACTCTCTCGCCGCGGCAGGTTCCACCGCGGGAGCGGGCGGGATCCAACTGGCCTACGCCGAAGCCGAAGCTGGCTTCGTTCAGGGCGGGGTGAACCACGTCATCCTGTGCACCGACGGCGACTTCAACGTCGGTACTTCGAACACCGACGAACTCGTCGACTTGATCGAGAAGGAGCGAGAGGGCGGGGTGACGTTCACGGCACTCGGGTTTGGCTCCGACAACCTCAACGACGCTATGATGGAGGCGATTAGCAACGCGGGCAATGGGACCTATGCGGTCATTACAGATCAGCAGCATGCTCACGACTACGTCACGGACAAGTTGTTCTCCTCGCTGCAGTTCATCGCCAAGGACATGAAGCTGCAAGTGGAGTTCAACCCCGAGCACGTCTTGGCTTACCGCTTACTCGGATACGAAAACCGCGCCATCGCCGACCAGGACTTTCGCGTCGACACCGTGGACGCGGGGGAGATAGGTTCAGGACACCGCGTCACGGCTTTGTACGAGTTGGTGTTGGCGGGTGATGAGTTACCGAATGCACCGAACGCACCCGAGCCTGAGGACGGAGCGGAGTACGAGGAGACGGTAGAGGTGAAGGCGGACGATCTGGCGCTCGTCAAAGTCCGCTACAAGGACGTGGACGCTGACGCCGACAGTCCCGCGTACGAGGTAAACCAGGCGCTGGCAGCCGATGCGGTGGCCGAAGACCCCGACGCTCTCGACGCCGACTTCCGCTGGGCGGTCGCCATCGCCTCCTTTGCAGAGTTGTTGAAGGAGAGCCCCTACGCGAAGGCGAGTTGGCTGCCGGCTATAGCCGCAGAGTTCGACACTCAGAAGGATCGGGATGACGCGCGAGCCACGTTTGTTGAGCTTTTCGCAAGAGCAAGGCTTCTCATCACGCTTCCTGAACACCCACAGCCGGTACGAGATGCGGGAGTTGCCGAGCCCATTGCGCCTGATGCTGAGGCAGCTCCGGTGGGACAAGATGCCGGGGATGATCAGCTAGCCGCTGACGCCGGTGTGGACGCCGCAGCTCCGTGAAGCCGAACAGACAGAGCACGAGCGTGGCGACGTGACCCGCATGGGCGCTTGCGCACACCTATTGCTCCATGGAGGAACCGAAAGCTGAAGACGATCGCGGCGCAGCGGCCTTTGTGAGCGTTCCCAACCCGCTTTCGGTGCCGCCGGAAAAGGCACGGGAGTTGCAGCAGGCGAAACAAATGTCGACCCCCGCCTTAGTTCAGTCGCCGCCGCTTTCCTCTCGTTCCCTCGAAGTGCTCGATCGCGCGTTGGCCGCCTTCAACGCGAGCCGCTTCCGTCCTTCTCTACCTCAGGATAACTGGTCGGAGGCCGTGGAAAACGAACGCTACATGCTCCACCTCGAGGGTGAGACGGTGGAGAGGGAGCGCAAGCGCGTCGGCGATCGCGCGCGCTCCGCTCCTCGAGATCCGGACGCCTTCGTGAAGTGGTTTGAAGCTTTAAAAGAGAACGGCCCGGGACAAGGCGATCCGCTGTTTCCGTGGCTAGCGCACGCTGCGCCGCGGGAAGCCATGATCTGGTTTCTCGAGCAGGAGGTAGCCGGTGAAGCGGGGTTCGAAGATCTCGTCGCCTTGACCCAGGTGAAGCTTCCCGCCCAGGCGAAGCTCGAACTGGCGCGCAATTACTGGGATGAAATGGGTCAAGGCCATGCCACGGGAATGCACGGCCCAATGTTGAGTCGCCTTGCCGACGATTTGAAACTTCGCTCCGGTACCAACCACGTCGTTTGGGAGTCGCTGGCATTGGGCAACCTGATGGTCGCACTGGCGGCAAACCGCCGTTACACCTATCACTCCATCGGAGCCTTGGGCGCGATTGAGCTTACCGCTCCCGGCCGTTCAGCTTGTGTGAACGCCGGGCTGAAGCGGCTTGGAATTTCCGGGGCGTCGAGACAGTACTTTGCGCTGCACGCCACGCTCGACGTCAAGCACTCGGAGGCTTGGAACCGTGAAGTGTTGCGACCGTTGGTGAGCGACAACCCAGAGGTAGCCACGGCTATCGCTGAAGGCGCGCTGATGCGCCTCGAAGCCGGGGCGCGGTGTTTCGAGCGCTACCGCAAGGTGTTGGGGCTGACGGAGCGTCAGAGTTGATGAACGCGCGTTGCGCCGCCCTAGTCGAACTCGGGCGAGCGCTTCAAGCGCAGGGATATTCATTCACGGCCGTGACTCCGAGCACCCATGCGCGGGTACTGCAGCGCGGGCGCCGCGCAGCCAACCTGCGCGATGTGTTTGGCTGGAATCTCCCTTTCGACGCGGGCGTGCTTCCCCAGGCGTTGCTCGACTTGGCGAGACATGCCGATGCCATTGAAGCGGTGGGTGACCAGCTGCGGGCTAGACTGCGTTTCGCAACCCTCGGTCAGCGACTGTTCGTGCACGGTGCATATCCAACCACGGGCGCGGACGCCGTGTTCTTCGGTCCGGATAGCTACCGTTTCTGCGCGCACATCGAACGCGCGCTCAGCCCCTGCCGCCGGCTCGTAGATCTCGGGTGCGGCTCGGGCGTCGGCGGGATCTCCGCGAGCACGCGAGCCGAGAACGTCGTGCTGACGGACATCAACCAAGCCGCGCTCGAGCTTGCGAAAGTAAACGCAGTGCTGGCTGGCGTCCGCGCCCAGGTCCAACACAGCGACGTATTGAGCACGGTGGACGGTCCCATCGACGCCGTGTTAGCCAATCCCCCTTACATGCGAGACGACGCGGGACGGGCTTATCGCGATGGTGGCGGGACGTGGGGTGAGGCGCTGGCCTTGCGTATCGTGAGTGAAGCACTCGCGCGGTTGGCGCCTGGAGGGCAGCTCATCCTCTACACCGGTGCGGCCATCGTTGATGGCATGGACGTTTTCAAGCGCCAGGTGGAGCCGTTGTGTCGCGAAGCACGAGCGACATTCGACTATACCGAAATCGATCCTGACGTGTTTGGCGAGGAACTGGAACAGCCTGCTTACGCGTCAGTCGAGCGCATTGCCGCGGTCGGCTTGCGTGCCGTCCTTCCTGCGTAACGGCAGCTAAAATAGCTTAGCGGCCTCCTGGTTTAGGTGGGGTTCCCGAGCAGGTGTCGAGCCGTATCGACCACCATGTCTTTCATGGGCCGGCATGACCAACCCAGCAGGCGTTGCGCTTTAGCGCTGGTGGTCAGGAATGGCCGGTCGAGTCGGTCGACGACCAGGCGTACCACGGGATCGAAAAGCGCCACGAGGCGCACGACGAAGTTGGGCAACTGCATGGTCGGTACACGGTAACCAGCTTCCGCCAGCGTCAGCGCGATCTCCTTCATGGAGCGAGTTTCACTGAATAAGATGAAGCGCTCGCCGGCTGCCTGCTTGGCAGTCATGGCCAGCACATGAGCGACAGCGACGTCGCGCACGTCCACCAAACCGAAGTTAACTCGAGGGACTCCGGGGACCTCGCGCCGCAAAAGCTTACCCACAATTTCGTTGGACGCATTGTCGACGCGCCGCAGGGAGGGGCCGAGCACGTACACGGGGTTTAGGCAGACGAGTTCGAGCTCATGTTCCTTGGCAAACTGCCATGCTGCGCGTTCGGCAAGCGTCTTGCTTTTTTCGTAGGCGTCCACTGCCTTGTCCAGATCGGACCAATCATCTTCGTCGAATACCCGCCCCTGCACGTGCGGATGACCCGAAGAGACCGCCGACATGGACGACGTCATCACCACCCGCGATACCCCTGCATCGTGGGCCGCGCGCAACACGCGCAACGTGCCCTCCACCGCGGGTGCTATCAACTCCTGTTCATCTTTGGGGCGTTCCTTGGGGACGGGCGAGGCGACATGCAACACAGCCTGGGCGCCTGCCATGGCTTCGTTCCAGCCCTGGTCGTTCATCAGATCTGCGCGCACGAAACTCAAGCGAGATCCATCGTCGAGCGGCTGTAGCGCCTCGCGCAGGGCAGGGACCAACCCGAGGTCGCGCACCGTACCCCGCACTTGGTACCCCTGCTTCAGAAGCTCACGCACACAGTGCAGGGCGACGAAGCCGGATGCGCCGGTGACGGTAACGAGAGAGTGAGCGGGGTCGAGCGTCGGCATGGGCCTCGAGCCTCGCACACTCGTGCCTCGACGCCTAATCCCATTGCAGTGCCGGGCTGCGATAGCCATCTGCGCGGGCAGTTGTCACTGGCTGCCATTGTTGACCATCGGCGGGTGGCGTAGGCACGCCGTATGAAAGAGAAAATCGTTCTTGCCGTCGCGGCTGCGACGCTTTTCGTTCCCCTCGAGCGTGCGACGGCGCAGGTGGTCGATTGCCCACCTCCCAACAGCACCTACGATACCTCGGGCACGCGGCGCGACTACCGCATCAACGTCACTTCGCTTCAGAATCTCTTCACCCACGAGCTCCAGAACGGCGCCTGGCAAGAAGCCCCGTTGAACGCCGAACAAGCACGTCGAGCGATCGTCGCCGGCGCTGACGTGTGGGGAGAACAGACTAACGCACGCGCCTACCGCTATCAAGGGACCTCAGCGCGCACGGATCTTCCGGAAACGTTGGCAGAGTGTCAGGCTCAGGCCATCGACTATTCGTTAGTCACGGGTTCGGACGAGGCCCTGTTTGGCTGCGCCGCAACCTACCCGCGCTGTAAGGACGAAAACGGAGTGGCACACCAGTTCGTAATCCGGGCAGCGCGCATCAAAGACGGCGCGCACGAGTGCGTATTCGAGACTGCGAACAGCATTTCCCCGCGGGAATTCGACCTGCAGCGCTTGATGACCCATGAATTCGGTCACCCCCTTGGCTTAGGGCATTTGGGGTCGGCCATCATGACGCCACGCGGACAAGGCGTGCAAGGAGGCAGGGATGTTTACCAGCGAGACATCGAGTGCACCAAGCAGGTAACCGGGGAGCGACAGACCCAAGCCTACGCGCGCATCATTGGAAACGGAGCGGTCGGTAGCGAGACGGCGTACGGCACACCGCTGCCCGTGTCCAATTCTGCGGTCGGTATCGGCAATCTGGACGCCACGCCACACTGGACCTCGGTCAGCAAGCATTCTGCATGCCCGTTCTGGCTCGATGCGTTCAACTTGTCGTCCATCAATTGCTTGGATCAGCCGAGTCAACCCGCGTTAGCGGTGTTTACTCCAGCCGTGTGGCGGG
>CAZNZA010000050.1:26961-33980 GCA_964577325.1 uncultured Polyangiaceae bacterium
GACGAACTCCTGCAAGAGTGCACGAATAGCACGGGGTTTCTGAGCTGTAGCGCAACTCAACCGATCCAGAGCGCAAAGCGCGTAGCCGTGGCATGGGACGATTACAACATGCGGACGGTTACGGCTTGGGTTCACCACGATCGCACTCAGTTGGCCAACCCGGTGCGGGTGTCGGTGGGTTTGGCAGGCAATGCTCGGCTGCCGCAAGCTTCCACGCTGCAGATAGGCGGGCAGCCCATTACCTCGACCGTTGCACCTGGTCTGACGTGCAAGATGTACGAGGCCGACAACTACGACTGCATTTTGGCGGTGGTGCCCGGCGATGATCCGCTACGACGGGTGACGGTTTACCGCTTCTGGGCTCAGGAAGTGAGCTCCGGTTACACGATTGCAATCGATTCCCGCGTCACCCAACTATCGGCCTCGACTGGGTCGCAGATCGCCGCCTGGCATCACAACGACCAATTCTGGTTGGCCTACCGAACGATGTACTCTGGTCAGTACGTGCAGGTGACTCGCTCGAGCGATAGCCTCAGCTGGAGCGCCATGAGCTCCAACACCATCGGATACGCTGACGCGGGGCCGACGGTAGCCAGCTATTGGACGGGTGAAAACGTGCTCGGCTACACTAAGTAGGTGGTAATAGGAGTGCCGCGGCTAGCCTGCGGCGCCTTTCGTCTAGCCCTCGCCCGGTCGGTTCTGCATCATGCGGCGATGAGGCGCACGAGGCTCGCAGCCGCCTGGGGGCGGCGATGATTGAGTTCCAGCAGGTGCACAAGACGTTCGACGGCAGGGTCGTGCTCGACGGGGTGAATTTTAGTGTGGGGGATGGCGAGCTCGTCGTTCTTTTGGGGCCGTCGGGATGCGGCAAGACCACGACGCTCAAGCTCGTCAACCGCCTGCTCGATCCGAATTCTGGCCAAGTCAGGGTGGGGGATCGAGCTGTGGCGACGCAAGATCCGATCGCTCTACGTCGTTCCATCGGTTACGTCTTTCAACGCTTCGGCCTCTTTCCGCACTTGTCGGTGAGAGATAACATAGCCGTGGTTCCTAAGCTCCTCGAGTGGGAGCCCTCGCGCATTGCGGCACGCGTCGATGAGTTGAGCGCACTATTGGGCTTGGCCGACCGCCAACTCCTGGAACGCTTTCCAGCTTCTTTGTCAGGCGGACAACAGCAACGCGTGGGCCTGGCGCGTGCTCTGGCAGCCAGTCCACGCATCATGCTGATGGACGAACCCTTCGGCGCCCTGGATCCGATCACTAGAGACGGCATCCAAGCGGAGTTTGCCGCCTTGCACCGGCGTCTGAGGTTAACAACGCTTTTGGTCACCCACGACATCAACGAAGCTTTGCTGCTGGCCGATCGCATCGTCGTGATGCAGGCGGGGCGCGTCGAGCAGCTGGGAACTCCTGCAGAGCTGCTGGCCAATCCGCGCCCGGGCTTGGTGGAAGAGCTGTTGCGGACGCCTCAGCGACAGCTCGAACGCCTGACGGAGCTGCGCTACGGAAGCGGCAAGCAATGAATGACAACTTAAGCCGACAACTCGCGCTTCTGCCGCACTACCTAGGTGCGCACGTCATGATCGCCACGGCCGCGCTCTTGCTGGGCGTGTGCCTCAGCTTACCTATCGGCATCCTGGCTGTCCGCTCCAAAACCGGCAGCTTCGGAGTACTGGCCGTAGCCGGTGTCATTCAGACCATCCCGGGTCTCGCCCTGCTGGCGCTGATGGTGCCGTTGTTGAGCGCCTTTGGTTTTTGGCCGACCTTGTGTGCGCTCGTACTTTACAGCATGCTACCAATTCTCAGGAACACGGTTACGGCTTTGACCACCCTGGACTCGGCCGTGCTCGAAGCGGCTCGCGGCGTGGGCATGACGCAGCACCAGATGCTGCGGCAGGTGGAGCTGCCTCTGGCCCTGCCAATGATTGTTGCGGGCATCCGCACGGCTGCCGTGTGGGTGGTAGGCATGGCTACGTTGAGCACGCCCGTCGGTCAGCCTAGCTTGGGCAATTACATCTTTTCCGGTTTGCAGACCCGCAACTGGACGGCCGTGCTCGTGGGTTGCGTGGCTGCCGCGTTGTTGGCGCTGGCCATCGACGCCTTGCTAGGCATGGTCGAGCGTGGTTTGCGGCAGCGCCGTAGAAGCCTGAGCGCCGGTGCGCTGCTGGGCTTGGTGGGGCTGCTGGTGGGCGGCACGGTGAGCGAACCGTTGCTGAGCCGCTCGACCGTGCCCCCACTCGAGTCTCGTGCACAAGCTGGGCACGAGCCAGCGCTTCCCCCAGCGCAGGCGAATGGGCTGCAACGCCCGCTGCGCATCGGGGCCAAGACCTTTACCGAGCAGTACATTTTGGCGCGCTTGCTCGAGCGCCGCGCCAAGGCTGCCGGGTTCGACACGCAACGCCTCGAAAGCCTCGGCTCCAGCGTCGTGTTCGATGCTTTGACGACGGGCGAGGTCGACGTGTACGTGGAATACACGGGTACGATCTACGCCAACACGATGAAGGCTACGGGCGCCATGCTGCCCTGGCGCATGCAAGCAGTCACCGCAGCTTGGCTTGCCGAACACCACGGGGTGCGTCAGTTGGGCGCGCTCGGTTTCGACAACGCCTACGTGCTGGCCGTTCGGCGAGACACAGCCGCGAAGCTGGCGGAACCGACCGTCGACCATCTGCAGGCGCTGTCGAGCGGCATGCGTTTGGGGGGCGACTACGAGTTCTTCCAACGCCCGGAGTGGGAGCGACTGAAGCGCACCTACGCGCTGAACTTCCAGGCCTTGGTCAGCTTCGACCCGGCGTTCATGTACGATGCCTTGCGCGACGGCGAGGTGGGCGCCATCGCCGCCTTCTCGAGTGATGGCCGCATCGCCGCCTACGACCTCGTGGTGCTCGGCGATCCGCGCGTGGCCTTGCTTCCGTACGATGCCGTACTCTTGCTTTCACCCCAGGTGGCGTCCAACCCCGACGTAATCGCCGTGTTCGAACCGCTGATGGGCGCCATTTCGATCGAGCGCATGCGCCGGGCCAACTGGATGGTCGATCGGAGCGACGACAAGCGCAGCGTCGACGAGGCCGCCGCTTGGCTCGAGTCGCAGTTATAAGGTAACGCGCGCTGCGCTTACGCCAGCCCCGGTAGCGGACCGCTGACATGTCGGGCGCTGCCAAACTCGGTGCGGGAGTCGCCGAACAGGTTCAGGATCGACACCAATAGGTCGTTGTGAGACTGGTTGTCGAAGCGCAGGTAGCGGCCGCCGCGCAGTCCTCCGCCCCCTCCCGCCAACAGAAAAGGCATGTTGGTTTTGGTATGGGTCGGTGGGTCCTGCAGCTCCGAGCCGAAGAACACGACGCTTTCATCGAGCAAGGTGTGTCCCCCCATGTCCACGGCGTCCATGGATTGCAGCAGATAAGCATGTTGTTCGGCGTACCAGCGGCCGATGCGCTCGCACTCGTCTGCCCGAAATCCGCCATCGTGCTGGTAGTAGTGGTGATGCTCGGACAGATTGAGCCAGGGGAATGTGTGCTTGGCCTCCGTATCGGACCATTGCAACGACGCAACACCGGTCAAGTCGCACGCTAGCGCCGTGACCAGCATGTCCGTCATGAACTTGCCGACTTTCGGGATCGCGGCGTCGGACGAGGTATCGCGCAGCGAGCCATCATCGGAGGAGTTCAGACCACTGCGCGGATTGTAGTCCGATGTGTCGACGACCTGGGGCGGCGCGCAGGAACCCTGGGGCAGTTCACTCAAGGTGGTGAGACTTTGCTCCATCTCGCGCACCTTCGTCAGGTGCTCTTCGAGCTTCGCTCGGTCACTGCCGCCCAGGCGTGATGCCAACTGTTCATAGCGGCGATCGACGTAGTCCAGGATCGACCGCTTGCGTTGCAAGAGAGCCCGAGTAGCCTCGCTATCCCCGTTCGTCTCCACGCTGCCGAACAACGACGTCCAGATCTCGAGGGGATCCACGCGCGGTGGCACGGGACTGAAGTTAGCATCATTGGCAAAAATCATCGAGTTGATGGGGTGCAGCAAGCCGTGAGACTTACCGGTTGCCCAGCGCACGGCAAGCTCGATGCTGGCTCGGGCTTTGCCTTGGGAGACCCTGCTTGCCAGGACCTGGTCTATCGACGGGCCCGAGGCAAACTGGGCGTGGGCTCCGGACTGAGGCGTACCTGTCAGCAAGGCGACGATGCCCGCCTGATGCTGTTCACCTTCAGCGCTTTTCATGTCCAAACCGTCGACGATGAGCAGCTTGTGGACGATGTCTTGCAGCGGCTCCAGAATTGGACTCAGGGTGAAGTCGGTTTCGGCACCTGCCGGTCGCCAGCGGTCCATGACGGTACCGCCGGGCTGATATACGGCAACGAAGCGCTTGGCCGAAGTCGCGGTCTGAGCGCTGGCCGGCTCGACGGGGCTCATGGCCTGCAGCCATGGCAATCCGATGGCCACACTTCCGACACCGCGTAGCAGCGTGCGCCGGTCGAGTTTCACTTTCCGCGTCATAGTGCCTCTTGCGTTGAGCTAGGTAGGTAGAGGAAGGCGTCGGTTTGGGTAAGAGCCAAGAGCAAACTCCGAATGTCGTAGTTCGAAGCGGCGAAGGCGGCTTCGACCGAGGAGCGGGTGCAACTATCCGCGGCTTCCAACGTCCGGCCATAAGCGTACGTCAACCAGTGCTCGGCAAAACACGCCTGCGTTTCGGGTTGGGCGGCGATCTGCTGCACCAGTTCGACAGGTCCATCGAAAGGAGCGTCTAGCACCGCCAGCTGTCCGCTGGCATCGATGGTCACATCGTTCTCTTGATCGCGCCACAGGCCAACGGCGTCGTAATTCTCCAGCGCGAAACCGGGGGGATCCAAGACGGCATGGCACCCCGCACAGGTGTCCTGTTCACTATGAGCGCTGTATCGTTGGCGTCCCGTGGCTCCCGAGTACGGATCGGGGGGCATGATTTGGTCCGCCACCGTTTCGGGCGGATCGGGTACGTTTACACATAAGATGTGCTTGAGGACGAACCCCCCACGGCGAACGGGATTGGTGAAGTTGGAGATGGTGGTGCCAGCCATCAGCGCGCCTTGGGTTAGCAATCCAAGGCGCTTGCTCGTGTCGACGTCGACGCGCCGGAAGTCTTCGCCGGTCACTCCGCTCATGCCATAGAACGCGGCCAGGCGCTCATTGACGAAGGTATACGGTGCGGTGAGCACCGAAGGCCAATCGCCGGGGCCCTCGAAGATTTCGTACTCGAGGAAACGTAACGTCTCTTCCCGCATCAGACCGCCAATGGATGACGAAAATGTCGGGAATAGCTCCGGATCCCGCGCCAAGTCGGTGAGCGTGTTCAGGGGCAGGTAGTGACTGAAGAAGTGGCGGATGACGATTCTCGCTCGCTCGTCGTCGAGCAGGCGCATGGCCTGCGCGCGCACCCCTTCCGCGTCGTCTAACTCACCGGCTGCGGCCGCTGCCAACAACGCGGCGTCAGGACTCGTCCCCCACAGGAAGTAAGAAAGTCGAGTGGCCATTTCATAACCCGTGGGCCTCAGTACAGCCGCTTGCTCGGCATCGGGCTGCCCCGTTTCCACGCGATACAAAAAGTCGGGAGCCTGTAAGACGGCTTCAATTACCGCGGCGAGACCACTGGGGAAGTCACCTGTGACGCGCACGGCTTCGTACAGCTCTTCGAGCTCTGCCACCTCATCGGACGCCAGAGGGCGGCGATAAGCGCGCGCTCCGATCGTTTCAATGATCGAACGCGCGCAGGCGGCTTCTTCACTCGGCGTGGATTGGATGACCGCTCCGTCGGCGGCGAGATGGTTTCTGGCGCACGCATGGATCGCGGACAGTTTCTCGAGCGATGAGGTGGCTCGTTGCGCCACTTGCTCGGCGATGATGGCGTACTGTTCGACCAATAGACTCGACGTCGGCTGTTCGTCGGCATCGTTGCCGAAACCATTGCCTGACAGTTCTGCCGGTAGCGAATTGGCGGGAAAGGTCGTGTCGCCCAAAACCGTTTGCAGCGTGTTGTTGAGCTCGAAGCGGGTGAGACGGCGCAATGGCGCGCGATGGGGTTGCGGCGCGGTGCAGGCATGCCCGCCGGTGCCTGGCTCAGACGCCGGTGTAGGCGCCACGGCGCTGGGTTCAGGCTGGGATGACGCAGGCCCTACAGGGATCGAGTTCTGGCCGGTCGACCCCGCGGGACCCCCTGGGGCGCCGGTCGCGGCCAGCGAAGGATCGGTCGCCGGCGCGTTGGCCGGGCCGGACTGATCCACGGGTGTTTCAGGGGTGGCGCTGGGGTGTGTCCACTCAAGGGGTGCCTCGGCGCAGGCTGCAAGCCCCAACGCAGCGGTTAAAGCTATCAACGCATAGTGCCGCGCTGCGTCGTTTCGATTCCTGCTCATGCTGAACGCACCTCTCCTCATCAGTACCAAGCACGTCATGCATGAGCTTGCGGTTCTGATCCTTTTCCGTGATCCGATGTCGCTCGCTATGTCCCAACAGAATATTTCTGCGACGCCTGTCGAACACGAGTCCCAGCTGTACTCTTCTCTGCAGACAGCGCTTCTACAGGCAACAGGGGGATTTCCGTTCCGGCACGCGTGGGTTCCGTCCGCTTTGCAGCGCCCGTCGCGGCGCGTTCCTGTACCTTCGTACCTTTCACACGGCGCGACAGTGGACACGCGCCGTGTGGGGAAACTTGGCGGCTACAGGCTCTTGCCGTCGAACTTCTGAGCTACATCCAGCTGGTGAACGTCTACGTCGTCCAGGCAGCGCACGTTGACCATGGCCATGGCATTGCCGTCTTGGCCTTCGCCCTCGCCGAAGCAGCGGATGCCGCAAACGGAACAAAAGCTGTGGTGAATCGTCTTCTTGCCGAACTGATAGTCCGTAAGCGACTCTCGTCCACTCAGAACGTGCACCTTGTCGCGCGGCACGAACACCATGATGGCGCCCGTCTTGCCGCATATCGAACAATTGCATGTCGCGAGGTTGGTAAGCTCTAGATCCGCTTCAAAGCGCACGGCGCCACAGTG
>CAZNZA010000051.1:0-2668 GCA_964577325.1 uncultured Polyangiaceae bacterium
ACATCGACTTCGGTTGGACCGTTATCCCCAACCTCCTCGCCAATGATGGCAGTCTGACTGCCACAGCCCGCAAGCATGGCCGTGAGCATTGGGCAGATAAGATAACTCTTTCGAAACTTCATTGCTTTCTCCCTACGTAGCCGACCCGCGAGGCCGGAAGTCCACTAGGTACTGTCGCAGCAGCACGGACTTTCTGAGATTATCGCCACCGCGCTACGGCGTTTGGCCCTGGAGCTGATGCACTTGGTTGATGATGGCTCGACGCTCCGCCGTCAGAATTCCGTTCGGAAAGCGTCGGGCGTGACGCGCCGCCAGTGTCGAAGCTCCCGCCATGTCCCCCGCGCGCAGACGCACCCGCGCCGCTTCGAGCAACTGGCGTTCAGCGGTCAAGGTTGACGGTGGCTCGGGCGCTCGCGTACGAGTGCGTTGAGCCGATCCCGGAGCCTGAGCACTAGGGGCGGTCGCTGCCGTGTGCACCTGTGACGGAGCTACCTCTGCAACCGCGGGTGAGGCCTCGGTGGCCTCGGCGCTCGAGCTTGATGCGAGAGGAGCCGGAGGAGCGGAAGGAGCGGAAGGAGTGGGAATCTGTTGCGCTGAATTCTGGGGCGCGGGTTGACTCTGGTGCGCTCGTTGAATCTGGTGCGTTCCGCGAGTCGGGGGCGCTTCGCGCGTCCGAGGCGTATCTTTGAGGGCGGTCGCCGAATCAACGACAGCCCATAAGTGCGCGGCCCACGCCACGGTGTGCTGCACGACGAGCGTGCCCGCGGGGGTTGCCGCGAAGGCACTCGGCACGGCAACCGTGATGGCGAGCGTGAGCGCCCACGCTCGAGCGCGTGGCTGGGGTCGCGCACTGGCGACACTCGCATTCAACGTATCTTGCACCCGCGCGTACACGCTGCGTTTGACGTCACTACTCGGCACGTCGAAGCGCGATAGCTGACGCAGGCGCGACAGTTCCGGCATCGGCGGCTCGAGCTCCGAGCGCTCCAGCAGAGGAGTCTTGTCGGTCATTGCTGTTCTCCTAAGACTACGCGGTCTGCGGCTAAGCTAAAATCGAGCAACTCGTGTTGACGGTAGGCGCGCCGAAAGCACTTCCGGGCTACGCTGAGCCGCGAGTACGTCGTTTGCAACGGCAACTCCAGGGCAAGCGCGATCTCCCGCAGTGGGATTTCATCGAAATCGTGCAGCAGCAACACTCCGCGGATCTTGAGCGGCACTTGATCGAGGGCGGCTTGCAAGCGAACGAGTTCGGCACGCAACAACGCTTGCTGCTCGGGATCGGCCCCCGGCGCTATCTCGGTCTCGAACTCGTGGTCACTACGCTTGCGAAACCAATTACGGCGCCGGTAGCTCGACGCAATTCGATATGCCACCGCGAACAGCCAGGGTTTGAGCGGACGTTCGGGCTCGAGTTGGTCGCGCTGCTTCCACGCCACGACGAACACGTCGTGGCAAAGGTCCGGAACGTCACCTATGGGGATGCCGAGACGCCGTAAACTGCTCCAGACGTACCCCACGTGTGCCTCGTACCAGCCGCGGAAGTTCGCAGCGTCCGCTGCGGGCGGCTGGCTAGGGGCGAGGAGCGGGGCCATCCGAGACAAATGCCGTCAACAGTCCCCATTTCTTGGAAATTGTTGCGCCCGCTCGTCGATTGTAGCGCCAGTCCCACGTTCCGCGCGTCGCGCCGTTCCTGAGTCAACCGAACTTTGCCCATTTCGTGGCGACGCCGCCCAAACGGGCACCGGGTAACACGGTTGCTAGGCGCCCAACCTTCCGCAGCCCACTCGAACCCTCAGCGCCACTCGAAACCGAGGCCGCCCCGCGGCGTCACTCGCCACATCGTCCACGATGCGTCGGGCACTCCCGCGACTTCGTACCTGACTGGGGCGAGCGGTATCAAAAGCTCGACGCGAGCACCGAACGCCAGAGTGGGGCTGAGCGCAAAGAGCCACTCCGCACTGGCGCCAGCCGTAAGTGCCGTCAATAGCGCCCGGCGATCACGATCAAAGCCGCTCCCCTTCGCGTAGACCCAGACTGGCCCCACGCTGCCGCACAGCCGCAGCACTACGGAGCCGGTAAACGTTGGGCAAGCCGCCAACAAGAGCTCGCTCGTAGAACCATAGACGGTGCCCGCTGCTGCAGGTGTCAACGCTTGCCCGCTGCTCGCCAAATACCCGCCCCGGATCAACAGCTCCCACTGCGAGACGTGAACGCCGCCGTGTAGAGTGCCACCGAGTCCGACCCCCGGGTTTAGCCCCAGCGCCCCCAAGCCCGCCGCTCCCGCAATCACGCTCACGCTATTCGGTGCGGCCGCGTCGACAGCGTCTGGCCGTGGCGCCTCTTGCTGCGGTGGTGGGCTAGGCTTTGGTACGGTGAGGACAGCTTCACTGCTAGCAGATTCAGGCGCCGAGCTGACTGGAGGAGCGGCAATTGCATCGACGGCCGTCACTGGCGACTCGCCAGTAGCGGACGGCTCCAGGGGTTGGGCAGCGACCTCGCCATCGGTGCTAGCTGGTGGCTGTGGTCCATCCGGCTGACTTTCAGGGAACGCCATCACTGCCGCGGGTGAAGCTTCGTCGGGCGCTTTGGCGAACAGTGAAACGGTCAACGCGGCAGCGCGCAGTAGCTCGCCGCACGGCAAGGCGCGTTCGAAGCGGCGCAACGAGGC
>CAZNZA010000051.1:2768-3988 GCA_964577325.1 uncultured Polyangiaceae bacterium
CGGGAGACCGTCTCGTGCTCTCCTGGTGGCCGCAACATGCGTGGCGCTTGTTGCACAGGGAACGCAGTATTGGCAAGCGGACGCTTGGGGGCAAAGACACCGACGGGGCCTTAGCTCCGCCAGTTGGCTCAGATGGTGTGGCGTGGTGCGGCGCTCACGGTCTTCTCATGCCGCACGTCTCGTCTCACCAAGTGCGCAAAGTTGGCGGCAGATGATGAACATCGTTGACGGATAGCACGCGGATCCCTTGGGGGAAGACGACGATACGCATCACGCCTGTGTGATAGAAAAGGTAGTTGATGAACTCTCTCGGATGTGAACCGCCAATGCGACACAGGATGGTTCGGATCAAGTTCCCATGGCACACCACCACTTCGTGCCGAGGCCGACGCGAAGGGCGCAACAGCGTGCGGAATAGAGTGTCCACCTGTGCCTTTGACTGAGCTACCTTCTCGCGGCTCACCCGGATCCCCATCACGCCTGCGGGCAATACCTCGCGCAACGCTCGCGTCACCCTTACTGGCCCTACCTCCAGTCGATCCGAAATGATGGCTGCCGTCTGCTTGGCGCGGGGCAGGTCACTCGAATGTACCTTGTCGAAGTCGAGCTTTCCCAGTTGCCGTGCCAAGCACCGCGTCTGTCGAATGCCGTGAGCCGTGAGATGGCCGTACCCGGGACCCTGCTCATCGGTGTACTGCCCGTGACGCACGAAGTGCAGTAGCCTGTAGGGCACGTCCGGCCCTACTGGTAGCCCATGCTGTCGCGACGCCGAGCCGTTGGCTCGCGCACTCGACGTCGCCGTAGCGGCTTTAGTTTTACCCATGACGCGCACTCTGCCCGTATGGCGGCCCAAGCCGCAACGCTGATTTTTATATAGGTCATCACAGCCGAACCCGATCAACGAACTGCCGCGGATGTGTGATGAGCCAGTCGTGGCTGGCTGGCCCCATGACGAGACGTGCGTGGGGGATAAAGCGTTGGAAGCGCAAAGCGCCGTCAGCCGGCATGGTTCGATCGTGGCGGCCCCAGGCGATCACCGTGGGCACGACCACGTCTTTGGCCGCGTCGAGTGCATTGGCATAACAGCCCCGCCACACCTGTTGAACAAAGGAGCAGGGGTGAACCCAAGCATTGTGCACGATGTGCCACCATGCTCGAAGATCGAGCAGTGGTTCCCGCCACGCGTCGAGCGTCCGAGCGCCCACGACCCTAAGCAGGCC
>CAZNZA010000051.1:4088-19132 GCA_964577325.1 uncultured Polyangiaceae bacterium
GCGTCATACGCGGCGCCGCCTAGCATCACCGCCGCGCAAATGCCCAGTATGCGGCCGACAATGCGACGACCCCGCATCTGATCAGCGGGCGCGTCGGTTGCTCATTGCCCCGCCAATGGCAGCACCGATGAAGATACCGACATCGGCAAGCGCGATGACCAGAGCTACCGCAAGCCCAGCAAAGAAGCCAAGCACGGCAGCGTCGAGAACGGCCAGAATGATCCACAAGCCGACGGCCGCGACCACGGCCGGCAGGATCGCAGCGGTCATAGCTCTACTGACACCACCCACCTTGTAACCGCCGACGAACCCGCCCACGAGCCCGTTGATCAGAGGCAGAAAGAACAGCGCCAGCGTCAGCCCAACCATCCAGAGCGACGCGCCTACGACCGAGGAACGGGTCGGGGACGTGTGCTGCAGGTTGGACGTGCCGCGGTACGAGGGTTGAGCGTTCGATATAGCCATTGCAGTACTCCTATCTCAAAGGTGGAGTCTTCGCTCCTGGGGGAACAGTCCCCGTGAGATGAGAATGCAGTGACCGTGCCGTCGCTTGTCAAAGTGTAGAATGGCCGAGCCCGTGTGCAGGCCAGTAAGTGCCAAGGACGTTCGCTGTGGCGGGAACGCGCAGCGCGGCAAACTTACCCACCTGGGCGCGAGCTGCGGCACGTACCAAACCAAAAAACCCGAAGCGACGGTGTTGTCGCTTCGGGCTTTGCGCATCGGGTCAAGCGGCAGTTACTGCTGGATCTGGAATCCCAGCTGCAGCAGGTTCACGTTGTAGTCCTCGGCGTCGACGGCTGAAGCCGAGCTGTACACGTAGTTCAGCGCCAACTTGGCGAAGTAGTCCTTGATGACGTAGTTTACGCCTGCCTCGAACTGCGTGACGCTAGCCACCGTCTCGCTGCCGTTGACGTTGTTGGCGTACTGGTAACGGATGAGCGGCTGAATCTTGCCAATGCCGACCGGCTCCGCCGTGGTAAAGCTGAGCACGCCGAAGAACTGGTTGTCCATCGGCTGCAGGCCATCGTAGTAGTAGTAAGCGAGCTCCCCGGAGAAGGTGCCGGCGGGGGAATTGAACTCGGCGAGCACGTCGGCGTTGAACTCAGCAATGTCGTTTTCCGGCGTCAAATAGTTTTGCTGAACACGACCCGCGACACCGAGCGCAAGAATGTCCTGCGACCCATAGTAGGTGCTACTGCCGTAGAAGCCAGGTTCCGAACCGATGAGGGCAACGTTTACACGCGCCGCGTACAGCGGGTTGGGATTGGCCGCATTCGAATCACCCGTGTTGCCGTCCAGATCCATGACGCCAGCGTAGTACTTGAACTTGCCGTCCTTGGTGTTGCCCCAGGCAACAACACCGGTTTCACGGCCAAGCTCCTCCGTTCCGCGGGGTCCGACGTAGGGGCCGGCGAAGAACACGCCGGAGTAGTTCCACGGGCTCATGAACCAGGCACCGCTGAAGTTGGAGCGGTCACTTGGCGTCAGTAGACGGCCGACCCACACGTGAAACTCGTCAGTGAAGTCTAGTTGTCCGACGAGGTCCAGAGCACGTGCCTCGAAAGCTAACGGTCCTCCTGCTCCGCTATCGATGGTGCGCCCGCTGACCGTCAAGTTAGCGGTCCACCCGACGACGTCGGTAACTTTGCCACTGAAGCGTGGCTCGACGTTGAGTTCGTCGAAGCCTACGTCGCCCAACGACTCGGGGTCGTCAGGATCCTGAAAGCGCAGACCGGCTCGAAATCCGATACCTGTCGTGATGGTGAACTCGTCCTTTGGCGGCGCCTCCTCGGCCGCGATTTCTGGAATGGGCGCAGCAACTTCAGGTTCGGGTTGGCTGAGCGGCTCCGAGCCAAAGGCCGCCGTCGAGGGGGCATAAGGATCGGCGGCGGCCGGTGCCATGACTTCCGGAGGGGTCGTGGTTGCGGGCGGCATTGCAGGAGGAGCCGTCGTTTCCGGAGCGGGCGTTGTTTCCTCTCCCGGAGCGGGCGCTGGGTCGACCGGGGGTATGGGAGGGGGTTGAGCAAAGACGGGAGACGCAAATAACTGCAGGGCAGCCAATGCGGCAGTGACGCGGGTAAAGCTATTGAAATGATTCATGCCTGTTGTGCCTCGTTGTTGGCTATCAGTGAACGCCAAGCGCTTGAACGCGTTCTTGCGCAGCACTTCCACTCCCTCAAACGAGGAATGTACGCGCTGCAACTAAACGCATCGACCACTTGCCGATGCGCGCGAATCTGATGCGCTCTGTGTTTCGCGCGCATGTCGGGCAAAGGTCAGCTCGAGAAAAATCAACCACTTGTTGGCAATTCCACAATTGGGACAACTGGGGCGTCTTGGAGTCAAAATTCCAAGACCGATATGCGCGAGAAAACTAGCCGAAACATTACATCGTGGATGGTCGCATGCGTTGTGGGACGTAAATCCGTAGCCGGTCATCCGAAACACTGTCGCAATGCGCGGCAGCCATCGCTCGACGGGAACGCAAGCACGGCCCCAGCAAACACAACTAGTCACCCGTAATCTCACAGGAACACTCTCTATGAATCGCTGGTTAAGCATTGCCGCTGGCCTCCTTCTCAGCGGCACCCTCTCTGGTTGTAAGGGTTCTGACAAACCGCAAGTCGAGGCAGCGAAATCAGAAACGGCGCCGGCAAAGGCAGCTGTTTCCGACACTCCCGTCGTCGCCAAGGTGGGCGCCAAGACCGGCGAAAGCGGTCCTATCAAGGTTGGCATCCTACACTCTCTGTCTGGAACCATGGCCATTAGCGAAACGTCTCTCAAGGACGTGGCGCTGATGACCATCGAAGAGATCAACGCCGCAGGCGGGGTCCTGGGTCGCCAACTCGAACCCGTCGTCGAAGATCCCGCGTCCGACTGGCCGCTGTTCGCCGAGAAGGCACAGAAGCTGATTCAGCAGGACAAGGTCGCGGTGGTGTTTGGCTGCTGGACGTCAGTGTCGCGCAAGAGCGTGCTGCCGAAGTTCGAGGAGCTCAACGGTCTCTTATTTTATCCTGTGCAATACGAGGGCGAGGAGGCTTCCTTCAACGTCTTCTACACAGGAGCCGCTCCCAACCAGCAGGCTATTCCCGCCGTGGAGTACCTCATGAGCAAGGAAGGAGGCGCCGCAAAGAAGTGGGTGCTGCTCGGCACGGACTACGTCTATCCCCGCACTACCAACAAGATCCTGCGTTACTTCCTCAAGTCCAAGGGTGTACCTGAAGCCAACATCATGGAGGAGTACACCCCGTTTGGACACAGCGACTACCAAACCATCGTCGCGAACGTAAAGAAGTTCGCTGCTGGTACTCCAACAGCCGTCGTTTCCACCATCAATGGCGACTCCAACGTGCCCTTTTACAAGGAGCTTGCCAACCAAGGTTTGAAGGCAGAGGACATCCCTGTCGTTGCCTTCAGCGTGGGTGAAGAAGAACTGCGCGGCATCGATGCCAAACCCTTGGTCGGGCACCTCGCGGCGTGGAACTACTTTCAGTCGATCGAGAATCCGGTGAACAAAGCGTTCATCGACAAATGGATGAAGTACGCCAAGGCCAAGAACTTGCCAGATGCAGCCAAGCGCGTGACCAACGATCCAATGGAGGCCACGTACATCGGCATCCACATGTGGAAGCAAGCGGTCGAGCAGGCTGGCACGCCGGACGTCGACGCGGTGCGACAGGCGGTAGCCGGTCAAGTTTTCAAGAGCCCATCTGGGTTCGACATCAAGATGGACGAGAAGAACCATCACTTGCACAAGCCAGTGTACATCGGCGAGATACAAGCCGATGGTCAACTGCAGGTGGTCTGGAAGACGGACGGCCCCGTGCGCGCCGAGCCCTGGAGTGAGTACGTCCCGGAAAGCAGCAAGAAGGTTGCCGATTGGAGCTACCCCTGGGTCTGCGGCAACTGCGAGACAGCCAAGTTTCAGTGATAACCCAAAGGAGAGGGCGCACGACCGCGCCTTCTCCCTTCTCGCTCCCGTTTACAAATTATTGTAGGCGCTCGAGGCGCCCCACTCTCTCAGACTCGTATGTCCCGTTGCTCCTCTCGTCGTCCCTCATCTTTGCTCAAAGCATTGAGCGTCGGCCTGCTGATGCTTCAAGCCATCCTCTCGCTGTCGCCCCGCGTAGCTCACGCGGCGGAGCTCGAAAGCTGGTTAGCTGACATTGCCTCAGCCGACGTCGACCGCATGCATCAAGCCATAGCGGCGCTCGCAGCAAGCGACGACCCTCGGGCGCTGCCCGTGTTGCTGGCTCTGGACCGAACCCAATTGCGCTTCGACCGGCAGGGTCGAGCGCTATTGGTGACCGAAACTGAGGTCACCGACGCGTTGACTGGGCAGTCAGCTCCATCAGACGCCGAAGCCACGGCACCTCGTATGAACAATGCCGTGCGACGAGTATTGGCTCCAGCGTTGGCCCAAATTCGCCTCCAGTCGAAGGACGTGGCCGTACGTTTGGAAGCCGCGGCTGAACTTGCCAAGCGCCCCAGTGACGCTTTGCATGAGACCATGCAGCTGGCCTTGGCTCGGGAAAGCGATTCGCAAGTGAAGAAGCAGCTGCGGCTTGCCGTCGCCCAAGTGGACCTGTCGAGCCCAGACCCCGAGCGGCGCCTACAAGCTTTGCACGCGCTCGCCGATGATGGCGACGTCACCCACTCCGCGCTCCTCGAAGGGTTACTCACCACTGGCGCCGGAGGCGAGTTTTCGGAGCCGAACGAGCAGGTTCGAGCCGCGGCGCAGAAGGCACTCGCAGGCATCGAAAGTCGCGTCGCATTGATAAGCCTCGCCGCCAATGCCTTCTACGGGCTGAGTTTGGGTAGCATTCTGCTGCTCGCGGCACTCGGTCTGGCCATCACCTTCGGCCTGATGCGCGTCATCAACATGGCTCACGGTGAGATGTTGATGATTGGCGCCTACACCACCTTCGTGGTTCAAAACTTGTTCGAAGGATTTACGGCCGACGTCCGAGACTACTATTTGGTGGCTGCAATTCCGGCCGCTTTCGTCGTGACCGGGCTGGTCGGTCTAGCGCTCGAGCGCGGCATCGTGCGGCACCTGTACGGACGGCCACTGGAAACGTTGCTCGCGACGTGGGGGATCTCCCTCGTGCTCATTCAAACGGTGCGCCTGATTTTTGGCGCGCAGAACGTGACCGTCGCCA
The DNA here is from genome assembly GCA_964577325.1 of uncultured Polyangiaceae bacterium. Taxonomy (GTDB): domain Bacteria; phylum Myxococcota_A; class Polyangia; order Polyangiales; family Polyangiaceae; genus SZUA-265. The sequence continues at coordinate 9,251 of CAZNZA010000051.1, forward strand.
ACCCGAGTTGGTTGTCTGGCGGTTGGGAACTCACCCCGACCGTCGTGCTCCCGTACAGCCGTCTGGCGATCATCGTGTTCACCTTTATCGTTGTGGGTTTCGTTTGGTTCTTGCTTCGTCGCACGCGCCTGGGGCTCTACGTCCGTGCTGTGACGCAGAACCGAAGCATGGCCAACAACCTGGGCATCCCGAGCCAAACCATCGACATGTGGACATTCGCCCTTGGCTCAGCCGTGGCGGGCTTGGGCGGGGTTGCCTTGTCTCAGGTGGGCAACGTAGGTCCGGAATTGGGACAAGGTTTCATCGTGGACTCGTTCATGGTGGTGGTTCTCGGGGGTGTTGGCAACGTCATCGGTGCCGTCGTCGGAGCCCTGGGATTGGGCGTGCTGAACAAGTTTCTCGAACCCGTCGCCGGGGCGGTGTTGGGCAAGATCTTCGTACTGGTCCTGATCATTCTCTTCATTCAAAAGCGACCTCAGGGGTTGTTCGCACTCAAAGGACGCGCAGCCGAGCTTTGATGGCCTGCAACGCGTAGCTAACCATACGTTAATTGGTACTCGTCCATGGACACGCTCAAGTCACACTTCATCCAGATCCATCGTGCCCGCGCCTGGGCGCTGCTGGCAGCCTTCGCAGCAATATTCATCATCATCGTGCCGCTCTTGAACTCGGCAGTACCTGCCGGCTCTCCCCTGCACATGCCCGACCACGTCGTCAACGTGCTGGGCAAGTTCATGTGCTTTGCCATGGTCGCCCTAGCCATGGACTTGATCTGGGGATTTACTGGGATCCTCAGCCTTGGACACGGTGTGTTCTTCGCTCTCGGCGGCTACGCCATTGGCATGCACATGATGCGTGAGATGGCCGGTGAGGGCGTGTATCGCAGCGAGCTACCGGACTTCATGGTGTTCCTAGATTGGAAGGAATTACCTTGGTTCTGGTACGGCTTCGACAGCCTGCCCTTCGCACTGTTGATGGTCGTGCTAGCGCCTGGTCTACTGGCATTGGTGTTCGGCTTCTTTGCCTTTCGCTCCCGCATCAGCGGTGTCTACTTTTCCATCATCACGCAAGCCCTGACGTTCGCGTTCATGCTTTGGTTCTTTCGCAATGAGACAGGGTTCGGGGGCAACAACGGTCTGACCGACTTCAAACGGCTGCATGGCTATTCGCTCGCGGAGCCATCGACGAAGCTGGCGCTCTACGTACTCTCAGGGTTGACGTTGTTCGCTTGCTATCTGCTTTGTCGGTACACGGTGACGGGAAGACTCGGCCGGGTGCTCAAGGCTATCCGAGACCATGAGGGCAAGGTGTCGTTCACCGGCTACAATCCGCTCAAGTTCAAGCTGTTCGCCTGGACCCTTTCGGCCGTCATTTGTGGCATTGCTGGGGCCCTGTACGTACCGCAGGTTGGCATCATAAACCCAAGTGAACTGGATCCCAAGAAGTCGATAGAGATGGTGGTGTGGGTCGCGGTCGGTGGTAGAGGGACGTTGCTCGGCGCGCCTCTCGGTGCGCTCATCGTCAACAGCGCCAAAAGCTGGTTCACCACCGAGCTGCCGGACTATTGGTTATACGTGCTTGGAGCCTTGTTCGTAGCCGTGACGCTGTTTCTGCCTCAGGGGCTCGTCGGTCTGTGGCGGCGGCTGCGCGGACACACCGACGAGGGAAAGGTAAACGCATGATTAGCGTCGCGAAGAAAGCCATGGCCACCGACACCGTCACTCGAGCTCCCGTCTCACCACGACGATCTTTGTTGCGCTCCAATCCTCGGCTCGTCGACGAGAGTCGTTACAACGCCATCGTTCAGCAACGGGCACGAGCGTTGCTGGCGGTCGACAACATCTCCGTCAGCTTCGATGGCTTCAAGGCGCTGACTAACTTGACGCTGATCCTCGACGAAGGCGAACTGCGGTGTATCATCGGCCCGAACGGCGCGGGGAAAACGACGTTGATGGACGTCATCACGGGCAAGACACGACCCGACGAGGGACACGTCTTCTTGATTGGAAGCGAGCGCGACCGACGGGACCTGACGCAAATGTCGGAGCACGAGGTGGCGAATCTCGGCGTCGGGCGCAAGTTCCAAAGACCGACGGTGTTTCAGGGGCATACCGTGTTCGAGAACCTGGAGCTCGCGCTGAGCGACGGCCGCGGCCTGTGGCACACGCTGTTTCGTCCCCTGAGCAAGGCGCAGCGCGAGCGCATCGACGAACTGCTCGAGCTCATCGGGTTGACCGAACGCAGCAACGACTTGGCGGGATTGTTGTCGCACGGCCAGAAGCAGTGGCTCGAGATCGGGATGCTGCTCGCGCAGAACCCGAAAGTTCTGCTCGTCGATGAACCCGTGGCCGGCATGACTCACCAAGAGATCGAGCGCACGGCAGAACTGCTCAATCGCCTCAAGGGTTCGCATACCGTGGTAGTGGTCGAGCACGACATGGAGTTCGTGCGCAGTATTGCCAAAACGGTCACCGTGCTCCACGAAGGTTCGGTGCTTGCGGAAGGGTCCATGGACGAGGTGCAAAGCAATCCTCAAGTCATCGAAGTCTATCTTGGCGAGTGAACGTATGTTGGAAGTAAGCAAACTCAACCAGTCCTATGGTCAGAGCCACACGTTGTGGGACATCGATTTGGAGCTGTCGGCTGGCAGTTGCCTGTGTTTGATGGGACGTAACGGAGTTGGTAAAACCACCCTTCTCAAGACCATCATGGGGGGGCTGAAAGCGACGTCGGGCAGCGTCAAGTTCAAGGGCGTCGAACTCACCCGCAAGGCCCAATCGGATCGCGCCAAGCTGGGCATTGGGTTGGTCCCCCAAGGGCGAGAGATCTTCAGTCAACTGACGGTCGAGGAGAACTTGCTGATTGGATTGGCAGGCAAACCCGGCAGCCCGGCTCGCATCCCCGACAGGATCTTCGCCTTGTTCCCGGTGCTCAAGGAGATGCTGCACCGGCGTGGAGGCGATCTATCGGGCGGGCAGCAGCAGCAGTTGGCGATTGGTCGCGCGCTCATGAACGACCCTCAGCTACTCATTTTGGATGAGCCGACCGAAGGTATCCAGCCTAACGTGGTCAAGCAAATCGGCGACATTCTGATTCAGCTCAACGCCGAAGGGCTATCGATCTTGCTCGTCGAACAGAAACTGCCCTTCGCGCGTCGCGTGGGCAAGGAGTTCTGCATCCTCGAACGCGGGCGCAGCGTAGTACGTGGGGAAATGAAGGGATTGTCAGACGAAGTGATTTCCAAGTATCTCGTCGTTTGAGTCTGCCGTGCTGGCTCACGCATCCTGCATGATCGAAGAGCAGCCCACGCCGCTTCCCCAATGGCCCCACTGGGAGGCAAAGCTTGACCTGGTGTTCCGCGGTGTTGGCTCTGAGACGGTCTTGGTTGGCCGTCGTCATCACGGACCGCTTCGCGTCCAGCGCGCGTTCTTGGAATCGAGCGGCGCCTGCCACGCGTACGTGCTGCACCCCCCCGGAGGCGTCGTGGGCGGTGATCGACTGGCTGTGAACGTGCAGGCAGATGCTTCGGCGCGCGCACTCGTCACTACTCCCGGAGCAACCAAATTCTATCGCAGCGCGGGCGCCGTAGCGCGTCAGATCCAACACCTTCAAGTGGACGCCACGAGTAGCCTGGAGTGGTTACCGCAAGAGACGATAGTATTCGACGGCGCCATAGCTGAGATGCAGACGACCGTACAGCTGGCTCCGGGTGGCCGCGCTATTGCCTGGGACGTCGTTTGCCTGGGACGCCCCGCGGCTGGGGAGCGTTTCAACGCTGGCCGCTTCCGGCAACGCATGGAATGGTTCGAGGGCGCTAGGCCGCTGCTTACCGAAGCTCTGACCATCGAGGGAAATGGTCCCGTCCTGGAGGCGGCATGGGGACTTGCCGGCTACTCGACGTACGGAACGCTCGTCGTTCACCCAGTGACCGGCACGGCCTTGCCGTCCGCGCGAGCGGCTGCAGCCCAACTCCTACAGAACACGCCTGAGGATCGTTTTGGGGCTAGTCAGCTCATGCAAAGCGAGCAACAGTACAGCCTCGTATGTCGCTATTTGGGCACGTCGACAGAGCGCTGCAAGGCCGTCTTTACCAGCGTCTGGCAAGCGCTCCGACCGCTCGTCGTAGGATTACGGGCGGAACCTCCCCGCGTATGGCGAACGTAAGAGCAAAACGCGTAGCGACAATGGAAGCGCGAACCACCGGGTGCCATTGAACCGCACGCTCGAACGCCTCAATCGACAGGAACATGGAACTCACACCCCGCGAAAAAGACAAGCTGATGCTCTTCGTTGCCGCAACGCTCGCGGAGCGACGCAAGGCGCGAGGCGTAAAGCTGAATTACCCTGAAGCAGTTGCGTACATCAGCGCAGCCATCCTCGAAGGGGCACGCGATGGGCGGAGTGTCGCCGAGCTGATGAGCTATGGCGCGGAATTGCTCTCGGAGGATGACGTGATGCCAGGCATCGCGGAGCTCATTCCCGAGGTCCAGGTAGAGGCGACGTTTCCGGACGGCACCAAACTGGTAACCGTTCATGAGCCCATCCGCGCGCGCACGTCAGACGACGTGCCAGGGCAGGTGGTGACCGTGCCGGGCGAACTTGAACTGAACGTCAACCGTGAGACGGTGACCGTGGTCGTGAGCAACACCGGCGATCGTCCCATTCAAGTAGGCTCTCACTACCACTTCTTCGAGGTAAATCCTGCGTTGCAGTTCGACCGCTCCGTAACTCGCGGCTTCCGCTTGAACATCCCTGCGGGCACCGCCGTTCGCTTCGAGCCGGGACAATCGCGCGAAGTGGAGCTCGTGGCGTTCGCTGGTGAACGCGCGATATACGGCTTCAACGCACAAGTGATGGGCAAACTTCCAACGCCCTGAAGATGATGGCACTTCCCCGAGGATCCCGCTCATGGTCATGATCAGCCGCAAGGCTTACGCCGAAATGTATGGCCCCACCACCGGAGACCGGGTGCGGTTGGGTGACAGCGCTTTGTGGATCTGCGTCGAAAGTGACAAGACCACGTACGGCGAAGAAGTGAAGTTTGGGGGAGGCAAGGTCATTCGCGACGGCATGGGGCAAGGTCAGCGCACGAATGCCGAAGCCGTGGACGCGGTCATTACCAATGCCTTGATCCTGGACTATTGGGGCGTCGTGAAGGCAGACATAGGCCTCAAAGACGGACGCATCGCGGCCATTGGCAAAGCTGGTAACCCCGACGTACAGCCGAATGTCGACATCATCATCGGTCCAGGAACCGAAGCCATCGCAGGCGAAGGTTTGATCGTCACGGCTGGCGCTATCGATGCTCACATTCACTTCATCTGTCCCCAACAGATTGACGACGCTTTGATGAGCGGTGTGACGACGATGATTGGCGGTGGGACGGGTCCTGCTGCCGGCACCAACGCCACCACCTGCACGCCGGGCCCTTGGAACATCCACCAGATGTTGCGCGCCGCCGACGCCCTACCGATGAACCTCGGATTTTTGGGCAAGGGCAACGCCAGTTTACCGGAGGCGCTAGTCGAACAAGTGCAAGCCGGTGTGCTCGGCCTGAAGTTGCACGAGGATTGGGGCACCACTCCTGCGGCCATCGACAATTGTCTTTCGGTGGCCGAACAACACGACATCCAAGTGGCCATCCACAGCGACACGTTGAATGAATCTGGCTTCGTCGAACACACGTTAGCGGCGCTCAAGGGTCGCACCATTCACGCCTACCACACCGAGGGAGCCGGCGGCGGTCACGCGCCAGACATCATTCGCGCCTGCGAACTGAGCGAAGTGCTCCCTTCGTCGACCAATCCAACACGGCCGTACACGGTTAACACCATCGATGAGCATTTGGACATGCTGATGGTTTGTCACCACCTCGACCCGAAGATCGCCGAGGATGTCGCCTTCGCCGAATCGCGGATCCGCAAAGAGACGATCGCTGCCGAGGACATCCTGCACGACTTGGGTGCCTTCAGCATGATAGCTTCCGACTCTCAAGCCATGGGCAGAGTCGGCGAAGTCGTGTGTCGGACGTGGCAGACGGCTCACAAGATGAAGCTCCAATTCGGCGCGCTAAGCGACGATCCGCCAGAGCACGACAACTTCCGGGCCAAACGTTACATTGCCAAGTACACCATCAACCCCGCGCTCGCCCATGGTATCGCCGACGAAGTAGGCTCCGTCGAAGTAGGCAAACTGGCGGATCTCGTGCTGTGGAAGCCAGCATTCTTCGGCACCAAACCCGCCATGATCATCAAAGGCGGCATGATCGTAGCGGCTCCAATGGGCGATCCGAACGCTTCGATCCCGACGCCGCAGCCGGTGCACTACCGAAAGATGTTTGGCGCGCTAGCAGGAGCGCTGGAGCAAACGTGTCTGACTTTCATCTCCCAAGCGGCTCAAAAGGCGGGGGTGCCTCAGCAGCTGGGCTTGAGAAAGCGTACGCACGCCGTGACCAACGTGCGAGGGATCACCAAGCGCAACATGGTGCACAACAACTACCAGCCGCACATGCAGGTCGATCCTCAGACGTACGAGGTGCGCGCCGACGGGCGCCTGCTGACTTGCGAACCGTTGGACGTGCTCCCTATGGCGCAGCGCTACTTTTTGTTTTAGTCGAGCTCCATGACGCTACACGCATCTCAGAGATATGCGGGCGAAGGTCCGGCTACGGCCAGCTTGACCTTGACCTACGACCAACGCCAGAAGCGGCGTTTTCGCGCCACGCTGGATGATACTCGTTGCCTATCCGTGCTACTCGAGCACGGCACGACGTTGCGTGATGGCGACAAGTTAGCGACTACAGATGGCGAGATCATCGTGGTGCACGCTGCTGCCGAAGAGCTTTCGGTAGTGCGTAGCGCAGATGCCTGGCTGTTGAGCCGCGTCGCCTATCACCTGGGCAATCGGCATACTCCGCTGCAAATCCTACCCAGGGAGCTGCGCTACAACCATGACCACGTTCTAGACGATCTGGTTCGTCAGTTGGGGCTCGAGCCTGAGTGCGAGCGTTTGCCGTTCGAGCCGGAAGCGGGCGCCTATGGTCATGGACACTCCTTCACGGCTCACCATCACGGGTCGAGGCATTCCCACACACACGACCACGATACGCCGCCGAGTGTTCGGTGACGATCTCGGCACTGGGGCCAGACATCGGCTGCAGCCTGTCAACGCTGCGGTTGCTTCAGCTGTGCAGCCCCGCCTTCCCGATTGGAGCGTTTGCTTACTCGCAAGGCTTGGAACAAGCCATCGAACGGCAGTGGATTCGGAACCCTCCCGAGCTGCGTGCCTGGCTACACGGTGTCTTGACGCACAATCTGGCATTGACGGACCTGCCTCTGTTGCAGCGTGCGATGGAGATGTGGCAGCAGCAAGCCCCTGCAGCTGTCGATACTCCCCTCGATGAGCACGGGCCGTCTTTGTCCCTGTGCAGGACGATGCTTTCATACCGTGAGACAAGCGAGGTGCGCAGCGAAGAGCGGCAGTTGGGCCGCGCCCTGGCTCGCGTTTTGTCGCACCTCGGCGTGCACGACGCCGCTCCCTACATCGATCATCCCGATGCCAGTTACGTGGTCTTGTTCGGCCTTGCTGCGACGCGCTTCGGCATCACGCCTCACGATGCAAGCATCGGCTTTGCGTTTGCGTGGCTCGAAAACCAAGTCAGTGCGGCCACGCGCGTCATGCGCTTGGGTCAGTTTTCAGCCCAGGAGGTGCTGAGTTCATTGCTGCAAGAGGTCGTGGACGTGGCTTTGCAAGCGCGAGCCGTGAGCGATGACGAGCTCGGCTTCAGTGGCCCCGGGATGGCTTTGAGCAGCAGCTGGCACGAGGAGCAATACTCGCGCCTGTTTCGCTCCTAGGCGGCAACCGCCATCCATCGTTTACGTTTGCCGTCGGTCGCTCCGGACCATTCCGGGACTCGTCCGCCCGGCATTTACAAGCGCGGGCACGTCGAGCTACGGTAATGGATACATGGATCAGAGTCACGCGCTTCGGGTTGGCATTGGTGGACCGGTGGGTTCGGGCAAGACCGCATTGGTTGACGCGCTGTGCAAGGCCATGCGGCACCGCTACAACCTGGCGGTGATCACTAACGACATCTACACCCAAGAGGATGCGCAGTTTTTGACGCGCAGCGGAGCGTTGCCTCCGGAACGCATCATAGGCGTCGAGACGGGCGGTTGCCCACATACCGCGATACGCGAGGATGCATCGATAAACCTCGAAGCGATCGCACAAATTACCCGTCGCATAGACGGACTCGAGTTGATCTTCGTGGAAAGCGGCGGCGACAACCTGAGTGCGACATTCAGCCCTGAGCTCAGTGATCTCACGCTTTACGTCATCGACGTCGCGGCGGGAGACAAGATCCCCCGCAAGGGAGGCCCGGGGATTACCAAAAGCGATCTGTTGGTCATCAACAAGACTGACTTGGCGCCGCATGTGGGTGCCTCTTTGGAAGTGATGGACCGCGATGCTCGCAAGATGCGCGGAGAGCGCCCGTTCGTGTTCACGAGCTTAAAGCTCGGTCAGGGGCTGGAGCAGGTCGTACAGTTCATCATCGACCAGGGCGTGCTGGCTCGCCGCTGAGGGCCAACTGCTCCACGACCTCGAATAGCTCTCGGTCGAGCGTGAGGTTGTTGAAGTGCGCGTCAACGCGAGCACGAGCCTTTTGACGCATCTGCTCGATGTCGTAGCGGCCCGAGGCGAGATCCCCGAGCGCTTGAGCGATTTGCTCTCCGTTGCGCTCGGGCACCAGGATGCCCGACTCGCCGTCCGTAACCAGCTCGCCGATGCCGCTGTGCCGCGACGCGATGACCAAACACCCGCGGCTCATCGCTTCCATGACGGCAACCGGAATGCCCTCCATATCTCCACTGGTCGCGGTAACCGAGGGGAGCAAAAAGACGTCCGCCTGCTCGAGGCGTTCGAGCACGGCAGGATGAGGGCACTTACCCAGAAAGCGAATCGGGTTCACGGTAGACTGCTCGGCTAGCCCACGCAGCTCTTCCTCGAGCTCGCCGAAGCCAATGATGGAAAGCTCGACGGGAACCTGGCAGCGTCGTACGCCTTCGATCGCATAGCGGATCCCCTTCTTCTCAGTGAAGCGTCCCACCGTGACTACGTGCAAGGGCTCATGTAAAGGACGCGCGAAGGGGCGGAGTGCAGCCATGGGCGGCACATCGACTCCCATGTGAAGCACGCGCACTTTTTCACTCGGAGCGCCCCACGCCCGCAGCCGGCTCGCCCACAACTGACTTATTGGCAAGAGCAGCTCCGTCTCACGGAACAGGCGCGCATAACCGCGCAAGTGGCGCTCCAGCGTGTCGCGCTCACTCATGTCGTAGCCGTGAAAGAACGTGGCGATGGGACCGTCCAAAAGGCCCGCCCGGCGCAGGCACATGGCCGTAAGCCCGTTGGGTCCAAAGTGCGCGATGATGGTATCGAAGCGACCCAAGTATGGGTAGTCCGGGCGCGAGATGCTCCACGCATCGACGTTTGCAAGTCGCGCCTCCGCAACACCGAGCAGTCGGCGTCTGGCCCGGCTGCTAACGGAAGCACGACTCATCCAGCGCAAACAGTGGAGCGCTGCTTGCTCGAGAGGCTGCCCCTCGGGCAGGTGAATCACCGTCGGCTGAACCTCGTTGTCCGTATAGCCGGGTATGGCGGCGCCAGCATCGACATGGCGAGCGAAGACGGTGACACGCGCCCCTGCCCGAGTCAGGCACCGCACCTGGCGTAGCACGAACGTCTCCGAGGCTGAAGGAAAGTGCGAGACGACGAACGCCACCGCAAGCTCGGAAGCAGGTTGCTCGGATGTTAACGGGTGTGGTGCCATGGAGCGGTGGGAACGCAGGGCGGTGGGAACGCAGGGCGGTGGGAACGCAG